>CAYWZI010000150.1:0-5610 GCA_964462815.1 uncultured Microbacteriaceae bacterium
CCGTGCGGGTCATGAAGTCGGTGAGGAACAGTGACGCAGCCAACGGGTTCGCCGCTTCGCTGCTCTGGAACACACCGTAGAAGCCCGCGAACGGCGAAGCGGTCTCGCCGCCAGCTGAGGGAATCGGGTCAAGAACGTAGGGCACTCCCGACTCCTTGATGCCGTTGAGGTCCCACGGACCAGTGATCAGGTACGGCGTGCGGCCTTCCTTGAACTGCGTGAGAGCGATGTCGAGCGTCATGTCCGGGTTGATTGCTCCCGAAGCACCCCACTCGCCCAGTGCGGCAGCGAAAGCTTGACCAGCCTCATCGTCGATCGTCAACTCTTCACCATCGAAAAGAGTGCTGCCGAACGACGACTGCAGACCCATCATCAGGTAGGAGTTTCCGTCCGGGCCGATTCCGACCGCGAATGGTGAGTCTGCGCGACCCTCGGCCACGAGCGCGTTGCCCGTGGCGATGGCGTCATCGAAGTCTGCCGCCGGCTCCGGCGCGAGGTCAGGGTTGCGGTACAGGGCGACGTTCTCGATCGAGAACGGGATGCCGTACTGAACCCCGTCAACCTGCCCAGCGGTCAGTGCGTTGCTCGCGAAAAGGTCGGCCTTGTCCCCGAGCTCAACCGAGGCGACGACGCCGTCGCCCACGAGTCGAGTTGCGTCGAGGGGGCCGATGAAGAGGTCCGGGCCCTCGCCCGCGGGAACCGCGGCGACGAACTGGTCGGTCATCTCGAAGAAGTCCTTCGTGACGAACTCGATCTCGATGCCGACCTCTTCAGCCCACGCATCCGCGAGGGGTTCGAAGATGGCGACGTAGTAGTCCTCGGTCCAAATGGTGAGCGAGCCGGAAACTTCCACTTCAGGCTCGGCCGGGGTGGTCTGAGCGCACGCGCTCAGTGCCATCGCCCCGACAGCTGCGAGCGCAACGCCCGTCAGCCTGCGACGTGATGCAAACATTTTCTGCCTTTCATCATTCTTGGTGTGGTCGGGCCCGGCCACTGTGTGACCGAGCGAGATGCCTCCGCGAGGAAGCGCCTCGTCTAGTTCCGAGAAGCCATGCGCTCTCGAATGATCATGGGGTGCTCGGCGAAGAAGCTGTAGACGCTCGCCGACCAGCTGTATGCGCGGTCGCGCAGTCCGACTCCGGTGACGGCGTCATAGTTCTCAGCGAAGCCGTTGACGTCGCAGTTGGCCATGAAACGCTCGCCAATCGTGGCGGTGAGATCGGGTCGACCGCACCGCCCCAGGCCTTCGGCAACGAGGAGTGTCGTCGGGGACCAGATGGGGCCGCGCCAGTAGCCGTCGGGCTCGTACGAAGGGCTCAGTGGACTCTCGCTGGCCACACCGAAGTCGGTCAGCAATCCACTGGATAGGAACTGGGCGACAAGGGCCTCTCGCACGTCGTTCGGCAGAGCATCCCCGAGAAGAAGCGGGATGAATCCGACCTGACTGACCGAGGCGCTTCGCATTTCTGCGTTGTCGATCGTTCCTCGAGGCGAGAAGCCCTCGGGGCCCCAGAGCTTCTCGACGAGCAAGCCGACCATCGTCGACTCTCGCTCGTGCCAGGTAGCGGCTTCGTCTGCACGACCGAGCATGGTCGCAACGCGAGCCAAACAGCGCAGCTGCAAGGCGAAGAAGGCCGCAAAGTCAGGGCTCGCAGCCGGGAAGCCCTCGGCATCGAAGGCGGTCGAATTGTCTTGGCCGCTATCGCAGCCGTGGAAGTAGACGGGTAGCCCGTCGCCGTTCAGGTCGCGATAGGTGATCCACCATTCCGTCCACGCGACCAGCCGAGGGTAGATGTCGGCGACGCGCTCGGGCGTGGCGACCCCGATGTCGATGAGGTGGTCAAGAGTCCACCCGTGCACCGGCGGCTTCACGAAACCCCACATGCGCCCGTTGTCGTGAACGAGATCGGGAAGCGCTCCTTGTGGGTGCTGGTGGTCGAACAGAAGCATGAACTGATCCCACGCAAGATCGGGATGCGATCGCGCCAAGCCCAGCGCGTTGAAGCAGTGGTCCCAGCTCCAGACCGCATTCATCCAGTTCTTCGACATGAGCATTGCCGGCCGCGCCAGGATTCCTCGAGCGGCAACGATCGTCGACCACGTCATGTACGCGACCGCTTCGGTCACGCCCGTGGCGTGCGGGCGATACGCCGACCACCAGTCAGAGAATTCTGCGAGGGTTGCCGCTGAGGCGTCATCGAACGAGCGGAATTGGGCGGGCGCTTGATATCCGCTCTCGTACTGCGTCAGGGCGATGTCGAACAGCCCCGAGTCGCCCGCGAAAGCGTCAACAACCTTTCGGTCGACAGTGTCAGCGACTCCCGTGCGGACGCGTGGCGCATCGACGGTCAGCGTTCCGGCGATGCGAGAGATCGAGTAGTGGGCGTCTTCGCCCATCTGAAGGCGCCACTCGTTGTCACCAATCGGGAACGCCAGCGCGGCATCCATCGGGTCAATGACGCTCTGCACGAATCGCATGCCAATGCCGTGACCGCGGAATCGGATGGTGTCGGCGCCATCCCACGTCGCTTCGATCTCGCCGCCTTCCGCGGTGATGCGCAGCACGCCGGGCCGGCCTTCAATCGCCGTCGGTTCAACGACCGAGCGGTCTTTGGTGATCAGGATGCGGAACACACCGTTCCATCGCCAGAGGCGACTTCCCGACACGTCGGTGAGGTAGAGCCCAGGATCGATGGTGTGGTTGCGGCCGGGATGATCCATCGTCGCGACGTTGGTGGTGAGCGCCATATACGCGTCGCGCCGGCTCCACGGAACCGCGCCGAGATCGAAAGAGTGCTCACTGCCGCGCTGCTCGAGGACCGAGGGCGACGACTGTCGGTGCTCGGTCACAGCGGCGGTCTCAGTCATCAATCATCCTTGATCAAGTGGTAAGATTGGTATTACCACTGGTAGATTGCCATTCGACTCGACGTAAGTCAAGGCGTGCGGCCAAGTTCGACTCGACTGCGCGTAGTGCGGTTGTCGACACCGAACCTCCGGTGCGGTGGAACTCAGTACATTCTAGGTAGATCGATAAACCAAATCCGATGTAGTGTCACCGCGGCGCATCCCGTGCGTCTGAAAGAGGCAATCGCATATGTCACACGAAGGCACTGTGGTCGACGAGAACTCGACCCCCCGATCAGTCGATGCGCACGAGCTGCGCAAGGCCGTGATTCCCGGCGGCGTCAACTCGAACGTTCGCCTCCGCGGTTTTCCGACGCCATTGACGTTCGCTCGGGCCGCGGGGTCTCACATGTGGGACTCCGACGGCAACGAGTACATCGACTATGCGATGGGAATGGGGCCCCACATTCTCGGCCACGCGCCCGAAGCAGTGGTTGACGCTGTGCGACGCTCACTCGAGCGCGGGCAGTTGTTCGCCGGGCAATGCGATGAAGAACTCGAGCTCGCTGAGTTGATCACTCAGGCCGTGCCGTGGGTTGAGCAGTTGCGGATCGGATCATCAGGGACGGAGATGGCGCTGTTGGCCGTTCGCGTGGCACGCGCCGCGACCGGTCGACAGAAGGTGATCCGATTCGTTGGCCACTACCACGGGTGGCTCGACCCGCTGTTCGTCGACCCCACGGGCCTCGAGAGCGGTGAGCCGTCGCTCACTCCGGGCCAGTCTGCCGCGTCCGCGACCGACGTGCTCCTGTGCCGCTGGAACGATTACGCCGCTCTCGAAGAGCTCGTCGCCGAGCACCACAGCTCTATTGCGGCGCTGCTCATGGAGCCGATCATGTGCAACACCGGTGTCATTGAGCCCGTTCCCGGTTACCTGACCCAGGTCGCGGAATTGTGTCGGCGCTACGGCATCGTCTTCGTTGTCGACGAGGTCGTCACCGGCTTTCGAGTCGCTCTCGGCGGCGCCCAGCAACGTCTTGGCGTGCATGGCGACCTGACGATCTATGCCAAGGCGATCGCCGCGGGCTACCCCGTTGCGGTGCTGGGCGGCCGAGCCGACCTTCTCGCGGCGGTCGGTAGTGGGCAGGTGAACCACTCGGGCACCTACAACACGGGCGTCGCCCAAATGGCCGCCGCTGTAGCGACCGTGCGCACTCTGCGCGAGAGCAACCCGTACCCGGGAATTGCCGCGACCACCCATCAGCTCGCCGCTGCGATTCGCGAGGTGGCGGCCTCGACGTCGGCTGATCTGAACGTTCACGCGGTCGACGGAATGCTTCAGCTTCGATTCGGGCCAGACGTTCCCCTGATCGACGGCGCATCGTATGTCGCGTCATCCGATGCAGTTCGGCTGGGCACATTTCTGCAGGAATTGCAGTGTGAGGGCGTGCGGTCGACGAGCCGTGGCTTGTTCTTCCTCTCGGCGACCCACACCGAAACAGACGTGGAACTCACGGCCCTCGCAATCGGCCGGGCACTGGCTCGAGTCACTGAGTCGGCATAAGCACTCTCACGAAGTCGAACGATTAAGTACACACTCGAAGAAGGGTTCACCGTGGAACACACGTCATGGGATGCGATCGTCATTGGCGCTGGACACAATGGCTTGATCACTGCCAACTACCTTGCTGACGCAGGCCTGAAGACGCTCGTTCTCGAGCGTCGGCATGTTGTTGGTGGCGCCACGGTGACGGAAGAGCTGATCCCTGGCTATCGCATGTCGTCGTGCTCGTACGTGTCAGGGCTTTTGCACCCCGTGATCTTGAAAGAGCTCGACCTGTCGACTCACGGCCTCGAGCTCTATCAGACCGACATGGGCACCTCGAGCATCCTGGAAGATGGCCGCCACCTCCACCTCTATCGGGAACTGGCGAAGGCGCTCAAGGAGATCGAGCGGGTCTCCCCCGGCGCCAGTGACGGCTTCCTTCAGTTCGGCCTGCGGCTCGAGCGCTTCGCCCAGCTCACCCGGTCGATCATCTTGAGCAGCGAGCCGCCATCGATGTCGACCGTGATGCAGATCTTCGAGGAGAGCGGCGAGGGCCGGTTGTTTGACGAGTTCTTCAACCTTTCGATCCGCGATCTGCTCGACCGTTATGTCTCGAGCGACATCCTCTCCGGACTGATGACCTTCCTCGGCGTCGTGTCGGTGTACGGCGGGCCGAGCACGCCGGGCTGGGCGTTCGTGTACGGTCACCACGCCATCGGTGAGGTCAACGGCCAGATGGGGGCATTCGCCTTCGCCCGAGGCGGAATGGGCTCGATTGCCGAGTCGCTCGCGACACGAGCGCGCTCGAAGGGAGTCGAGATTCGCACCAACAGCGCTGTCTCCAGCGTGATCGTCGAACGCGGCGAAGCTCGCGGAGTCGTCCTGGCCGATGGCACCGAGTTGCGCGCGAATGTCGTCGCCTCGAACGCCGACCCGGTGACGACCTATCAGCACCTCACTGACCCGAAGGCGCTGCCCGACGACTTCATCAAGGCCATTTCGACGTTCGACATCCGCGGCTCGATGGCTCGCGTGTTCCTGGCTGTCGACAAGCTGCCGCAGTTCATTGGCGGAAGCTCCGGCGAAGGGCCTGAGCACCGTGGCCTCACACTGCTCGGCGCCGAGACGAGCGCCTTCGAGCGCGCCGCCGACGCACAGCGCGACGGCGTGCTCCCGACAAAGTTCCCGATCGAGTTCATCATCCAGACCGTGCACGA
>CAYWZI010000151.1:0-5607 GCA_964462815.1 uncultured Microbacteriaceae bacterium
AATCAGCCGCAAGCTGCCCGACACCGAGCGTGCGCGACTCAAGAAGATTCTGAAAGACGTGCTGCCCGAGAACGTGGGTGTCATCGTGCGCACCGCGGCCGAGGGGGCCACGGAGGAGCAACTCACGCTCGACGTGCAACGCCTCACGAGCCAGTGGGCCGACATCAGCCAGCAGCTCGAGAACACGCCGGCGCCCGCTCTGCTGCACAGTGAGCCCGACCTGCTTATCAAGATCATTCGCGACGTCTTCAACGAAGACTTCCGCTCGCTCGTGATCAGCGGTTCCGACGCGCAGCAGACCATCGAGTCGTATTTGCGGGGCGTCGCGCCCGATCTGCTTGACCGTGTGCAGAAGCACGAAGGCGACCATGACCCGTTCGACGAGCACCGCATCAGCGAGCAGATCGAGAAGGCGCTCGACCGCAAGGTGTGGCTGCCGTCGGGTGGCTCGCTCATCATCGACCGCACCGAGGCCATGACGGTCGTCGACGTCAACACGGGCAAGTTCGTCGGCTCGGGCGGCAACCTCGAAGAGACCGTCACCAAGAACAACCTCGAGGCTGCCGAAGAGCTCGTGCGCCAGCTTCGCCTGCGGGATATCGGCGGCATCATCGTCGTCGACTTCATCGACATGGTGCTCGAGTCGAACCGCGACCTCGTGCTGCGCCGCCTCATGGAGTGCCTGAGCCGCGACCGCACGAAGCACCAGGTGGCAGAGGTCACGAGCCTCGGCCTCGTGCAGATGACGCGCAAGCGCCTCGGCCTTGGCTTGCTCGAAACCTTCAGTGAGGCGTGCGAAGTCTGCGCTGGCCGAGGCCTTATCGTGCACCACGAGCCCGTCACGAAGCACCGCTCATCGAACGACTCGGGGCCCAACAACGGTGGCAACGCCGGAGGAAACAGTCGTCGTCGCGGCGGTGGCAACACGAGTGGCAACGGAGGCCAGCGTGGCGGCACGACCGCCAAGTCGGGGCCGTCGGCGGGCACGCACGCCATCACCGACGACGTCAGCCGGGCGCTCGCAACCATCGCAGCCAAGACGGTCACGTCAACGGCGACGGGCGCGATCACGCTTCCGCCGACGACGGATGCTCCCGCCGAGCCCTCCGCTGCACCCGAGTCCTCCGCCCCCAAGAAGGCGGCCACGGCCCCCGCAGACGCAACCGCGGCAGGCGAGGTGCTCGACTTGCCCGTCGCCACCAAGCCCGCGCGCACCCGTGCGGCACTCGACGCGAAGTCGGCCGACGAGCTGCTCGGCTCAGTGCTCGAGTCGCTGCCCGAACCGCCGGCTCCGGGCACGCGCAAGCGCGCCTCTCGCCGTGTGACGAGCGGCACGATCACGACGCAGGGGCAAACAGACCAGCCCGCTGAGGGCATGGTCTAAGGCCCGTTCTCTACAATGACCGCGTGACCCACAGCCAGCCCGACCTCGAGTCAGTCGACACCCACGACGGTCACGACCATTCCGAGCACGAGGGCACCCGGCGCATGCGCCCGGTGCACATCGTGTGGGCGGCCAGTGCCACCGCGGTGCTTATCGGCCTCGTGGCCGTGCGGGCGTTCACGGCCGAGAATCTCGATGCGGGCATCCCGAACGCGGTTCAAGACCTGCTGACGCTCTCGACGAGTGTTCTGGTTGAGTCGTTGCCGTTCATCGTGCTCGGCATCGCCCTGTCGATTCTTGTGCAGGTCTGGATTCCTGAGACGTGGCTGCTGCGCATTTTGCCGCGCAATCAATGGGGGCGGCGCGCGGTCATCTCGATGTTCGGCATGTTTTTGCCGGTCTGCGAGTGTGGCAACGTTCCGCTCGCGCGCGGGCTCGTGCGGCGCGGGTTCACGATTCCGGAGTCGATGGTGTTTCTCGTCGCGGCGCCGATTCTCAACCCCATCACGATCATCACGACCCACCAGGCGTTCGGCTTCGACGACGGCATTCTCGTCGCGCGCCTGCTCGGCGGCTTCGCGATCGCCAACATTCTCGGCTGGCTGTTCAGCAAGCACCCCGAGCCCATGAACCTGCTCAGCGGGCGCTTTGCCGAGCAGTGCCGGCTCGACGACGGTCACTCGCACTCGCGCAATCGGCGTGAGCAGACGCTCGACCTCTTCGTGCGGGAGTCGAGCATTCTCATGCCTGCTCTCGTCATCGGCGCACTCGTGGCCGGAGCGATTCAGGTTGTCGTGCCGCGCGAAGTGCTCGTCGCCCTCGGCAGCGACCCGCTGTTCAGCGTTCTCGCGATGATGCTGCTGGCCTTCATCATCTCGATTTGCGCCAACGTCGACGCGTTCTTCATTTTGCCGTTCGCCTCGACCTTCTTGCCGGGCTCGATCGTGGCCTTTCTCGTCTTCGGCCCCATCGTCGACATCAAGATGCTCGCCCTCATGCGCACAACGTATTCCACGCAAACTCTCGTGCAACTGACCACCGTTGTCGGGCTCTTGACCCTCACGCTCGGACTGGTGGTGAATTATCTTGCGTAAGGCTCCTGTGTGGCGCGCCGTGCAGCGCTGGCGCGGTCTCGTGATCATCGGCACGATGGCCGCGATCACGCTGTGGCTTGCCTACAGTGGGCAGCTCGTGCTCTACATTCACCCGCGCTACATCGTCTTCACCGTCATCATGGCCGCAGTCGCTGTGGTGCTCGCCGTTCTCGCTGTGACCACACGACGTGACCATGATGACGAGCACGACGCACCGCCACCGCGCCGCGAACGGATGCTCGGCCTCACCGCCGCCGCGATCGCCGGAGTCTTCACGCTCGGCATGGTCGTGATTCCGCCCGCCACGCTCAGCACCGCCACGGCGCAGCAGCGCGAGGTCAACGCGACCGCGAGCACGGACACGGCCGACCTCGAGCGGGCGTCGACCGCTGACGCCGACGCAATCGCTCGCTTTACAGTGCGCGAGTGGTCGTCGGTGCTTCGGCAAACGAGCGACCTCGCGTTCTTCGATGGCAAGCCCGCTACCGCTCTGCTCGGCTTCGTCACGCCCGACGTTGACGACCCCGACAACATGTTCTACGTATCGCGCTTCGTCGTCACGTGTTGCGCCGTCGACGCCCAGCCGCTCGGGGTTCCGGTCTATCTGCCAGGGTGGCCGTCGACGCTCGAGCCCGACACGTGGGTCGAGGTCTCGGGGCCGTTCGAGAGCAATCCCTCCCGCACGAGCTCGCACGCGATCGTCATCGTTCCTGACACGGTCGAGGCGGTGGATCAGCCGCGTGAGCCCTACCTCTTCTGAGTCAGAAGCAGCGGGCCACGGCTCGGCCGCATCTCGCGTCGCGGCCACCTCGCAGCGGCTCCGTGCGCAGCGCGCCATGCGTCGCTTCACGCGCACGTTCTGGATGCTCGCCGGGGTTCTCGCCGCGATCTCGGGCATCTTCCTCCTGCTCGGAACCCTGCAGGGCCCCAAGCTCAGCTCAGCCGTCGTCGACCCCCAGCGCGTCACCGAGCAAGCCGGCACTCAGTTGCGCATGTTCGCCAACCAACCGCTCGCCGAGGTCACTGCCGACCAAGTGACGGTCACCCCCGACGCACCCGTGACCGTTTCTGTGCAAGACGACTTGCTCGTCGTGCAGTTCGAACAACGGCTGCGGTTCTCGACCGAGTACACGGTCGAGGTGCGGGATGTCGGGGCCACGGCGCGCGAAGCGACCTCCGACTTCAGCTACCAGTTCACGACCGCTCCGGGCAGTGTTCTGTACCTCGACCGTGACGATGCGGGCGACGAGGTGCTGAGCGCGCCGTTGCTCGGCTCGGGCCGCGGTGAGGTGATCGTGGCCGCCGACGGTATCCAGCACTTCGCCCCGGTCGAAGGGGTCATCGTGCTCGCCCGCGACGATGGAGCGGGCGGCAGTGTGCTCGAGTCGATGCAGCCCGGCGCTGGGGGGGCGATCGAGGAGATCCGATTGCCGGACGGCGTCGCCGTGCGTCAACTGATCGCGCCGTCGGTCGGCACCCTGCTCGGCGTCGTGCTCTCGAGCGTGCCCGCGGAGGGAGACGAGCAGGCTATTGGCGAGTTCTCGAACACGCTCGCCGTGATCGACCTCGCCGGAGACCGTGCCGTGACCCCTGTGGTGGGTCTTGACGGTGAGCCGATCTCGATCATCACGGGTGAGTTTTTGCCCGACGGCACGACGCTCATCGTGCACGACATTGATCAGAGGGTGCTGCAGGTCGACCTCGCGGGCTCGGGGCTCGTGCTGCCGATCGACCAAGTGCCGACGGTCTACGGCCTGTCGACCGATGCGCGCAAACTCACGGGAGCCGACTCGTTCGGGGGTCTCTACCTTGACCTCGAGTCAGGCGAAGAGGTGCGGCTCAACCCATCGCTGTTTGAGGGGCAGCTGGCGTTTGGCGGTGAGGCCATCTTCACCGCTGGCGAACTCTGGGTGCAGAAGGTGGCGATTCCCGACGCGACCGGTGGCGCGTTCAGCACGCTGCTCGTCGCCGATGACGGCTCGGGCGCGTCACGGCTACTGGTGCGCACGATCGACGACCGCGGCAGTCTCGGCAGCCTCGCCGTCTCACCGAACGACCAGTTTGTCGCCGTCGAGGTGACCCCCTCGGTGGCGGATGCTGTGCCCGACGGTCGCGGCGTCAACGGTCGCCCGACCTCGATCACGACGGTCATCGTCGACATCGAGACGGGAGCGATTGTGCGCACGCTCGACGGCTTCAGCCCCGTGTGGTGAGCGGTGAGAACACGCGCTTCTCGCGCTGGGCTGTGCCCTTTAGAGCCCGCGCTTCTCGCGCTGGGCTGCGTCTTTTAGAGCCCGCGCTTTTCGCGCTGGGCTGCGCCCTTTAGAGCCCGCGCTTTTCGCGCTGGCTCACCCGCAGGCCGGAGGCTGACAGGCGCACGACGAGCTCGCGGCCCGTCACAGGTTCGGCGCCCTGGGCGATGAGCTCGTCACGCCGCTCTTCGGGATAGTCGTAGTGGTCGTGATCGAACCCGCGCTCAGGGATTCCTGCACGACGCGCGAAAGCGTGCAGCTCATCGAGAGAGCTGTCGCTCACGACATGGCCCCACAGGCGACCGTGGGCGGGCCACGCGGGGTCATCGATCAACACGGCCATGCTCGTGATTGTAGGCTGAGGGGTCGCGACGGCACGATTCGAGCGCGTTTGACCGGGCATCCTGCCGTCGGCTATTCTTGACCGTTGGTGTGCGCTGGGCTGTGCCCGCAACGACACCCCCAAGATTTCTCCCTCACGGCGTTGCGCCCATGGTGCATCGACAGGGGTGAGGAGTTGTCCTCGCGAATTCTTATCAAACAGAGCAAAGGTGAAACGTGGTCTACGCAGTGGTGCGCGCCGGTGGGCGGCAGGAGAAGGTCGAGGTCGGCACGATTGTCGTGCTCGATCGCGTCAAGGCGGGCGAAGACGGCACGATTCAGCTGACTCCGGTTCTGCACGTCGATGGTGACACGGTCACGACCGACGCCAAGAAGCTCGCGAAGATCACGGTGACCGCCGAGGTGCTGAACGACCTCCGTGGCCCGAAGATCGTCATCCAGAAGTTCAAGAACAAGTCCGGGTACAAGAAGCGCCAGGGTTTCCGCGCTGACCTTACCCGAGTCAAGATCACCGGCATCAAGTAAGAAGGGGCGC
>CAYWZI010000152.1:0-5600 GCA_964462815.1 uncultured Microbacteriaceae bacterium
CGCCTCTGTGGCAACCCTCGCCTTGGTGCTGACGACGATCATCGACCCCACCTCGTCGACGGCGACGACGGCTGAAACGATGGCCCCGGCCGTGGAGCATGCTCCCCAGGTGCTCGCGGCGACCGATGCCTATGTGAGCGATATCGAACGCGTGACCTGGAAGACGTCGCAGGTTGTCACCTACGGAGTCGCTCCAGCGGTCGGCGCTCCTGACCCGGGCACGGCGCAAGCAATAGCGGCTGGCATGGTCGCTGCTCGAGGCTGGGACACGTCGGAATACAACTGCCTCTATGCCCTGTGGGCCAAAGAGTCGGGCTGGAACGTGTACGCCCACAACAAGAGGTCGGGCGCGTACGGAATTCCGCAATCCCTTCCCGGCAACAAGATGGCCAGCGCCGGGGATGATTGGGCGACGAATCCCGCAACTCAGATCACATGGGGCTTGGGGTACATCGAGGCCCGCTACGGCACGCCTTGCGGCGCCTGGGCGCACAGCCAGCGCGTCGGCTGGTACTAGGGCCTGAGCATCCATGCCCCGCAGTAATCGGCCGCGTTCGCGGCGTACACCGGATCGTGCGCACAACGACGCCGACGACACCCTCGATCTCGAGCGCGTGCGCGCAGGGCTGCGTCGCACCGAGTCGAAGAAGTCGGGCACGTACTCGGTGCAGTCGGTTTCCGCGGCCCAGGCAGTCAAGGTTTATGTGTGCCCGGGATGTCGTGCTGAAGTGCCCATCGGCCAAGCGCACGTCGTGGTCTGGCGCGCCGATGGCCCCATGAGCGATGATGCTGAACTCGCGTCGAGGCGGCACTGGCACTCGTACTGCTGGAGGATGGAACCGTGACCGAACTCGTGCGAGCAGCGACCATGTTGCCGGCCATTCGACGCGATATTGAGCTTCAGACGGAAGATGGCCTAAACCTGGTCGGAGAGCTCGCGGTGCCCGAGTCGCATGATCCGATCGCCACTCTCGTCTGCTTGCACCCCTTGCCCACTGCGGGCGGCTTTATGGACTCACACATTCTGCGAAAGGCCGCTGCACGGCTGCCAGCGATGGCCGATATCGCCGTGCTGCGGTTCAACTTTCGCGGGGTGACCTCGCCGCGCGGAACAAGTGACGGAGTTTTCGGCCACGGCGACGACGAACGGTTCGATCTCGACGCGGCCATGGACTTCGTGGCTGCGGCATCGCTTCCTGATCCGTGGTTGCTCGGGTGGTCGTTCGGCACCGAAGTCGCGCTCAAGCACGGCCTCGAGCATCCGATCGTCGGGGCCATTCTGCTGTCACCGCCTCTGCATCGAACCGAGCCCCCCGAGTTGGCTGCGTGGGCGGGCAGTGGCAAACGACTAGTCGCCGTGGTTCCTGAGCTCGATGACTACCTCCGCCCCGCGGAAGCCGCAGAGCGCTTCGCCGCGGTTCCGGAGTGCGAACTGGTTGCTGTCGAGGGCGGAAAGCACTTGTGGGTCGGAGAGAACCAGACGTACCGAGTGCTCAGCGAGATCGTGGAGCGACTGAATCCTGCGGTGCTCCCGCTGCCCACCGAATGGGCCGAGAGCGCCCGCCTCTGACCGCTGCGCGGGCCGCTGCCGGTTACGCCACTGAGACGCGCCACTACTTTTCTTCGAGCCTCGGAACGATCACTTGGTCGATCACGATCAGAATTGACGCGGCGACGGGAATCGCGATCAGGGCTCCGAGAATGCCGAGCAGGGTTCCGCCGATGAGTGCAGCGATCACGACGACCACGCCGGGCACTTTCACGGCGCGATTCATGATGTTCGGGCTCAACACGTACGCCTCGATCTGCATGTAAACCAAGTAGTAGACGCCGGCGACAATCACGGTGATCGTCGATTCGGGATTCACGAGAAGCTGCGTGAGCACGATGATGATCGACCCAGTCAAGGTTCCGACGAGCGGCACGAGCGAGAACAAGAAAGCGATGAAGGCGAACAGTGCGGGGTACGCGGCTCCGATGATGCTCAAGACAACGAAGCTCAACACCCCGTTGATGAGGGCCAGCGACACCTGGCCAACGACGTACCGACCAACAGCGTGCGAGACCTGTTCGGCGATGTGGATGAACTGCTCGCGACGCGACCGCGGGACAAGGCGGTACAGCGCCCGCTTGATGTTCGAGATCGATGCCGTGAAGTAGAGCGTCAGAATCAGGATGATCAGGGCGCCGAAAATGCCCGCGGCGATCGAGACGCCGACCGAGAACACTCCTCCGCCGATCTGCCCAAGATTGTCCGGGTCGGTCAGGTACGCCAGTGCGTCTTGCGCGGCTTGGCGAACATCGAGAATCTCGATCGGAACCAGCGCCTGAATCTGTGCGAAGAACTCATCGAGCGATTCGATGCTGCGCACATAATCGGAGGCTTGATTGACGAGCTTCGTCGATTGCTCGATGACGACCGGGATGATCGCGAACACGAGTCCGGCGAAGAGCGCTAGTACGCCCACGAGCACGGTCAGAATGGCGGCCCACCGCGGCCACTTGCGACTTTCGAGCCACGTGACGAGCGGGTCGAGGCCAAGAGCAATGAAGATCGCGGCCCCGATGTAGGTCAAGATCGTCGCGAGTGACGCAAAAGCGCCCCCGATGAGAACGGCAATGAGCACACCGAGTCCGCCGAACACTCCCAGACGGAATGCGTTCTGAATCTTCACAGTGACTTCTTTCGAATGGGTCGTGCGGGCGTCACGGCTCGCGCTTGGTCAACGTTTCTGCCTGTGAGAGCACTCCTTGCAGGCCTTCGAAGTAACCGGCAACTGCATCACGCTCGACGCGAATGCGCTCTAGGCGTTCTTCGGCGTCAGCGATGAGTGCGGCAGAGCGAGCTTCAGCCTCGCGCTGCAGGGTTGCTGCGCGCGTCTCGGCATTCTCGAGCACCGAGCGTGCCGTCGCATCGGCGGAAGCCCGCGTGGCCTGAGCCTGGTCTTTCGCCGCGCGAGCGAGCTGATCGGATTCGGCGCGAACGGCAGCGGCACGCTCTTGCGCTTCGGTCAACTGCGCGGTTGCTTCGTCGAGGTAGCGCTGCGTTTGCGCAACAGCATCTTGCTGACGCGTGAGGTATTCACGCTCGGCTTCGTCGCGGCGGGCCGTGAGCTCGACCTCGAGGTCGACGCGCGCTTGTTCTGCGTCGCGGATGAGGCGAGCCCGGTGCTCGTCGTAGTCATGCTGCAGCTGAGCGGCTGCTCGCGCGGCTTCATCGGCCAAGGCGCGTCGTTGCGCTTCAGCGTCGCGCTCGAGCGTCGCGCGCTGCTGCGCGGTCGCGGCCTCGTGGGCCGATCGCGCGTCGGAGATCTCGCGCTCGAGCTCTGCCCGCTGCAGCGCAATCTGTTGTTCCGCGACCCGTCGAGCGTCGTTGACCTCGTCGGCGATCGCCGCGCGTGTGCTCGAGACTTCGTGCTCGAGCGCCGTTCGCGCCGACGCAAGCTCTTGCGACAGCGATGCACGAGCCGCCGCAATCTCTTTCTCGAGCGCTGCGCGCGACCGGGTTTCAAGTTGTTCGAGCTCCGCTCGCCGCCGCGTCTCTTCGGCGTCCCAGTCGCTTTCGCGGCGAGCGAGTTCGGTCTCCGTCGTTTCGCGCTTCTGAGCGAGCTCGGCGGAAAGTGCGTCTCGCGCGTGACGGATGTCATCGTCGAGTTGAGCACGTCGCGTCGCGTCGTCGCTTTCGAATGTTGCTCTGGCCTGTTCGGTGTCACGGGCAAGCGCCCCAGCTGCTTCACGAGCCTCGGACACCTCGCGATCGGTGACGACGCGAAGCTCGGCAAGCTCACGCTCGGTTTCGGCGCGCAGGGCAGCTGCTTCTCGCTTTGCCGTGGCACGGGCCTCGGCAGCTTCGGTCGCCACGGCTCCGCGAATCGCCGCGGCCTCGCGTGTCGCCTCCTCAATCAGAGCGTCAGCTTCGGCGCGCGCCTTCTTCACCGTCTCGTCTGCGTCGCGCGTGGCCGTTTCGGTCAATTCCGCAGCTCGTTGTGTCGCTTCGGCGACCATACGCTCGGTGCGCTCTGCGGTTTCAGCTTGCAGTCGTTGAGCCTCGGCGTGCGCGGTCGACCGCAGCTTCTCGGCATCGATATCGGCCTGGCTGATGAGCCGGGTTGACTGCTCTTCGGCCACGCGGAGCGTCTGCTCGAGCTTGGTGCCGAGGCCCGAGTAAGTGGGGCGCCCCACCTCGTCGAGTTCTGCTTGTAGATCGTCGATGACCGCCTGCAGTCGCCCAATCTCCTTCGACGCCTCGGCGCGATCGGTATTGGACTTGATGAGCTCACGCCGAATCTCTTGCAAAGCGCGATCCACGTCGTCGCGCTTGTAGCCGCGCATCTCTGATCCGAAGTCGTACTCGGTGTCTGCCACGTAAGTCTCCGCTGTTGATTGAGGGGGAACGCGTTCGAGTGTAGTCGTCAGCCGTAGCTCGTGACCCGACGTGGGTGTACAGCAGTCGACGGGAAGACGTGGCACGAATGGGCCGTTAGGCGAGCATCCGCTATTCTGGAATGTCGTTGCTCTGCTGGTCGACCGTCGTCTCGACGGTTTTCGCCCGATGTCGAGCGTGGGGGAGCGGTGCACTCGCACCGTTGACGCCCCTCCCGCCGAATGATCGTGGCCCGCGATCGCTCGATCGCGTCGAACCAGCACGAAAGGAGTTACCCGTGCGATTCATTGTCGCGATCGTCTTCTTCGTCGTCGCCGTTGTCGGTGTCGGACTCGGAGTCGCACAGCGCACGATTCTCGCTCCACCCGACCGCGTGACGTCGAGCGTTGCCCTTGAGAGCACCGCTGCTGTCACGGTGATCGACGGCAGTGCCCTCAACGCCTATGAGGGTCGCCAGACGATCACCATTACGGGAGGAGTTGTCGCCCCGCCGGTGCCCGAACCCGAACCGTCTGACACTCCCGTCGTTGACCCGTCTCCGACGCCCTCTGCGACGGCCGAAGGTGACGCGGTCACGGAAACGAACGCTATTGCCGCGGCGTATGGCCGCACGAGCGATGTCATCGCGTGGGTCGGCCCCGCGACGTACACCCTCGTGACTTTTGACCCCGAGCTCGGTGAACTGGTCAGCGAAACCGTTGTCGGCACCGAGTCAAGCGTGCCGGACCCGTTCGGGGGCGACCTCTGGTTCGCTGACTACGCGGGGGAGGCAGAGTTGGGCCTCACCATTAACGTGCCCGACAACGTGTCGCTCTTGATCGTCTCGGATGGCACGCTGCCGGCACCCCAGCAGTTCTCGGTCACGTGGCCGCTCGATGCGAGCACACCCTTCTCGACCGTCCTGATCTTGGGTGGTGTTGCGTCGCTCATCATCGGCCTCCTCTTCTTGCTGTGGGCGTTGCTGCACCTTCGTCGGCAGCGCGGCCCGCGCCGCAAGTCGCCCAAGATGCCGAAGGTGCCCAAGCCGTCGCGGTACCGCTTGCCCATCGGGCGCACACGACTCGGGCGGCCCAAGGGTCGTCGAGCGGCCGCGCGCGTCGCCCTGGTCCCGGTGCTGTTGGTCACGTCTCTCACTCTGGGTGCGTGCACAACCGGGGGGGCGACACTCGCTGGCGAGACGCCTGCTCCCACAGCGACCGCGGGCACGGAGACTCCA
>CAYWZI010000153.1:0-5572 GCA_964462815.1 uncultured Microbacteriaceae bacterium
ATCTTCTTGCTCGGACTCGTCGTCATGATGATTACGCGCTATGGCTTCGGCAGTGACATTGAGCTGGGCGGTGAATCCGGGTTTCTCGCCTTAACGCCCGTCGATACCCTGACGGGGTTCAACGTCTCAATCTTCTCGCTCACCGTGCACGGCTGGCTGTATGTGCTCTACCTCGCGTGCGATTTCGTGTTGTGGCGCGTGTTGCGCTGGCCGTTCTGGAAGTTTCTCTGGATCGCCATGGGCGGCATCATCCCGTTTCTCTCGTTCTACTTTGAGCGCCAGGTGCCGCGCGACGTCGGGGCGATTGTCGATCGCTTGAGCGCTGCAGTGCCGGCAGGAGACGCCGCGTGAACGAGACCGCTCACCGACCCGTGCTCGTCGTCGACTTCGGTGCCCAATACGCCCAACTGATCGCTCGCCGCGTGCGCGAGGCAGGCGTGTACAGCGAAATTGTTCCGCACACGATCACGGCGGATGAGGTCGCGGCGCGCAACCCCGCGGGCATCGTGCTGAGCGGTGGCCCGTCGAGCGTTTACGAACCGGGTTCGCCGAGTCTCGATGCGGGCATTCTGCAACTCGGCGTGCCGGTCATGGGCATCTGCTACGGCTTTCAGGTCATGGCGCAGCAGCTCGGCGGTGAGGTTGCGAAGACCGGTCGTCGCGAGTACGGCGCCACGACGACGACGGTGCACGGCGACGGCGGAGCACTGCTCGCGGGGCAGCCCGACAGCCAAGTCACCTGGATGAGTCACGGTGACTCGGTCGCCCGAGCGCCGGAAGGCTTCGCCGTTCTCGCATCGACGCCCGATACGCCCGTGGCCGCCTTCGCGAGTGATGAACGCAAGCTCTATGGCGTGCAGTGGCACCCCGAGGTCAAGCACTCGGAGTTCGGGCAGCGCGTGCTCGAGAACTTCTTGCACACAGCAGCGGGCATCTCCGCCGACTGGAACAGCGGCAGCGTCATCGCCGAGCAAGTCGAACGCATTCGTGCGCAGGTCGGCTCGGCCCGCGTCATCTGCGGGTTGTCCGGCGGCGTCGACTCCGCCGTCGCGGCCGCCCTGGTGCACGAGGCGGTCGGCGATCAGCTTGTCTGCGTCTTCGTCGACCACGGGCTGCTGCGCGCCGACGAACGACGTCAGGTCGAGGAAGATTACGTGGCGGCGACGGGCATTCGTTTGGTGACGGTGGATGCTCGCGAGCAGTTCATGACCGCCTTGGCCGGGGTCACCGACCCCGAGTCGAAGCGCAAGATCATCGGGCGCGAGTTTATTCGCACCTTCGAACAGGCGGCGGCCGACCTCGTGGCCGAAGCGGCCGATGCCGGAGGCGCGATCGAGTTTCTCGTGCAGGGCACGCTCTACCCCGACGTTGTCGAGTCGGGCGGCGGCACGGGCACGGCCAACATCAAGAGCCACCACAACGTGGGTGGGCTGCCCGACGACCTCGAGTTCGCTCTCGTTGAACCTCTGCGCACGCTCTTCAAAGACGAAGTGCGCGCTATCGGGCGTGAGCTGGGCTTGCCCGAACCGATCGTTGCCCGGCAGCCGTTCCCCGGCCCGGGTCTGGGCATTCGCATCATCGGTGAGGTGACCTTCGAGCGCCTCGAGCTGTTGCGCGAGGCCGACGCGATCGTGCGCGCCGAGCTGACTGCTGCGGGACTCGACGCCGAGATCTGGCAGTGCCCGGTGGTGTTGCTCGCCGACGTGCGATCGGTCGGAGTGCAGGGCGATGGTCGCACCTACGGGCACCCGATCGTGTTGCGGCCGGTGTCGTCAGAAGACGCGATGACCGCCGACTGGACGCGCCTGCCCTACGACGTGCTCGCCCGTATCTCCAATCGCATCACCAACGAGGTAGAGGGTGTCAACCGGGTTGTGCTCGACGTCACGTCGAAGCCCCCGGGCACCATCGAGTGGGAGTAAGAAAAGGGCCGCCCCTCGGGGCGGCCCTTTCTGCGTAGCGTGAGTGATCAGTCGCCGCGCAAGATCGCGAGCAGGCGCAGGATCTCGAGGTAGAGCCAGATCACGGTGACCATGATGCCGAAGGCGGCGGTCCAGCCGTACTTGGCGGGGGCTCCCCGCTCGACGCCTGTCTTGACGGAGTCGAAGTCGAGCACGAGGGAGTAGGCCGCGAGCAGGATCACAAACACGCCGATGAGCACACCCCACGGGATGCCGAACAGCGGGCTCGGCTCACTGCGCAGGCCGAACGCTGAGTCGGTCACACCGAAGATCATGAGACCCATGTTGATGAGCGAGAACAGCATGTAGCCGACGATCGCAACGAGGAAGATCTTCGTGGCGCGCTTAGACGCGCGGATCTTTCCGCTCGCGAACAGGGCGAGCGTCACGCCCACGACCGCAAACGTCCCGATGACCGCTTGCGTCACAATGCCGGGCCACGCCGCTTCGAAGAAGGCAGAGATGCCACCGACGAAGAGGCCCTGCGCTGCCGAGTAGGCAAGGATCAGGGCCGGCGACGGCTCTTTCTTGAAGATGTTCACGAGCGCGAGCACGAATCCGGCGATCGCCGCGGGAATCATCAGTGCGGGGACAAACCAGCCGACAGCAGCGGTCACAAGGAGCACGACGAAGGCGATCACGGTCTTCTGGATCGTGTTCTCGTAGGTCATGCGGTCCATCTGCTCGGGCGTCGCCGAGGAGCGGGCGTAGAGCTCGTCGAGCTGCTGTGCGGAGGGCTCCTGCGTCCACTGAATCGCCTTAGTGGCGCTCTGCGTGAAGGCAGGGGAGTTCGAGAATGCGGGGTTGGAAGTGGCCATGGCAGAAGTCTAGGGAAACTCGCCCCGAAAGTGCTCGACTTCGCCTATGCCTCGGCTGTGGAGTCAGGCTGCGCGGCGGCATGGCCAGCAGGTCGAGCAAGGGCCCAGGCCCACCACGCAGAACCGACGAGCACGACGGCCGAGAGCGCCAGGGAAATCAACATGCCGTCGTACTCGCCGAAGATGCCGACAGCGACGACGCCGTTGAGCAGCACAGGGCCGAGCGCGAGGTAGCTACGCCCCGGTCGGTGGCGCACGACCAGCCAGCAGATGAACGGAACCGTAAGGGTCCACACCGACTGCGGGCCGGTGAGGAGCAGCCACGCCACGAGCGTGCTCGGCAGAAGCGGCACGAGTCGCCTCCATGCCGTGGCGGGCATAATCAGCCAACCGAGCATGTGCGCGCTCGACCCGACGATGAGCGGAATCAGGTTCTCGGTGCTCGCGGCCTGCAGATGCACGAGACCCCCGGTGATGAGGACGAATCCGGCAATGATGCGTTCGCGGTAGTTGCCCCAACGCAGCGGCAATTGTGCCGCCGGTTCGATCCACCGTGAGGTACTCAACCGGCGAGCACCTGCCAGGCAACAATGCCGATCACCACCGCCCCGAGCAGCCACAAGTAGCCGAGTCCGACGGCGACCCACGCAATCACGAGGCCACGCTCGCGTCCGCGCGAACGAGAGATCTGCCCGACGGCGATGTGCCCGAAGAGCGCGGCGAGCGGGCTGAACATGATCGCGAGAATCAGTGAGGCAACGGCGAGCGCGTTGAGTCGACGCCGTCGAGGCGCCGTCGTCAGCAGTGCGTCAGGGGCCGGCTCAGGCTCCGGCAGCAGGTCGACGCGCGGCGCAGGGGGCATAGCCTCAGCACGGGCGGGCAGCTCGGGCGGCAGGGCGCTCATGCCCCGACGCTATCGCGTAGCGTGGTCGCCGTGAATGAGCGTGGCGATGTGTCATCAGCGAAGGCGGATGCGCGCCCTCTCGTGATCGCCCACCGCGGAGCCAGCGGCTACCGCCCCGAGCACACCGAGTCGGCCTACCGGCTCGCGATTGCTCTTGGGGCAGAGGCGATCGAACCCGACGTCGTCGCCACGCGCGATGGCGAATTGGTGCTGCGACACGAGAATGAAATCTCGGGCACAACCGACGTTGCCGACCATGCTGAATTCGCCGACCGGCGCACCACGCGCGAGATCGATGGCGAGCGCTTCACCGGATGGTTCACCGAAGACTTCACGTGGGCCGAGCTGAGCAGTCTCCGTGCTCGCGAGCGACTGCCGCAGGTGCGTGCTGCCTCGGCGCGGTTCAATGATCGGTACCCGCTATTGCGGTTGCGCGACCTGATGCGCATCATCGACGAAGCGCCGCCCGCTCCCGGCACGGGTCGCCCCGTGCGGCTCGTTGCTGAGGTGAAGCACGCCACCTACTTTGCGTCGTGCGGTCTGCCTCTAGACGAGCTCGTCGATGCCGAGCTGCGTGGGTGGGGGCACCCAGGCCAGCTGGTCGTTGAAGCGTTCGAGCAGACAGTGCTTGAGCAGCTGCGCGCTCGCGGACTGCCTGCCGAGTATGTGTACTTGCTCGAGAAGTCGGGCAGCGCGGCCGACCTCGTCGCGCGGCACGGACTCGCTGCCGTCTCGTATGCCGGGCAGCTGACCGATGCAGGGCTTGCCCGCATCGCGGCGGCGGGCATCGACGGCGTGAGTGTCGACACGGCCCTGCTCGTGAAGGCCGAGCCGCGGGGCGCGGGCTTGCCCGGTTCCGTCTGGACTTCTCTGGGCAACGGGCTTGCGGCGTCCGACCTCGTTGATCGCGCGCGGGCGCTCGGCCTCGCCACCTACACCTGGACGCTCCGGCCCGAGAACCGCTTCCTGCCCTCCCCCTGCCGCATTGGCTCGAGTGCCGCCGCACACGGCGACTGGTTCACCTTCTTCTCCTCGATCATGCGCACCGGCCTCGACGGAGTCTTCGCCGACCAGCCCGACTTAGCGCTCGAGGTTCGCGCAGCTCTCTAACGCGGTGCCGGGATGCTCGCAGGCCCCCCGTCGGCGGCGCAACCTAGACTGGGGCGGTCATGAGCACCCCTGCCAGCGCCTCTCTGTCTGACGCCGATCCGCTGCTGGACGGCCTGAACCCGCAGCAGCGCACGGCCGTGCTCAGCCGCTCGACGGCCCTGCTCATCGTCGCGGGCGCCGGCTCGGGCAAGACCGCGGTGCTGACGCGGCGCGTCGCGCGCCTGATTCGTGATCGCGAGCTGTGGCCGAGCCAGATTCTCGCCATCACCTTCACCAATAAGGCGGCGGCCGAAATGCGCGAGCGCGTCGAGCTCCTCGTCGGCCGCGAGGCGGCTCAGGGGATGTGGATCTCAACGTTCCACTCAGCGTGCGTGCGCATCCTTCGCCGCGAAGCCGAGCAATTCGGCTTCGGCGCTGCCTTCACGATCTATGACTCAGCCGATTCGCGGGCGCTCATCAAGCGGCTCGTGAAGGACATGCAGGCCGACACGATGGGCTTCACGGTCAGCGGTGTCGCTGGCAAGATCTCGCGGCTCAAAAACGAGCTCGTCGACGCCGTGGGCTACAGCCGGCAGCTCAACCCGAACGACCCGACCGAGGTCATGTTTCTCGAGCTGTTTCGGCGGTACACGGCCGAATTGCGGCGAGCGAACGCGTTCGACTTCGACGACCTCATCGCGCAGACCGTCTACCTGTTCCGCGCTTTTCCGAAGGTCGCGGCCCTCTACCAGCGGCGGTTCCGGCACATTCTCATCGACGAGTATCAAGACACCAATCAC
>CAYWZI010000154.1:0-5545 GCA_964462815.1 uncultured Microbacteriaceae bacterium
AGTACCGCATCTTCATTCCGGGCGACGAACTGCTCGTGTTGCGCCTGAGGGGGGTCGACGTCGCCCTCATCATTTGCGAAGACCTGTGGCGCGACGGTGGCCCGGTCGGGCGCGTTCTCGAGTCTGACGCGGGCGTGCTCCTCGTCATCAACGCCTCGCCTTTCGAGCGCGACAAGGACGAAGTGCGACTGCCCCTCGTCACACGCCGTGCGACAGAGACGAGCACGGTCGTTGCCTACGTCAACATCGTCGGCGGCCAGGACGACCTGGTGTTCGACGGCGACTCGGTCGTTGTCAACGAGCGCGGCGAGATCATCGCGCGTGCCCCCCAGTTCGCTGAACACCTTCTGGTGGTCGATGTGGATGCGGCCGATGCCACCGACACAGAGTTGCCCCCGGCCGTGCGGCGCATCGCGCTCGCCAGCGGGGGCACGGGAGAAGGCGTGTCGCTCGACGCCGACATCGCCGAGCTGCCAGACGACCGCGAGCAACTGTGGAACGCGCTCGTCACGGGCACGCGCGACTATGTGCACAAGAACGGCTTTCGCACGGTCATCCTCGGGCTCTCGGGCGGCATCGACTCGGCGGTGTGTGCGGCCATTGCCGCCGACGCGCTCGGCCCCGAGAACGTCTACGGCGTCTCGATGCCCTCGCGGTACAGCTCAGACCACTCGCGCAGTGACGCCGACGACCTTGCCGACCGGATCGGGCTGAACTTTTCGACCGAGCCCATCGCCGACCTCGTGGCTCCTGTCGAGAACCAGCTCGAACTCGACGGCGTGGCCGCCGAGAATCTGCAGGCGCGCATCCGGGCCATTATTCTCATGGGCTTGTCGAATATGCACGGCCACCTCGTGCTCACGACCGGCAACAAGACCGAGCTCTCGGTGGGCTACTCGACGATCTACGGCGACTCGGTTGGCGGGTTCGCGCCCATCAAGGACGTGCCGAAGTTGCTCGTGTGGGAGCTCGCGCGATGGCGAAATGAACACGCCGAGAGCCGCGGCGAGACGCCGCCGATTCCGGAGAACTCGATCGCCAAGCCGCCGAGCGCCGAACTGCGCCCGGGCCAGGTCGACCAAGACACCCTGCCGCCCTACGAGGTGCTCGATGCGATCCTCGACGCCTATGTGGGTCGCGAGCTCGGCCGCGACGACGTCGTCGCCCTCGGTTTCGCCGCCGAGACCGTCGATTTCGTGACGCGACTCGTCGACCGCTCTGAATGGAAGCGTCGCCAGGGCGCGATCGGGCCGAAGATTTCGGGCATGGCCTTCGGGCGTGATCGGCGTTTGCCGATTACCTACCGGCCGACCAAGTAGCTGTCTGTCGCGGCGGCCCGCCGGCCCCCGCGCCTATCGGCCCACGAAGTAGCACCGGGCTAGGGTTGACGCCATGGCTGAGGCACCGAAGCGCGTTCGCACCCGTCACTTCGCACGAGCGAAAGAGCAGGGCATCAAAATCACCGGGCTCACGTCGTATGACGTGTTGACTGCGCAAATCTTCGACGAAGCGGGCATCGACTTCTTGCTCGTCGGAGACTCGGCGGGCAACACCGTGCTCGGCTACGACACGACCCTGCCCGTCACGATCGACGACCTCATTCCGCTGACGCGCGGCGTCGTGAGCGGCGTGAAGCGCGCCTTCGTCGTCGCCGACATGCCGTTCGGGTCGTATGAGACCGGCCCAGAAGAGGCCCTGCACACCGCGTTCCGGTTTATGAAAGAAACGGGCGCCCACGCCGTGAAGCTCGAAGGCGGGGTGCGGTCGGCCAAGCAGATTCGACGCATTGTGTCGGCGGGCATCCCCGTCATGGCCCACATCGGGTTCACGCCGCAAAGTGAGCACGGGCTCGGCGGTCACGTCATTCAGGGCCGCGGCGAAGCGGCCGAGCAGTTGCTCGCCGACGCGCACGCGGTCGAAGAGGCCGGCGCGTTCGCCGTCGTGCTCGAGATGATTCCCGCCGAGGTCGCCAAGCGCATCACCGCGGAGCTCACGATTCCGACTATCAGCGTCGGCGGCGGCCCCCACTGCGACGGCCAACTCGTCGTCTGGACCGACTGGGCGGGCCTCACGGCCGGGCGTATTCCGAAGTTTGTGAAGCAATACGCGAACCTTCGCCAGGTGCTCACGGATGCTGCGCTCGCCTTCAAGGCCGACGTCGAGTCAGGCGCCTACCCCGACGAGGCGCACAGCTACAGTGACGAGTCTGCCGAGAAGGCCCTGCAGGAGCGCGCGAACTAGCGCGGCGGCAGTTCGTCGGCGCCCCCGGATTCTTCGTCGTCCATCTCGGCCATAAGCTCACGATCGTAGAGGGTGCGGCCGTTGTAGACGCGCACGGCGATGAGAACAAAGAAGACGTGCAGAACTCCCGCAACAAGAAGCAAGTACGGCTGGAACTGCGTCACGAGAATGACGAGACCCGCGATCGCGAGCACGCCACTGACGACAGCATTGACGATCGACCCCCAGAGGCTGAAGGGCCCGACCTCATAGACCATCACGCCGTATCGTTCGGCGACCGCATTCTCGAACTGATCGAGAAAGTGAACGAGCACGCCTACTCTTCTTCGTCGGCCGCCCACGCGCGAGCGCGCTCGCGGGCGATCTCCGGCGCACGACGGGCGTCAGCCTCGGTCGCATAAGGGCCGTCGCGGTCACTGCCGAGCGACTGAGGGCCGTATTCGACGTCACCGGTCTTGTGGTTGTACCACCATTGCAGTGTCTCGTCGTCGGCCATGAGCCGCTCCTCCCCCGAACCGAGGCGCGTGCGCGGCTCGGTAGACTCGACTCTATGCCCCGCGACGCTTCTGGACACCTCGTTGCCGGGCGGGTGGGAGCACCGCGCAGTGTTCCCCTGAGCATCCCGCGCCCCCCGTATGTCGGCAAGCCGGGGCCGCCCCCGCACGTCGGCGGCGACGTGTACGACGCTGAGACGATCGAGCTGATTCGCGAGTCAGGGCGCATTGCCGCGCAAGCCGTCGAGGCCGTCGGAGCCGCCATTGCACCGGGCGTCACGACCGATGAGCTCGACCGGATCGCGCACGAGTTCGTGCTCGACCACGGCGCGTACCCCTCGACGCTGGGGTACAGGGGGTTTCCGAAGTCGTGCTGCACGAGCCTCAACGAGGTCATCTGCCACGGAATTCCCGACGACACCGTCATCGCCGAAGGCGACATCGTCAACATCGACATCACGGCGTACAAGAACGGCGTGCACGGCGACCTCAACAAGACGTTCATCGCGGGCGCCGCGAGCGACGAGGCCCGCCTGCTTGTCGAGCGCACGCTGGAGGCCCTCAACCGCGGCATCAAGGCCGTCGCGCCCGGGCGCGAGATCAACGTCATCGGTCGGGCGATCGAGGCCTACGCCCAGCGCTTCGGCTACGGCGTTGTCCGCGACTTCACGGGCCACGGCGTCGGCACGTCGTTCCACTCGGGCCTCATCGTGCCCCACTACGATGCTGCGCCTGCCTACTCGACTGTCATGGAAGTCGGCATGGTCTTCACGATTGAGCCCATGCTGACGCTCGGAGCGATCGACTGGGACCTCTGGGCTGATGACTGGACAGTGACGACGAAAGACAAGCACGTGAGTGCCCAATTCGAGCACACGCTCGTCGTGACCGAGCGCGGCGCCGAGATTCTGACGCTCCCCTAACTGCATGCACCGCATCGACAGGAGAACCGCATGACGCGCGCCATTGGCATCGACATCGGCGGCACCGGCATCAAGGGCGCGATCGTCGATCTCGACTTTGGCGAACTCGTGAGCGACCGCGTCAAGTACCCCACCCCCGAGGGTGGAGAGCCCGAGGCGATCATTGCTTCCGTTGCCCAACTCGTCGATGAGCTGGGCACTGACGACATTGAGCACATCGGGGTGTGCTTCCCGGCCGTCGTGCGGAACGGTCGCACGATGTCGGCAGCGAACGTGAGCGAGCGCTGGATCGGCCTCGACGCCGACACCGCGTTCGGCGAGGCCCTCGGCCGCGACATCCACTTCGTCAACGACGCTGACGCCGCGGGTTACGCGGAAGCGATGGCGGGCGCCGCGCGCGGGCAGCGCGGCCTCGTCATCATGGCGACGCTCGGCACGGGAATCGGCACCGCTTTGATCTATGACGGCGTGTTGGTTCCGAACTCCGAGCTCGGACACCTCGAACTCGACGGGCGTGATTCAGAGACCTGGGCCGCGAATTCAGCGCGCGAGCGCGAAGGCTTGAGCTTTGAACAGTGGGCCGTGCGCCTCACGCGCTACTTCGGCTATCTCGAAGCGCTCTTCTCGCCCGATCTCTTCGTGATCGGGGGCGGCGTCTCGAAGCAGCACGACGAGTTTCTGCACCTCATCGGAATCAGCACCCCGATCGTGCCGGCGGAGTTGCGCAACAACGCGGGCATCATCGGCGCTGCCGAGCTAGCTCGACGTCATTCGCGCTGACGCTAGCTGCGTCGGAACTGATTCACCATCGGGCAGTCGAACGGGTCGCGCGCCGACAGCCCTACGCGGTTGAGGTAGTCGATGACGATTCCGTACGACCGCACCACGCCGGTCTCGGTGTACGAGATGCCCATGTTTTGCGCGTAGTCGCGCACGATCTCGCGTGCTTTCGACAGCGCCGGGCGCGGCATGTTCGGGAACAAGTGGTGCTCGATCTGGTGGTTAAGCCCGCCGAACATGACGGTCGCCCACCAGCCGCCCTTGAGGTTCCGCGAGGTCAGAATCTGACGGTGCAAGAAGTCGAGCGAGGTGTCATTCTCGAGAATCGGCATGCCCTTGTGGTTGGGGGCGAAGGATGCTCCCATGTAGACCCCGAAGACCGCGAGCTGCACGCCCAAGAACGCGAACGCCATGCCGACCGGCAGTAGCCAGAAGATAACAGCCACATACAGCGACAGTCGCAGAGCAATGAGCCCTAACTCGAGGTAGCGGTGCTCGACGCGACCTTTGTCGAAGAGCGACAGGATCGATCGGAAGTGCAAGTTGATGCCCTCGAGCGTGAGCAGCGGGAAGAATAAGTAGCCCTGGCGGCGCGTGATGAGCGCGAGGAATCCCTTGGACTTCGCCGCGTCTGCCTCGGTGAACACGATCGTGTCGGGTTCGATGTCGGGGTCTGCCCCGAGCTGATTGGGCTTGGCGTGGTGGCGCGAGTGCTTGTGCATCCACCAGTGGTAACTGATGCCGACGACGCCGGCCGCGAGAATGCGGCCGACCCAGTCGTTGACTTTTCCGGCGGCGAAGATCTGGCGGTGTGAGGCCTCGTGCGTGACGAACGCAATCTGCGTGAGCACGATTCCGAGGGCAGCCGCCATGAGCAGCTGGAACCAGCTGTCGCCGAGCAGAACCATGCCCGTGATGACGCCACCGAGAGCGAGTGCCAGCCCAGCGAAGACGGCGTAGTAGAAGCCCTCGCGGCGGCGCAACAGGCCCCCGTCGCGAACCGTGCGCATGAGCGCCGAGTAGGAGGCCGTCAGAGTCACGGCGTTGGGGTCGCGGGGAGTCGTCGTGCGCAGGCTCCCGAGTGATCCGGACGAGGCGAGAGAGGTC
>CAYWZI010000155.1:0-5337 GCA_964462815.1 uncultured Microbacteriaceae bacterium
CCGGTCGCCGCGGGCGTCGGCAAGATGCCGTACAAGAAGTTCCTCTTCTACAACGTGCTCGGCGCCTTCCTCTGGGGTGTCGGTCTGCCGCTCATCGGCTGGTGGGCCGCGCACATTCCCGGGGTCGCCGAGGTGGTGACCGAATACATCGAGGTGGTCTTCCTCGTCGTCATCGGCATGGCCGTCGCCGGCATTGGGTGGCACCTGGGCCGCGAGCAATGGGAGAAGCGCAAAGAGGCCAAGGCTGCAGCTGCCGGCGAACCGGTGCCCGACGTCGAGATCTGGATGGCTGAGCCCGAGCATGACGGGCGCCACGAGGCGGAGCATCCGAAAGCCGGCTACGGCGTCGGCCCCCACGACGGCAAGCACGAGAAGAAGCCGAGCGGTCGATGACACGCACCACTCACCCGGTCGTACGCGGCGTTTCCGACGTCGCGCGAGGCGGCCTGATCGGCATCGCCGAGATCATTCCCGGCGTGAGCGGTGGCACGATCGCCCTCATCGTCGGGGTCTATGACTCGCTCATCGACGGCGCCGGGCACCTGGCGCGCGGGGTCGCTCGAGCGATCGGTGATGGCGTTCGCGGGCGCGGCTTCGCCCGCGCGGCAGCGCACTTCCGTTCGGTGCGCTGGAGCGTCGTGTTGCCCATTGGCCTCGGCATGGTCGCCGCGATCTTTGTCGGCGCTGCTCTGCTAGCACCCCTCATCGACGAGTACCCGGAAGCTACTCGCGCGGTGTTCGCTGGTTTGATCGCGGCATCGCTCATCGTGCCGATTCGCATGGTCGGCGGGCGCTGGACAGCACGTGAAGTCGTCATCGCACTGCTCGCCGCGGTCGTGACCTTCGTGTTGACCGGCCTCCCGCGTGGAACCGACCTTGAGCCCGGACTGCTGCTCGTCGCCGTCTCTGCGGCGTTCGCCGTGTGCGCGCTCGTGCTGCCCGGCGTCTCGGGCTCATACCTGCTGCTCACGATCGGTATGTACACGCCCACCCTCGCGGCCGTCAACGACCGCGACTTTGTCTATCTCGGCACGTTCGTTCTCGGCGCGATCGTCGGCCTCGGCCTCTTCGTGTCGGTGCTGCAGTGGTTGCTCAAGAACCGTCGCCGCATCACCCTCGTGATCATGACGGGCCTCATGCTCGGCTCGCTGCGGGCGCTGTGGCCGTGGCAAACCGAGACAGGCGGAGTGTTGCCGCCCGGAGACGACCTCGGCTTCATGTTGCTGCTCGTCATCGTCGGGGCGGGCATCGTGCTGGGCATCATGGCCATCGAATCGGCACTGTTGAAACGACGGATGCTCTCGCCCGAGATCATCGCCGACCCCCAGCCGCACGACCCCGACGCGACTGCGGCCGACGACGAGCTGCCGAGTGAACGCGGCTCAGCGTCGCAGCCGACCTCAAAGCCCGAAGGCGAGCAGCACCAGTAGCGTCACGTTGAGCGCGACGAGCAGGCCCACGCACAGAATCGCGAGCGCCGTCGTTGACCGGCGGTTGACCGACTCCCCCATGAGTTTCTTGTCCGCGGTCAGTCGGACGAGCGGGATGAGCGCGAACGGAATGCCGAAGCTCAACACCACTTGGCTGAGCACGAGGGCGAGTGTCGGGTCGACGCCGAGCGCGAGAATCACGAGTGCGGGCGCAATAGTGATCGCGCGACGCACCAGCAGCGGGATGTTGACGCGCAGCAGCCCCTTCATGATCTCGGCTCCGGCGTAAGCCCCGACCG
The DNA here is from genome assembly GCA_964462815.1 of uncultured Microbacteriaceae bacterium. Lineage (GTDB taxonomy): Bacteria > Actinomycetota > Actinomycetes > Actinomycetales > Microbacteriaceae > Microcella. Next base: position 1,730 of record CAYWZI010000155.1, read on the forward strand.
AGGTTGAGGCGAGGCCGCTTGCGAGCAGGGCGATCGCGAAGAGGAACGCCACCGTTGGCCCAAGTGCATCGCCGAGAGCCGCGTGGGCCCCCTCGAGAGAGTCGGTGCCCTCGACGCCCGCAAGGTTCGCGGCGGCCAGCAACAGCATGACGACGTTGACACTGCCCGCGATCGCGAGCGCGATGGTGACGTCGATGCGGGTCGCGCGCAGCACGAGGTTGCGCTCCGCTCCGGCAGCAACCTGCCCGAAACGGTCGCGCGTGAGCGCGGAGTGCGCGTAGATCGCGTGCGGCATGACCGTGGCGCCCATGATGCTCGCGGCGAGCAGCACACTCTCGGTGCCGTCGAACATCGGCAGCAGACCGGCCGCTGCGGCGGCCGGGTCGGGCGGGCCGATGACGAGCCCGGCGCAGAAGCCAATGACGATGATCGCGATGAGCCCTGTGATGATGCGCTCGAAGGGCTTAGCGCCGTTGCGGCTCTGCACGACGAGCAGCAACATCGAGACGACGCCCGTGATGAGACCGCCAAGGAGCAGGGGTAGGTCGAAGAGCAGGTAGAGCGCCACGGCTCCGCCGATGACCTCAGCGACGTCGGTTGCCATCGCGACGAGTTCGGCCTGACCCCAGTAGCCAAGGCGCGCCGGTCGGCGACGGATGCGCTGGCCGAGCACCTCGGGAAGGCTCAAGCCCGTCGCAATGCCGAGCTTTGCCGAGAGGTACTGAATGAGCCAGGCCATGATGTTGGCGGTCACGACGACCCACACGAGCAAGTAGCCGAACAGTGCGCCCGCGGTGATGTTCGCCGCGACGTTGCCCGGGTCGAGGTACGCGACACCGGCGACCATCGCTGGCCCGAGCATCGGAGCGATGATGAGGCCGCGGCGGGCGGCCGTCAGGCGTGGGTCGCGGGGTTCGGCGTCGGTCACGCTCCGACGATAGCACTGAGATTTCGGTATACCGAAAACTACAACGCAACGGCCTCGGTGAGCCAGACGGCGGCGGCGACCGCGGGTGACACGACGACCTCGGCGCCCGCGCGGCGCGCGATGGTGACACCCGCGCCCGACTGCGGCTCGCTGACACTCACGAGCTCATCGAGGGCGACGCCGAGGCGGTCGAGCACGCGGAGGGCATCCGGATCACGATCGCTGATGCGCACGACGCGGCCGCTGAATCCGATGGGGGCTTCGTCGAGGCGCACGGCATCGGGGCGGTGAATCGTGCCGTCGGCGGCGGGAATGAGGTCGCCGTGCGGGTCGCGCGTGGGGTGCCCGAGTTGGGCGTCGATCGCGTCGAGCAGTCGGTCGCTCAGGGCGTGCTCGAGCACCTCGGCTTCGTCGTGCACTTCGTCCCAGCCGTAGCCATGCTCGGCAACGAGCCAGGTCTCGATGAGTCGATGCCGGCGCAACATCGCGAGGGCGCGCTGCTCCCCCGCGGGGGTCAGCCGAATCGCACTGTAGGGTCGGTGGTCGACCAAGCCCGCGGCGCTGAGCTTCTTGACCATTTCGGTGACGCTCGACGGAGCGAGGGCCAGACGCTCGGCTAGCTGGCTCGGCGTGATCGGCTCGGGCTGCCACTCGGTGAACTGGTAGATCGTCTTGAGGTAGTCGTCGATCGCGTCGGCCGTCGTGCGCGGAGCAGGGCGCGCGGGCTGGTTCGACGTCGACGGGGTCATGCGTTGAGCCTAGGAGTCGGGCGAACCGTAGCGCTCACGCAACACAGCGGCCAGGGCACTAAAGGCGCGCCCGCGGTGGCTGATCGCGTTCTTCTCGTCGGCGCTGATCTCGGCGCTCGTCACCTCGAGCCCCTCGGGAACGAAGATGGGGTCATAGCCGAAGCCGCCGATTCCTGCAGCGTCGTGCGCGATCGTGCCGGGCCACACCCCCAGAGCAACGTGCTCGAACGGGGTACCCTCGCGCTCGAGTGGGTCAACGAGAGCCGCGGCGCACGTGAAGTGCGCAGCACGGTTCGACTCAGGCCCGAGGTTTGCGAGCACCAGCTGCAGGTTGGCCGTGTCGTCTCGCTCGCCTGAGTAGTGGGCGCTGTCGATTCCGGGGGCGCCGTCGAGAGCATCCACGCTCACGCCTGAATCGTCGGCAATCGACGGCAGGCCCGTGTGCGCGGCGGCAGCGCGCGCCTTGATGAGGGCGTTGGCCTCGAAGCTGTCACCGTCTTCGACGGGCGTCGGGCCGTCATAGGGCAGCAACTGGATGCCCGGCACCTGCACCTCGAGAATGCGCTGCAACTCGGCCACCTTGTGGGCGTTGTGCGTTGCGACGACGACCTGCATGCCGTGGGCAGGCATCGCCCTAGCCCGCCAGCGTCGCGCGCTGCAGGGCGGCGAGGTCGACGCAGCCGCCGAGCGCCAGGTCGAGCAGGGCGTCGAGCTCGGCACGGTCGAAGGGAGCCGCTTCGGCGGTGCCCTGCACTTCGACGAACTTTCCGCTGCCGGTCACGACAACGTTCATGTCGGTCTCGGCCCGGCTGTCTTCGTCGTAGGGCAAATCGAGCATGGGTACTCCGTCGATGATGCCGACGCTCACGGCCGCGATGGAGTCGGTCAGAGCCACAGCCTTCTTGCCGATGAAGCCACGCTCGCGGCCCCACTCGACCGCGTCGGCGAGAGCGACATACGCGCCCGTGATGGATGCTGTGCGCGTGCCCCCGTCGGCCTGCAGCACATCGCAGTCGATGACGATCGTGTTCTCGCCGAGCGACTTGGTGTCGATGATCGCGCGCAGGCTGCGGCCGATGAGTCGCGAGATCTCGTGCGTGCGCCCGCCAACCTTGCCCTTGACACTCTCGCGGTCCATGCGGTCGTTCGTCGACCGCGGCAGCATGCCGTACTCAGCCGTGACCCAGCCCTTACCCTTGCCCACGAGCCAGCGCGGAACTCCGTTGGTGAAGCTCGCAGTGCAGAGAACCTTGGTGTTGCCGACCGTAATGAGCGCGCTGCCCTCGGCTTGGGCGCTCCAGCCACGCTCGATCGTGACGGGGCGCAACTGAGTGGGCGTGCGGCCGTCGGCGCGCAGACCAGCTGCTTCGGCGATTGTGGTCATGAGGTGCCTTTCGGTGATTGCGCGGGAATCGCGCCGGTCGGAAACGGCTCAACGTGCCCGATTTCGGGCCCGAGGAAGCGTGCGGCGAGCACACGGAAGTGCTCGGTGTCGGGGCCCGTGGCCTCGAAGACGTGCTGCGGGGCATGCGTCGCCGTGGTCTCGAGGCCGTGCGCGACGAGCTGGCGGTAGACGTCGTAAGCGGTTTCTTCGGCGCTCGAGACGAGCGACACGTCCGGGCCCATCACATACTGAATGGCGCCCGCGAGAAGCGGGTAGTGCGTGCAGCCGAGCACGAGCGTGTCGATGTCGGCCGCCTTGAGGGGCGCCAAGTATTCCTCGGCCACCGCGAAGAGTTCGGGGCCGCTCGTGATACCCGCCTCGACAAACTCGACAAAGCGCGGAGCAGCCGCGCTCGTGAGGGTGATCTCGGGGTCGGCGACGAACGCGTCGGCGTAGGCCCCCGAACGGATCGTGCCCGCAGTGCCGATCACGCCGATGCGCTTCGTGCGCGTGCGGCGCACGGCCTGACGCACGGCGGGCTGGATCA
>CAYWZI010000156.1:0-5267 GCA_964462815.1 uncultured Microbacteriaceae bacterium
GAACGCATACGCCAGATTGAGTCGAAGTCCATGGCGAAGCTTCGTCACCCGTCCCGTTCGCAAGCGCTTCGCGACTACCTCGAGTAAGAACCACGGACGTGCGCATTCGCTGTGCTGTGCTCGTCGGTCGTGTCGTGCGCCTACTCGCGCGACTACGCGGTGGCGGTTCGGCGATTCCCGGCAACATCGCTCTGCGCATTGCTCCTCGGTTTCTCGAGCACGCTCTCGGAACGATGCCGCTCGGAGTCGTCTTCATCACGGGGTCGAACGGCAAGTCAACGACCACCAATATGGTCGTGGCGATTCTGCGCGCGCACGATGTCCGTGTGTTCACGAATCCCAGCGGAGCGAACCTCCCGCAGGGAATTGCCTCATCGTTGCTCGCAACGGTCGGACTCGACGGCCGCGTTCACGATGATCTCGCAGTGCTCGAGGTCGACGAGGCCTACGGTGTTGGTCTGGCCGATCGTCTTGCGCCCAGCGATGTATTGCTCCTGAATCTTCAGATCGACCAGCTGAACCGCTTCCACGAACCGGATCGCGTGTACGCCATGCTCGAAAGCATCGCCTCGAAAGCCCGGCGGCGCTTGATCGTCAACGGCGCCGACCCCAACACCGCTGACCTCGGCCGCGCTGCTCGCGATGAGCAAGAGGTCGTCGTCTTTGACGTCTCGCCGCGCGCACTCGCCGAGAGTCCGCACGGCGTTGCACCCGCTCCGCACAGTGCGACTCGGCAGGGGCCGGATCTCGACGCCCCGGTGGTCGTGGTGGAGTCGGTGCAGGGAAGCTCGGCTGAGCTCACGATTGGCGGCGAGCGGGCATCCGTTGCCCTGCCCGCGCGAGGGCTGCACTATGCGGTCGATGCGGCCGCCGCGATCGCGACAGCACGGGCGCTGGTGGGTGATCGGTTCTCGGTCTCGGCAGCGTCGACGGCCCTCAGCGCGCTCGACACCGTGTACGGCCGTGGTGAAGTACTCGACGCCCGCGGGCAGCAGATCGAGCTCGTCATGATGAAGAACCCGCCGAGTCTCCAGCTCAACCTCGACGCACTCGGCCGACGCCCGCAATGCGTCATGATCGCCGTTGATGAGGGCACCCCCGACCCCTCATGGATCTACGACATCGACCTGTCGATGATCGATCACGTTGACATCGTGACGGGCACGAAGGCCTATCAGTGGGCGACGCGACTTGCGTACGCGGGTATCCCCGTCGGCCGCGTGATCGAAGAGTTCCGCCCGGCGGTTGAGGCGCTGCTCGAGCTGCCGGAGCCGACAGACGGGCCCAAGGTCGCCATTGTGAACTACGAGCTCATGATGGACCTGCGACTCATGATGGGCTACCTCGACCTGGAGGGCGGCGCATGACCGCCGTGCGGGTGCTTCACCTCTACGCCGACGAGCTCGGCATCAACGGGGACCGCGGCAACACTCTTGCTGTGCGGCAACGCTTGCTGTGGCGCGGTATCGATGTCGACGTCGTGTACACCGGTGCCGGCCAGGCGATGCCGAACGATGTTGACCTCGTGCACATCGGAAGCGGCCCGCGATCGGCGCGCGATGCAGTGTTCGATGACTTGCGCGGCCGCGCCGAGCGACTGGCCGAATGGGCACAGGCGGGCGTCCCGATGATCGGCGTGGGAGCGGGATTTCATCTCATGGCGCGCACCATCGTGTCGCGTGACGGTCGCGAGCAACCCGCTGCAGGTCTGCTTCCGGTCACGATTCGCGACACGGCGCACCGCACGGTGGGCGAAGCGCTGGGGATTCCGGATGCGGGCAGGCGCTTCGCCGGATACCTGAACTACGCCGTCTCGGTCGAGCGCCACGGCGGCTCGCCGTTGGTCATGATCGACCGAGGCCCGGCTGCTCTCGCTGGTGAGTTCACCGACAGCGACGGCGGCACTCTTCGGGAGGGAATCCGAGAAGGTTCCCTCATCGGTACTCACCTGCACGGACCGGTTTTGCCCATGAACCCGGTACTCGCTGATGATCTCTTGACCGGTGCGCTAGCGCGGCACGGTCAGGCGCTTCCCGAGGCCGACGAGCGAATCCGTGAGGCCGACGAGCGTGCTCGCCGATCGCGTGCCGCGATCGCTCAAAGACTCGGCCGATCGGGCACTGAGGTCTGAGACGCCACCACGGTGGTCGAGCTCGCCTAGCTGCCCACCGGTAGGTTATGCCGCACGACACTCGCAGGCACCCCCGTCACGATCTCGTCACCAATCGTGCCGCTCCAGCGTGCCCAGTCTTCGGCGCTCGGTACTCCTGCAGCGGGTTCACCGAAGACCGTGACCTCTGTGCCGGGTGCCACGGTGCCGTCGAGAGCGACCAGCGTGCGGTCGAGCTCGACGCGAGCAACCCTGTAGCGTGTGCCGTCAATCGAGACCTCGGCAGATTCCGCCCCGAGAGGAACGCCGTCAGCGAAGCCCGCCGCCACCCAGACGTGCCCTGCCGGTGCGTCAGCGTCGTGAACAGTCGATCGAAGGGTCATGACGGCGCGGAGGCCCAGATCGCTCCCTGTGAGGTCGTCGAAGGGCGAAATGCCGTAGGCCGCGATTCCGAAACGCACCAGATCGAGACGTGCGCGAGGTTCTCGCCAGCCCGCAGAACTCGCGGCGATGTGCCGAACGCTGGCCACGACGCCGAGCCCCTGAGCGGTCCCAACGGCGGCGGAGAAGGCATCGAGCGCCCGCTCGTCGTCCTCGGGGGAGGCATCGGCGAGGTGCGACCAGATGCCCTCAATCGTGATCAATCCTGAGTCTCGAAGCGCTCGAGCGGCGGAGACCAGTTCGGGCCACTGTTCGGGCAACGCGCCGTTGCGGTGCAGGCCGGTGTCGATCTTCAGATGCACGCGCGCGGGAACTGTCACTGAGGCCGCAGCCGCGATGCGGTCAAGTTGCCACAGTGCCGAGACTCCGAGGTCGACCTTCGCTGCGATAGCGGCCGCGAAGTCACTCGACGGCCCGTGCAGCCAGGCGAACAGAGTGCACTCGACACCCGCTTCCCGGAGCGCGATCGCTGCGGGAATCTCCAGCACCGCGAGCGACGTGGCACCGGATGACACGGCGACGGGCGCGAGCTCGAGCATTCCGTGACCATAGGCGTCTGCCTTGACGGCAAGCATCACCTCCGCCGGAGAAACTCGATCGCTCAGCAGACGGATGTTGTGGGCAAACGCCGCGTGATCAATCACGGCGATGGCGCTCACTCGCTGCTCCATTCGCGGTGGATGCGGGGGCCGAGTCTGGTCGTGAGGGCGGCTGCCGAGCGTGAGGTCGCGTCGCTCCACTGCGCCAGTGTCGTGGAGTCCTCCCACAGCACCGCACGGTCGCCGAGCGACACGGAACCGGCACCCAAATCGACGACCAACTGATCCATGGCGATGCGCCCGGCAACGATGCCGCTGGAGTCACCAATGCGTACGCGCGCTCGATTTGACGCGCTACGCGGAACACCGTCGGCGTATCCCAGACCGACGAGGGCAAGCGTCGACGTGGCCGACGTGCGGTACGTGTAGCCATACGACACGGCTGTACCCGCGGGAACGCTCTTGACAGCGACGACCTCGGCGTGGAGGGAGAGAAGCGGAGTTTGCTCTGGCCCGAACCCGTAGATGGCCTGTGCGCTGTCGTCGGGTGCAGCGTCGCCATCTCGCACAAAGTGCCGGATACCGTGTGCCGTGGCGCGAGACTCGATCTCGGTCGCGCCGTGCCCAAAGGCGTTGGCACGCAGGTCGATGACGGCGTGGGACCCTCGCTCGTGGGTCAGTGCCGACAGAGCATCATCGAGCGCGCGCGTTGACAGAATCGCGCGGCGACGAATGCCGCGGGGTTCAGGCGCCGCGCTCATCGAGCAGGCGGCTCGATTCGTCATGCCACGCGATTGCCGAACCCGAAAGGCTGTCCTTGAAGCGCGCCGCGTGGTGAGCACAGAACAACAGTTCGCCGGTCACGAGTGTCGCGCGGACGTAGGCCTGCGCGCCACAACTGTCGCACCGATCAAGCGCCGTCAAGGGCGCGCTCGTGACGCTCGGGTTCTCGGTCGCGATGTGCGTCATGGGGTGCCCCTCACTTCTCCCTGGTGCGTCGTCAGCTATTGGTTCAACGAGTTCATTGCACCACACTGTGGCGACAGTGGCGTGTCAAACCGCCCCAATTTCGCTGAACGCGTAGGGAGTCTCTTCGCAGGTCCACGGGGGTCTCGTCGTGGCGGAGTGGGAACCCGAGGGTGTCACCGGGCCGCCATACGATGATGACGTGTCCAGCTCTGATTACTCTGCCCGCCACCTCTCCGTGCTTGAAGGTCTCGAGGCGGTGCGCAAGCGCCCGGGCATGTACATCGGCTCGACCGACTCACGCGGACTCATGCACTGCCTGTGGGAGATCATCGACAACTCGGTCGATGAGGCACTCGGCGGTTTCGGCACGCAGATCGACCTTCGGCTGCACCCTGATGGGAGTGTCGAGGTTCGCGACCGTGCCCGCGGAATTCCGGTCGATATCGAGCCCAAGACGGGCTTGAGCGGCGTCGAGGTGGTCTTCACGAAGCTGCACGCCGGCGGCAAGTTCGGCGGGGGCTCGTATGCCGCATCCGGAGGCCTTCACGGAGTTGGCGCTTCGGTGGTCAACGCGCTGAGCGCGCGCCTCGACGTCGAGGTCGATCGCGATGGCAAAACCTGGGCGATGTCTTTCCACCGCGGTGAACCGGGTGTCTTCGACGACGGCGCCGCCGGGCCGAGCCCCGAGTCTGCGTTCACACCGTTCGTGTCTGGCAGCGAGTTGCGCGTGATCGGCAAGGTTGCCAAGGGAGTCACCGGCACGCGCATTCGCTACTGGGCCGACCCGCAGATCTTCACGAAGGGCGCAACCTTCCTGACCGAAGAGTTGCTCGGCCGCCTTCGTCAGACTGCCTTTCTCGTGCCGGGCATCACGCTCGAGCTCACGGACGATCGGGGCGAGACGCCGATCGTCGAATCATTCCGCTTCAACGGCGGCATCAGTGAGTACGCCGATTACCTCGCTCCGGATGCTCCGCTCACCGACACCTGGCGCATCACGGGCAGTGGCACCTTCACCGAAACGGTGCCTGTGCTGCAGTCGAACGGCCACATGGTGCCGACCGAGGTCGAGCGCGAGTGTGTTGTCGATATCGCGTTGCGGTGGGGCACCGGCTACGACACCACGTTCCGCTCGTACGTCAACATCATCGCGACGCCCAAGGGTGGCAGCCACCAGCTCGGGTTCGAGCAGGGCCTTCTGAAGTTCT
>CAYWZI010000157.1:0-4748 GCA_964462815.1 uncultured Microbacteriaceae bacterium
AAGGGGAACCGGTGACCAACCTCCACAGCACGTCGACCCCCTCAAAGACATCCATGCCGCCTTCTGCCGAATCGCGCACGAGACGACGCAGGCTGTCGAGGAACCAGCGCTCGTTGAGCAGGGCGTTGAAGAGCGTGTTGACGCCAGTGACCCACGTGATCTTGTAGTTCTCGAACGCTCGCTTGAGGTTGCTCGGTGGCCGAGGCGACGGCACGAGAATGTTGCGCGAGCCAAGATGGAAGAAGGCGAGCAGATTCACCGTGAAAGCGAAGATGTGGTACAGCGGCAGAGCCGTCAGAACCACCTCGACGCCGGGGCGCATGTATGCGCCGCACATTTGAATCATCTGGAGCGTGTTGGCCACGAGGTTGCCATGCGACAGCATGGCCCCCTTCGACACGCCCGTCGTGCCGCCGGTGTACTGCAGCGCGGCGATCGTGTCGGGGCCGACACCCTCGAGGTAGCGCTCGAGGGCGGCCGAGTCACGACGCTCACGACCAGCGGCGAGCGCCTTCGGGAAGGCCGTGTGCTCGACGGTGATCGTCGGAAGCGTGCGGCTCCAGAACTTCTGCACCATGCGAATGACGCCGGCGATCACCGGGGGGAAGAATTCCGCGATACGCACCGTGACGACCGTTGAGATCTCGGTCTTCGGCAGCACCTCAGCGAGCCGATCAGCGAACATGTCGCTCACCACGAGCACTGTGGCACCAGAGTCAGAGAACTGGTGCACCATCTCGGTCGCCGTGTACAGCGGGTTGGTGTTGACGAGTACGCAGCCCGCCTTCATCACCCCGAACGCAACGATGGGGTAACTGAGGCTGTTGGGCATCTGCACGGCAACGCGGTCGCCCTGCGACAAGCCGACGACCTCTCGCAGATACGTCGCGAAGTCGTCGGAGAGCGAGTCGACCTGTGCATAGGTCAGCGAGCCGTTCATGCCATTGGCCATGCACTGTGTGAAAGCGATGGTCGAGGCGTAGGTAGCCGCCGCCGTGCGAATCATCGCTGGCAGATGTGTCAGCGAGGTCTCGGCTAGGTCAGGCGCGACATCGTCGGCGTAGTGGGGAAGCCATGGGCGTTGGGTCATCGTTGATCTTTCGCCAGAGGGGACACCACCGGCGGAGCACCGGCGATGGTGAAGCGTGCTTCATGATAGTTGTTCGCTCGCGTATCGCGAACGTTGTGTCGTCTGACGTGCACCGACGACCTGGCTAGGCCTCTGGCCCTGGAGGATTCTGCAAAACCGCCAGGATGTTGCCCGCCGGGTCAGTGAACAACGCGATGTCCGGCCCCTGGGCGGCGGCGATGCCGCGCGCGATACCGCGGGCATCCTGATTCATGCCCTCGTAGCGCTCAACGGTGATGCCTCGACCGGCTAGCTCGTCGACCGCCGCATCGATGCCGGGCATCGCAAAACCGCTGAAGGCGTAGGTGTAGGCGACCACGCCGTGCACGTTACTCGCGTGCGGGTTCGCCGTCGAGAGTCGTGAAGGTCAGCTCGGGAGCGTCGGAGGTGCCCGACTCCAGTTCGGCGACGAGCTCCATTGCCGTCTGGTCGCGCGGGGAGTCTTCGATGGCCGCGAGCGGCCCGAGCACGGTTGATTCGTCGAGCTTCTGCAGCTTGCGGGCCGTGGGCAGAACCTGGCGCTCGAGCGAGCCGACGAATCCGTTGTAGTTCTTGATCGTGCTCTCGATCGCGCGCCCGAGCTTCTCGACGTGGCCGGCCATTGTTGACAGGCGTGAGTAGAGTTCGCGGCTGAGATCGAAGAGCACTTGCGCGTCGGCGGTCAGCACGTCTTGCTGCCAGGAGAACGCCACGGTCTTGAGCACCGACCACAGGGTCACGGGCGAGGCGAGCGCGACGCGCTTCGAGAAGGCGTAGTCCATGATCGCCGGGTCAGCCTCCATGGCCGACGAGACGAGCGACTCGCTCGGGATGAAGGCGATGACCATTTCAGGGGACGTGCCGAGCCCGGCCCAGTAGGCCTTTGAGCCCAGTGCGTCGATGTGTGCGCGCACGGCCTTGACGTGGTCGGCGAGCATCCGTTTGCGCCGATCGCCCTCTTCTCCCGTGGCCGTTGCCGGAATCTGGCTGGCCGCGAGGAACGCGTCGAACGGCACCTTCGCGTCGACGGGAATGTGCTTGCCGCCGGGCAAGTGAATGACCATGTCGGGGCGGCCCGCGCCCACGTCAGAGCTCACCGACCACTGCACGTCGAAGTCGACGCGTTCGATGAGGCCCGCGGCTTCGACGACGCGTCGCAACTGGGTCTCGCCCCACACGCCACGAGTTGAGTTGCTCCGCAAGGCCCCGGCGAGCGATTCAGCCGTCGCACGCAAGCGCTCTTCGGCTTCGGTCGCTGACTTCAGTTGCTGGGTGAGCTCGCCGTGCTGCAGGCTGCGCTGCGTTTCGAGCTCGGTGACTTTGGCCTGCATCGACCGCAGTGTTTCTTGCACGGGGGCGAGTTGCTGCAGCACCTTGCTCTCAGCGCGCTCCCGTTCGGCCTGGGCAGCTTGCTCACTACGCACTCGCTCAACCAGGTCGCGGTATTGGTCTTGCGCCGTCGTGATCTGCTCTCGCAAGCCCGCTGCGGTTGCTTGCAGCGCCGCGAGCTCGGTCGACAGCCCAGCCCGGTGCTGCGCTTCTTCGGCGCGAATCTCGGCGATCGTGGTCTGGTGGCGCGCCTCAATGACCGCAGGGGCGTCGCCTGACGAGCGGCGCCCGAGCACGAGACCCAGCACGGCCCCGAGCACCGCACCGACAACGAGCCCGATGAGCAATGGCAGGAGAAAGTCCATGCTGGTCAGTGTGCCAGGGTCATCCGACGCTGGCCCGGCCCCGCGCCCTACGCTGAGCGCATGAGTGCGACGCCCGACCCCCACGACGTGAGCGCCGACGATGTGCGCTACTTGCTCGCCGTCGCGCGCGTCGGCCGGCTGGTCTCGGCGGCGGCTCTGCTCGGGGTCGACCACACCACGGTGCGTCGGCGCCTCGATCGCCTTGAGGCGGCTCTCGGCGTCCGGCTGCTCGATCGCGGAGCCGACGGCTGGCAACTCACGGCGATCGGCCGCGAGGTGGTCGAGCGCGCGGCACCGCTCGAAGGGCTGGTCGAGCAGGTCATTGCGGCAGCATCCGGTGCAGACGCCGTGCGGGGCACCGTGCGCGTTGCCGCACCCGAGGGGTTCGGCTCGCTGTTCGCGGCGCCGGCGTTGGCGCGGGTGCAGGCCGAGCATCCCGGAATCACGGTCGAATTGGTCACGTCAACCCGCCCGCTGAGCTTGCGGGGCTCGGGCTTCGATCTCGCGATCACGGTCGGGTCGCCCGCCGGTTCGCGAGTGCGCTCTGAACTGCTGACCGAGTATGCGCTGCGGCTCTATGCGGCTCCGAGCTACCTCGCGACCCGCCCGCCGGTGCGCACCGTGAGCGACCTCGACGGCCATGACTTGGTTTTCTACGTGGATGCTCTTCTCACCGTGCGCGAACTCGACCTCGCCACGCTCGGGCTCGAGGGCATGCGGCTCGGGTTCGGCTCGACGAACGTGTTTGCGCAGCTCGAGGCGACCAGGGCTGGAGCGGGAATCGGGCTGTTACACGCCTTCATGGGCGAGGGTGCCCCCGGGCTCGAGCCCGTGCTGCCGAACGAGGTCGATGTGCGGCTGCCGTTCATGCTCTCCCAGCGACCCGACAGCCCCGCGGTCGATGCGGTCGCGATCGCGCGCGCAGCCCTGCAGCGCGAGGTCGCCGAGCGACGGAACGAGTTACTGCCGGCCGGGTGATCGCGCGCGAGCACCCATCGCCCGGTATGTGCATTTCCGCACATAGCGTGTGCGGTGATGGTGCTTGATCGCAGATGCTGAGAAGCGCAGACTGGGGGCAGAGCCCCACATGCGGGCGCTCGAGACGCAAAGGAGCCATCATGTCGGTTGTTCAGCACTGGGTCGGCGGCGCCGCGTTCGCGGGAGCATCCACGCGCAGCGCGCCCGTCTACAACCCCGCCACGGGTGAGACGCAGCGCGAGGTCGCTCTGGCGACGACGGCCGACGTCGACCACGCTGTGCAGGTGGCCAAGGCCGCCTTCCCTGGCTGGTCGAACACCTCGATCGCCAAGCGTCAGCAGATCATGTTCGCGTTCCGGGAGGGCCTTAACGCGCGCAAAGACGAGCTGGCAGCGATCCTGACGAACGAGCACGGCAAGGTGCTGAGCGACGCGGGCGGCGAAATCGCTCGCGGCCTCGAGGTCGTCGAGCTCGCGTGCTCGATTCCGCAGCTCATGAAGGGCGAGTTCAGCGAGAACGTCTCGACCGGCGTCGACGTTTACTCGATCAAGCAGGCCATCGGCGTCGTGGGAATCATCAGCCCCTTCAACTTTCCGGCCATGGTGCCGATGTGGTTCTTCCCGCTCGCGATCGCGGCGGGCAACACGGTGGTGCTGAAGCCCTCGGAGAAGGACCCGAGCGCGGCGATCTGGATGGCCGAGCTGTTCAAGGCCTCCGGTCTGCCCGACGGCGTCTTCAACGTCGTCAACGGCGACAAAGAGAGCGTGGATGCTCTACTCGAGCACCCCGACGTCGCGAGCATCTCGTTCGTGGGTTCGACGCCCATCGCCAAGTACATCTACGAGACGGCCTCGAAGCACGGCAAGCGTGTGCAAGCCCTCGGTGGTGCGAAGAACCACATGCTCGTGCTGCCCGACGCCGACCTCGACCTCGTGGCTGACTCGGCCGTCAACGCGGGCTTCGGCTCG
>CAYWZI010000157.1:4758-4984 GCA_964462815.1 uncultured Microbacteriaceae bacterium
GTAGAGCCGGTCGCCGACGCGCTCATCGAGAAGATTCAGTCGCGCATGAGTGGCCTGAAGGTCGGCGATGGCACACGCAATTGCGACATGGGCCCGCTCATCACGCGCGAGCACCGCGACAAGGTGGCCTCGTACCTCGAGGTGGCAGAGACCGACGGCGCCTCGATCGTCGTCGACGGTCGCGGTGTGCAGGTCGACGGTGACGAGAACGGCTTCTGGCTCGGCC
>CAYWZI010000157.1:4994-5212 GCA_964462815.1 uncultured Microbacteriaceae bacterium
CACCGAAGAGATCTTCGGCCCCGTGCTCTCGGTCGTTCGGGTGAAGACCTACGACGAAGGCCTCGCGCTCATCAACGGCTCGCAGTACGGCAACGGCACGGCGATCTTCACGAACGACGGCGGCGCCGCGCGCCGCTTCCAGAACGAGGTGACCGTGGGCATGGTCGGCATCAACGTGCCGATCCCCGTGCCCGTCGGCTACTACTCGTTCGGTGGCT
>CAYWZI010000158.1:0-5129 GCA_964462815.1 uncultured Microbacteriaceae bacterium
CGGGCCCCGAAGCGGTCTACGCCGCGGGCGTCGGTCAGCACCAGATGTGGGCCGCGCAGTTCATCAAGTATGAGCGGCCGGGGTCGTGGCTCAACTCGGGCGGTGCGGGCACCATGGGCTACGCCGTTCCTGCAGCGATGGGCGCCAAGGTCGCGCAGCCCGACCGCCTCGTGTGGGCGATCGATGGCGACGGGTGCTTCCAGATGACGAACCAAGAGCTCGCGACGTGCACGATCAACAACATCCCGATCAAGGTCGCGATCATCAACAACTCGTCGCTCGGTATGGTGCGGCAGTGGCAGACCCTTTTCTATGACGGTCGTCACTCGTTCACCGACCTCGAAAGCGGGTCAATCAATGCTGACGAGCAGACGCGCATGATTCCTGACTTCGTCAAGATGGCCGACGCCTACGGTGCGCTCGGCATCCGCGTGACGAAGCCCGAAGAGATCGAGCCCGCGATTCGCTTGGCCATCGAGACGAACGACCGACCCGTCGTCATCGACTTCATCGTCAGCCGCGACGCGATGGTGTGGCCGATGGTGCCGCAGGGAGTCGGCAACTCGTCGGTGCAGTACGCCCGCGATCACGCCCCCGACTGGTACGAGGAGTAAGCCGCCATGACCTATCACGTGCTCTCTCTCCTCGTCGAAGACAAGCCGGGCCTGCTCACGCGCGTCGCCGGTCTCTTTGCTCGCCGCGGCTTCAACATTCGGTCACTCGCCGTCGGCACGACCGAGATCGAAGGCCTCTCACGCATCACGGTCGTCGTTGAAGTCGAAGGTTTGCCGCTCGAGCAGATCACGAAGCAGCTCAACAAGCTCATCAACGTACTCAAGATCGTCGAGCTCGATGCGACGACCTCGGTGCAGCGCGAGCACTTGCTCATCAAGGTGCGTGTTGACAACACCACACGGTCGCAGATTCTCGAAGCGGCCAACCTGTTTCGCGCGCGCGTCGTCGACGTCGCGACCGACTCGCTCGTCATTGAGGTGACGGGCGACACCGCAAAGGTCGAAGCCTTGCTGCGCGTGCTCGAGCCCTACGGCGTGAAAGAGATCGCGCAATCAGGTCTCGTCGCGATCGGCCGCGGCTCGAAGAGCATTAGCGAGCGCGTGCTCAAGAACTGAGCCTGCACCCCCCTTTCGACATCCGTCACTCACCCCACATCCCAAGGAGAACACCTCGTGACCGAGATCTACTACGACAAAGACGCCGACATCGCGCTCATCCAGAGCAAGAAGGTCGCGATCGTCGGCTACGGCTCGCAGGGCCACGCCCACGCCCAGAACCTGCGCGACAGCGGAGTCTCGGTGTCGATCGCCCTCAAGGCAGGCTCGAAGTCGACGCAGAAAGCAACCGACGACGGCTTCAGCGTCATGACCGTCGCTGACGCCACTGACTGGGCCGACGTCATCATGATTCTCGCTCCCGACCAGCACCAGCGCGGCATCTACAGCGACAGCATCAAAGACCGCCTGACCTCGGGCAAGACTCTCGCCTTTGCGCACGGCTTCAACATCCGCTTCGGCTACATCGATGCCCCCGAGGGCGTCGATGTCATCCTCGTCGCCCCCAAGGCGCCCGGCCACACCGTGCGTCGCGAGTTCGTCGCCGGTCGCGGAATTCCCGACATCATCGCCGTCGAACGCGACGCGACCGGCCACGCCTGGGATCTCGCGCTGTCCTACGCGAAGGCCATCGGCGGCACGCGTGCCGGCGTCATCAAGACGACCTTCACCGAAGAGACCGAGACCGACCTCTTCGGCGAGCAGGCCGTGCTCTGCGGCGGAACCTCGCAGCTCGTGCAGTACGGCTTCGAGGTGCTCACCGAGGCGGGCTACCAGCCCGAAATCGCCTACTTCGAGGTGCTGCACGAACTCAAGCTCATCGTCGACCTCATGTGGGAGGGCGGCATCGCCAAGCAGCGCTGGAGCGTCAGCGACACGGCCGAGTACGGTGACTACGTCTCGGGCCCGCGTGTGCTCGACGCGAGCGTGAAAGAGAACATGAAGGGCGTGCTCGCCGACATTCAGTCGGGAGCGTTCGCGAAGCGCTTCATTGCTGATCAGGATGCCGGAGCCGTCGAGTTCATGGAGCTGCGCCGCAAGGGTGAGCAGCACCCCATCGAAGAGACCGGCCGCAAGTTGCGGGCACTCTTCGCCTGGAAGCAGACCGACGAAGACTACGTGGACGGGTCAGCTGCGCGGTAGTCCTCAGTACCTTCAGCGAGGCCGGAGTTCCCGTGCGGGACTCCGGCCTCGTGATGTCTGGGCGCAGTCAAATCGAGTGGAGGTCGCGATTGCTGCGGACTGGGGCCGCACGGCCGGAATCGTGGCGCTCGTTCTCGCCGTCGTCACCCCCATGATTTCCTTCGCCATCTTCGTCACTCTGCTCCTCACGGTGGGCTAAGGCGCGCTCGGTAGGCTCGGGTTATGCCTCGCCCTCCTTCGTCTGACGACGACGCCGCTCTGCGGTGGGACGACCTCGACGACCCGAGTTACTCCGACCCCTCACTCGCCGCGCTCGAGCCCGCTGCCGACGACGCGCCTGGAGACTCGCGCGGTGAAACACCGGACGACGGCGACGCGGATGCGCGCATCGAGCCTGCCCTCGAGGGCGCGCGTCGCTCGGCCGGTGTCACGCTGCTCACGGTGCTCTTTGGCGTGGTCTACGTGGCTTGGTCGGCGGGCTGGATCATCGGTGTCGGCCTCGTTCCGATCAGTGGCCCGACCCTCGCGATCGAGATCGTGTACCAGTTCAGTGAGTTCTTGGCCATCGTCGCGAGCGCGCTCTGGTTCGGCGCTGTGGTGGCTCTCACGCGCGACGGTCGCGCGGCTCAGCGATTCGGCTGGCTGGCGCTCGGCACGCTCGTGCTCGTGCCGTGGCCCTTCGTGCTCGGATTCGCGTCATGACGCGCGCGCACTGGGGCGTCGTCGCTCTGATATCGGCACTCGTCGGCTGGTTCGTCTTCGACGGCGTGAGCTCGCTCGTCGGGCTTCCGGCGCTTTATGACCAGCTCGGTGTCGCGTCAGACCAGGTGCCGTGGGTGATTCTGTGGCTCGGTGTCGTGCATCCGGTTGTCTTCTTCATCATCGCGATCGTCGTCGGGCGCCGACTGACCCTCACACGATTCACTCTCGTGCTTCTCGTCGCGCTCGCGGCGATGGCGACCACCCGACTGTCGATCATTGCGGTGGCGACGGGCTCGATCCTGCTGGGGTAAGAGCCCGGTTAGAACAGCCCGGTTAGAACAGCCCGACCCACAGCACGAGGGCGATCAGCAACACCTGCATCGCCAAGCGCGGCCAGAACGGCACGGCGACCGGCCCGAGTTCGTCGCGACGGCCAGCCGCGTACGCATTCGCCGGAAACACGCACACGAGAAACACTGCGAGCGCGATGCCAGCGGCGACACGGGTCGGCTCGAACAACAGTCCAAGCCCGCCCGCGATCTCCGCGACGCCCGTCACCCACACCCACGCCACAGGTGTGAACGGCCGCCCGTGAAAGGCAGGAGGCACCATCGCGGCCATGACCCGCACGATCGGCGGCACGAAGTGCGTGATGCCGATGGCGACAAACACGGCGGCGGTGATGACACGCGCAAGAGCGACGGGGTCTGGCCCGGCGGCGGTGAGCGCAGCATCCGTCATCATGGCCGCCATTCTGCCCGCACGGCCTGCGATAGCCTGGGAGAACCGGTCGCCCCCACTGGCGTTGGCCACCGCTTTCACCACGCCCCTGCTGGTTGCCCGTCGTTAGGACCTCTCACCGTGACCAAACCGGTTGTGCTCATCGCCGAAGAGCTGTCTCCTGCCACCGTCGACGCCCTCGGGCCCGACTTTGACATTCGCCAGGTGGACGGCACGGACCGGGCAGCGCTACTTGCCGCTCTTGTCGACGCGCAGGCGATTCTCATTCGGTCGGCGACGCAGCTGGATGCTGAGGCCATCGCCGCGGGAACCTCGCTCAAGGTCATCGCGCGCGCGGGCGTGGGTCTCGACAACGTCGACGTGCCCGCCGCGACGAGCGCGGGCGTCATGGTCGTGAACGCCCCGACGAGCAATGTCATCAGTGCTGCCGAACTGGCTATCGCCCATTTGCTGTCGCTCGCGCGCTACCTGCCCGACGCGAACGCCTCAATGAAGGCGGGGGAGTGGAAGCGTTCGAAGTTCACGGGCGTCGAGCTCTATGAGAAGACCGTGGGCGTTGTCGGGCTCGGCCGCATTGGCGTGCTCGTTGCCCAGCGCCTTGCGGCGTTCGGGGTCGAGCTCATCGCCTATGACCCCTACGTTCCGCCGGCGCGCGCCCAGCAACTCGGGGTCACCCTCGTGACGCTTGACGAACTCATGCAGCGCAGCGACTTCATCACCATCCACATTCCGAAGACGCCCGAGACGACCAACCTCATCAGCACGGCGCAGTTCGCGCTGGCGACGCCGACCCTGCGCATCGTTAACGCGAGCCGCGGCGGCATCATCGACGAGGATGCCCTCCGCGAGGCCCTCGTCACCGGCCGCATCGCTGGCGCTGGCCTTGACGTCTTCGTGCACGAGCCGCCCGTCGGCTCTCCGCTCCTCGACCTGCCGACGATTCAGCTCACGCCGCACCTTGGTGCCTCAACGGATGAGGCGCAAGAGAAGGCGGGAGTCTCGGTCGCGAAGTCGGTGCGTCTCGCGCTCGATGGGGAGCTCGTGCCCGACGCTGTCAACGTCGCGGGTGGTGTCATCGACCCGAGCGTGCGCCCGGGCATCCCGCTCATGGAGAAGCTGGGCCAAGTCTTTGCGGCGCTCGCCGACGCCTCGTTTGCGAGCATTGACGTGGAGGTCCGCGGCGAGATCGTCGCGCACGACGTCAACGTGCTCAAGCTCGCGGCGCTCAAGGGCATCTTCAGCCGCATTTCGAGCGAGCAGGTCAGCTATGTCAACGCACCCCTGCTCGCTGAGCAGCGCGGCGTGGCCGTGCGGCTGCTGACCGATGCGGCGAGCGAGGAATACCGCAACCTGTTAACGATTCGTGGCTCGCTCAGCGATGGCACACAGTTGAGCGTCTCGGGCACGCTCGTGGGCGCCAAGCAAGTGCAGAAGATCGTCGAGATCAACGGCTACGACGTTGAAGTGCCCATG
>CAYWZI010000159.1:0-5122 GCA_964462815.1 uncultured Microbacteriaceae bacterium
GCGCAGTACGCGCTCATTCGCGAACTGACACGCCCGGTTGAGGCGCAGCACGTACCGGCCGACACGCGCGTCGATCTCGAGCCCGACGGCACGATCGCACCCGCGAGTCTCACCGTGGTGGGTGACTCTGACCAGTCGATCTACGCCTTCCGCGGCGCTGACATTCGCAACATCGTCGAGTTCGAGCGCGATTTCACGGGCGCCGAGGTCGTGCTGCTCGAGCAGAACTACCGCTCGACGCAGACCATTCTCGACGCGGCCAATGCTGTCATCGCCAACAACTTCGACCGCATTGCCAAGAGCCTCTTCACGGCCGTCGGCGCCGGCGACAAGATCGTCGGCTTCACGGGGTACAGCCAGCACGACGAGGCGCAGTTCGTCGCCGACGAGATTCAGGCCCTCCACGAGGCCGGCACGCCCTACAGCCAGATCGCGGTCTTCTACCGCACCAACGCTCAGACCAGAGCGCTCGAGGAGATCTTCATTCGCTCGGGCCTGCCCTACCGCGTGTTGGGGGGCACGAAGTTCTACGAGCGTGCCGAGATCAAAGACATGATGGCCTACCTGATCGCGGTCGCGAATCCTGCTGACGGCCTCGCGATGCGGCGCATCCTGAACACTCCGAAGCGTGGCATCGGGCCGGCGACCGAGACCGCGCTCGCGAACCACGCCGACGAGCTGGGTGGCACGATGCACGATGCGTTGCGCGACGCCGCCGCCCTCGGGCTCGGCCCCAAGGTCACGACCGCCATTCTCGAGCTCGCGGCCCTGCTTGATGAGGTGTCGGAGAAGATCGACACGATGCCGGTTCCGGATGCCCTCACGACGATCATCGAACGCACGAAGTATCTCGAGCTTTTGCGTGGCAGCCGCGATGCGCAAGACGAAGCCCGCGCCGAGAACGTCGAAGAGCTCGTGGCGGTGACGCGCGACTTTCAGAAGAACAATCCAGAGGGTCGCCTCGTCGACTTCCTCACCGAAGTGGCGCTCGTCGCCGCAGCCGACGACCTCGACGACTCGAGTGGCACCGTCTCACTCATGACGCTGCACACGGCCAAGGGGCTCGAGTATGACGCCGTGTTCATCACGGGGGTCGAAGAGAATCTGCTGCCGCACCAAATGAGCGCGGCCGAGCCCGGCGGCCCGGCCGAAGAACGGCGGCTGTTCTACGTGGGCATCACACGAGCACGAAAGCGTCTGCACCTGAGCTTGGCCATGACGCGGTCGACGTTCGGTGACACGACGGTGTCGAGCCCGAGCCGATACCTGCAAGAGATTCCGACCGAACTGATCGACTGGCGCGACTCGCCCGGAATGGGCACACGCTCGACCACGCGCAGTATCGGTGCCGGGCGTGACCGCTTCAGCTACGGCACCTCGCTGCCGCCAGGCAAACCGAAGACGGAGTGGGCCAATCGCGTGACCGCGACCGTGCGGGACAACGGCGACCTCACGCTCGCGGTCGGCGATCGCATTCGGCATGTCGACTTTGGCGACGGCACCGTGAGCGCCGTGACGGGCGTCGGGCCCAAGAGCATCGCCGAAGTGCAATTCGACACGGCCGGGCGCAAAAGGCTGCTCATCAAGATCGCTCCCGTGGAGAAGCTGTAGGTTTGGGTACCAGTCAACGAAGGCGAGGAGGGTAGATGGACATCACCGTGGTGCATCACCCCTTCGGCGTCGCCGAGGTCACCGTTTCCGGCCGCCTCAACATGGTGACGGCAGCGCGCATGCGGGAAGCGATCGAGCAGGCTGTCGACGCGAATCACCCCAACGTCGCTGTCGACCTTTCCCAAGTGGTCTTCCTCGACTCGTCGGGACTCGGGGCTCTGGTCGCTGGGCTCAAAGCTGTTCGAGCGAACGGCGGAGACCTGCGTCTCGTCCGACCGGCCGAACAGGCGCAGCTGGTGCTCGAGTTGACGAACATGGGGACAGTGCTCAAGACCTTCGATTCGGTCGGTGCTGCATTCCCTCATGCCTGAGGTAGTCCGCCGCTCGTTTCGGCTGAGGTGCCCGCCCGATTCGGTCGACACGGTCCAAGATCTCTTGGCAACGGTGTGGGGCCACGTCTCCGATATCGACGGTGCCGACATGATGGCAGCGGAGCTCGCGATCGTCGAGCTTGCCGCCAACGTGATACAGCACGCCAACATGGGCGATCCGGTCGACATGGCGCTCTCCGTTGTGGTCTATGACGATCGCATCGAGGCCACGGTGACCGACGACGGACGCGTCGACCATGTCGATCTCGGGCCGCGTTCGATGCCGGGCGGAGACGCGGAGAACGGCAGAGGGATTCCCCTCATGCAGGCTCTTGCCGAGACGCTCGAGCACCGCCGCATCGACGGCTACAACCACTGGACCATCGTGCGCGCGCGCATGTCGAGGACCTCTCGATCGCGAAAGGCAATGCCGTCGATCTCGATCGCGGGGGTCATCGACGAGATGGCGCGGCAGCGCGCACTCGACGACATGGGAATTCTCGACACTCCGCCAGAAGAACGTTTTGATCGTGTCACTCGCCTCGCGCGACAGCTTTTCGGCGTCGAGACCGTGGCTATGCACCTGATCGACGGTGACCGGCAGTGGGCGAAGTCGGTGTCGGGCAAGGGCCTGCTCGAGATGCCGCGCGACGCGTCGATGTGCGCCGTCACGATTCTGCGTGACGGGCCGCTCGTCGTCCCCGA
The DNA here is from genome assembly GCA_964462815.1 of uncultured Microbacteriaceae bacterium. Lineage (GTDB taxonomy): Bacteria > Actinomycetota > Actinomycetes > Actinomycetales > Microbacteriaceae > Microcella. Next base: position 2,688 of record CAYWZI010000159.1, read on the forward strand.
CATAACGGCAGATCCCGCCTATGAGTCGAAAGGGGTGGGCGGGCGTATGAACTTCTACGCAGGCTTTCCGCTCTACGCTCCGGGCGGCGAACGCATCGGTGCCTTCTGCGTCTATGACTCCCAGCCTCGTCACTTCTCGGCGCGAGAAACCGAGATGCTGCGCGACCTAGCGAGCTGGGTGCAGCAAGAACTCACCGTGAGCCAAGAGCTCAGTCGAGCATCCGAGGTCCAGCAGGGTCTTCTGCCTCATCAGTTGCTGAGCCTGCCCGGATGGAAGACCGCGGGCGTGTGTATTCCTGCCCGCGCCGTCGGCGGCGACTTCTACGACTGGTACCCGGTCGGCGAGGGTGCAGCGCTGACGCTCGCTGACGCCATGGGCAAGGGCATTGCCGCGGCGATCATTGCCGCAACGGTTCGCGCCGTGTTGCGGTCAGCCGCGCGCTTTGGCGACGTGGCTGGCGCTGTCGATGCCGCGTCGGCAGCGCTCACGGTCGACCTCGACAACGCCGGCGTGTTCGTGACCGCCTTTCATGCGCGGCTCGACATGGACTCGGGGCTGCTGAGCTATGTGGATGCTGGCCACGGTCTCTCGATCGTCGCGCGTGCTGACGGCAGCTCTGAGCGTCTCCGCTCGACCTCACCCCCGCTCGGCGTGGATCCCGACACGGAGTGGACGGTGCAGACCGTGCAACTCGATCCCGGTGACACCCTCATCGTCGTCAGTGATGGCGTTCTTGACCTGTACGACGGCACTCTCGCGTCGCTCGACAACCTCGTCACCCTCGCGCTCCTTTCGCAAGACCCGTGGGAGATCATCGATGCGATTCGGGCGCGCGCACGGGGTACGAGCGCCGATGATGTGACTGTCTTGATCGTGCGTCGTGAAGACGATGTTTGAGCGCTAGAGCGGTCTGCGTGTCTTCCCAGCGGCGGTAGAGTTAGCCCTGCGATTTGTCTCGATATCGAGAAATCTCCCGTGTGAGCCTGATCATCGTCGTGTGACCGATCGCATCACCCCTTTTTTTGGCACGCGGATGGGACGAGCAGCGTGGATCTTTTCGAGTATCAAGCCCGGGACCTTTTCGAGAAGCACGGTGTGCCCGTGCTTGCGGGTCTGATCGCCGACACCCCTGAGGCTGCGCGCGCCGCGGCCGAGTCGATCGGCGGCCTTACGGTCGTCAAGGCGCAGGTGAAGACGGGTGGCCGCGGTAAGGCCGGTGGCGTCAAGGTCGCCAAGACTGCCGACGATGCCGAGGCTGCGGCTCGCGACATCCTGGGCCTCGACATCAAGGGCCACGTCGTCAAGCGCGTGATGGTCGCGGCGGGTGCCGATATCGCGGAGGAATACTACTTCTCGGTCTTGCTCGACCGCGCCAATCGCAACTACCTGGCGCTGTGCAGCTTCGAAGGCGGCATGGACATCGAGCAGTTGGCGGAGGAACGGCCGGAAGCTCTTGCCCGGGTCGCCGTCGACCCGAGCGTGGGCATCACCCTCGAGAAGGCTCGCGAGATCGCCGTTGCGGCGAAGTTCCCAGCCGAGCTTGTGGAGAAAGTCGCTCCCGTCTTTGTGTTGCTCTACGACGTCTTCGTGAAAGAAGACGCCACGCTCGTCGAAGTGAACCCGCTCGTACTCACGGGCGCGGGCGAGATTCTCGCGCTCGATGGCAAGGTCACCCTCGACGAGAACGCGGAGTTCCGTCAGCCGCACCACGCCGATCTCGCCGATGCCGAATCGGCTGACCCGCTGGAGGCAAAGGCCAAGGAGCATGACCTCAACTACGTCAAGCTTGACGGAGAAGTCGGCGTCATCGGCAACGGTGCCGGTCTCGTCATGTCGACGCTCGACGTCGTCGCCTACGCCGGTGAGAACCACGGCGGCGTCAAGCCCGCGAACTTCCTCGACATTGGAGGCGGCGCCTCGGCCGAGATCATGGCGGCCGGCCTCGACGTGATTCTGGGTGACCCACAGGTCAAGAGCGTTTTCGTCAACGTGTTCGGCGGCATCACCTCCTGCGTGGCGGTCGCCAATGGCATCGTCTCAGCCCTGGAGATGCTCGGTGACTCGGCCACCAAGCCGCTCGTGGTGCGCCTCGACGGCAACCAGGTCGACGAGGGTCGCGCGATTCTGGCGGCGGCCGCACACCCACTTGTCACGCTCGCCACGACCATGGATGACGGCGCCGATAAGGCAGCCTCGCTCGCCGCGAAGTAAGGGAAACGCGAACAATGTCGATCTTTCTGAACAAAGACTCCAAGGTCATCGTGCAGGGCATCACGGGCGGTGAGGGCACCAAGCACACCGCTCTCATGCTCAAGGCCGGCACGCAGATCGACTTCGAGACAAAAACCACGTACGCCGTGACCGTCCGCGTAGGTGATTCGTCCGTCGCCGGCTCGACGCCGGTGACCATCGGCTACACGCTCTCGATCACTGA
>CAYWZI010000160.1:0-5103 GCA_964462815.1 uncultured Microbacteriaceae bacterium
CATCATGATCAGCGCCCTGCCGGGCATTACGACGACGAAGCCGGGGTCGGCGCAAGTGCCGATTCCGGGCATCAGCATCGACGTGCTCGACGACGAGGGCGTGCACGTCGGCAAGGAGGCAGGCGGGCTGCTCGTCATCACCGAGCCCTGGCCGAGCATGTTGCGCGGCATCTGGGGCGACCCCGAGCGCTTCGTGCAGACCTACTGGTCGAAGTTCGCCGACTCACCGACGGGGCCGCGGTACTTCGCCGGCGACGGAGCGCATCTCGACGAAGACGGCGATGTGTGGTTGCTCGGCCGCGTTGACGACGTCATGAACGTCTCGGGGCACCGGTTGTCGACCATGGAGATCGAGTCGGCGCTCGTTTCGCACGAGCTCGTCGCGGAAGCCGCCGTGGTCGGCGCGCACGACGACACCACGGGTCAAGCCGTCGTCGCGTTCGTGATCTTGCGGTCACGCAAAGAGGGCACCGTCTCGGCGTCGGAGGCGAGCGACCAATTGCGCGCGCACGTCACCCAACAGATCGGGGCGATCGCGCGCCCGCGTCAGGTCTTCATCGTGAGCGAACTGCCCAAGACGCGCTCGGGCAAGATCATGCGCCGCCTGCTGCAAGACGTCGCCGAAGGCCGTGAGGTGGGAGACACGACGACGCTCACCGACACGAGCGTGATTCGCGTCATCACCGACACGATCAGTTAGCGCGCGGCGAGTCCGAGTTCGGCGAACTCGAGCTATGCAAACTCCAGCACGAGCTCGACTTCGACCGGAGCATCCAACGGCAGCACCGCCACGCCCACGGCGCTGCGCGCGTGCTGTCCGATCTCGTCGCCGAAGATCTCGCCGAGCACGGTCGATGCACCGTTGGCGACCGCGGGCTGCGCGGTGAAGTCGGGCGTCGACGCGACGAAGACGACAACCTTGACGACCCGCGTGACGCGGTCGAGCGATCCGATGACGCTCTGCGCGGCCGCCAAGGCGTTGAGCACCGCGGTGCGCGCGTAGCCGGCCGCCTCCTCGGCGGTCACGGCAGCGCCGACCTTGCCGGTCGCGGGCAGGGCGCCGTCGACAAACGGCAACTGGCCGGCGGTAAAGACGAGGTGGCCGCTGATTGCTGCGGGAACGTACGCCGCGACGGGCTTTGCTACGGCGGGGATGCTGATGCCGAGCTCTGCAAGGCGCTCGTCGATGCGGCTCATGCTGACACCTGCCCGGCAACGGGCCGCTTCAAATAGGCGACGAGCCCGCCCTCAGGGCCCGGCACAACCTGCACGAGCTCCCACCCGTCCGACCCCCAGTTATTGAGAATCGCCTGCGTGGTGTGAATCATCAACGGAGTCGTGAGGTACTCCCATTGGGTCATTGCGTCGCTCCGTTCAGCGTCGTCATAAGGTCGGTGGCGTACCCTTGATCATATGTCTGCCCAGAATCAGAAGGCCTCCGGAGTCATCGGCGCAATCGCCGGGATGCTCGGACTCAGCGCTCTCGCCGGAGTTCTCGTGACTGTCATGGTCACCCCGGCCCTTGCCGTTACCGGAATCGCGGCGAGCAACACCATCGGCATTTTCGAAGGCCTCCCCGAATACATAAGGATCAACGAGCAAACGCAGCGCAACGCGCTCTACGCCTCGGTCAGCGACAACCCCGAAGACGGCTACCGACAGATCGCGACCGTCTTCGCCGAAAACCGCGAAGAAGTCGAGTGGGACGCTGTCTCGCAGTACATCAAAGACGCGACCATCGCGGGCGAAGATCGCCGGTTCTACGAGCACGGCGGCGTCGACATGCAGTCGATCATTCGCGCCGGCCTCGGCAACCTGACCTCGGGCGGCATCGAGTCGGGTGCCTCGACCCTGACGATGCAGCTCGTCAAGAACATCTTCATCACCGAGGCCCTCAAGGCCGACACGATCGAAGAGCGTGACGAGCTGATCGCTCAAGCGCAAGAGCAGAGCCTCGAGCGCAAGCTGAAAGAGGCCAAGCTCGCGATCGGACTCGAGAAGGAGTACACGAAAGACGAGATTCTGCTCGCCTACCTGAACATTGCTGGTTTCGGTGGCAACACCTACGGCATTCAGGCAGCGGCGCAGCAGTACTTCGGCGTGCCCGCGAGCGACGTCACGATCGCCCAGGCCGCGAGCCTCCTCGCGATCGTGCAGCAGCCCGGTGCGCGCGCCCTGAACGATCCCGAGAAGTACCCCGCCAACCAAGAGCGGCGCGACTTCATTCTGCGGTCGATGGGCGCAGAAGGCTTCATCACCGACGCGGAAATGCGCGAAGCACTCAACACTCCGGTCGACGAGAACTTCGTGACCCCGACGGCTCCCAGTAACGGATGCATCGCGGCCAACGGCTATGCAAAGCAGTTCTGCGACTACGTCGTGAAGAATGTCAAGAATCTTGAGTCGCTCGGCGCAACCGAGGAAGAACGTCTCGCGAACTGGAAGCTCGGCGGCTACGACATTTACACGACGCTCAACCTTTCGCTCCAGGGCGTGGCGCAAGACCGCGTGCGCGAGTTGGTACCGACAACCAGCTCAATTCTCGACATCGGTAGCGTGGCCGTCTCGGTCGAAGCCCGAACGGGTCGCATCATCACCATGGCGCAAAACCGTGCATTTGACGACTCGCTCGAAGGTACCGCCGACCCGAACACCACTGCCATCAACTACGCGACCGATCGCGACTACGGCGGCTCGAGTGGGTTCCAAACCGGGTCAACGTACAAGATCTTCGGCCTCGTTGCGTGGTTGCAAGAAGGACGCGGGCTCAACGAGATCGTTGACGCCTCGCGCTTCGAGCTGAATCAAGCGGCCTTCCTCGACACCTGCGATGACGGGGGCGGGCCGTGGGGCGGCAAGTGGGAGTTCAAGAACTCTGGTGGCGGTTCGACCACGGCGATGAGTGTCTTCAACGCCACGGTCAACTCGGTCAACTCGGCCTACGCATCCATCGGCGAGCAGCTCGACCAGTGCGCCATCCGGGGCGCGGCCGAATCGCTCGGGGTGCACCGTGCCGATGGCAACCCGCTGCAAACGAACCCCTCGGCGATTCTCGGCACGAACGAGATTGCGCCCCTGACAATGGCGTCGGCCTTTGCGGCAATCGGCAATGACGGCATCTACTGTGAGCCGATCGCCGTCGACCGCATCGTCGACCGCGACGGCAACGAGCTCGAGGGTCAGCAGCAAGAGTGCCGCCGGGCGATTACGTCCGAAGTCGCTGCCGCTGCGGCTGCCCCGATGGCTGCCGTCATCACCGGCGGCACAGCGACTCGTTCGCGAATCGGCGATGGCGTGCCGATCGTCGGAAAGACGGGCTCGACCGACTCGTTCAACCAGACGTGGATGGTCGGTACGACCACCGAAGTCGCCACTGCCGTCTGGGTCGGCAACGTGACCGGGAAGGTATCGATGTTGCGATACCCGAATGGCTCGTCGATTCGACACGACATCTTCCGACCCCTCATGGCCGAGATCAATGCGCAATATGGCGGTGGAAGCTTCCCGGCTCCGCCCGCCCGCCTGCAGACCGGTTCTGGCGTCACGATGCCCGACATCGTTGGGCAGACGCAAGAGCAGGCCAAGGCGTTGCTGGAAGGCCTGGGTTTCCGCTTCGAACTCGGTTCGCAGACCGACTCCGATCTCGCTGTCGGCCTCGTCACCGGCTCGAACTTCGCGCCCGGAACCCTTCTTGCCCGCGGCATGACGGTCACGGTGACGGTCAGCCTTGGAAACCTCATCAACCTGCCCGACGTCCTCGGCCTCAATATCGCGGACGCCATCACCGGACTCAACGATGCGGGCTTCGTCAACATCACCGAGGTGTGCGCTGAGATTCCGCCGGTGATTGACGGCGGCGATCCCCTTCTCGACGGAATCGTCACCGCACAGAGCCCGGCGGGCGGGTCGAAGATCAAGTACGAAACGGGCGTGACCCTCGAGGTCGCGCGAATCGTGTGCCCGTGACCCAGCTCGCACGCACCGCGGCCGTCGCGTCCCTTGGGATAGCGGCGGCCGCGGCCGTCTACGCCGTGACGATTGAACGCCGTGCCTATCGCGTGCGTCGCGAAGTCGTTCCGGTTCTTGCTCCCGGAGCCGACCCGATCAGGGTTCTTCATTTGAGTGACCTGCACCTCGCTCCGTGGCAACGCGACAAGATCGCGTGGGTGCGAACTCTCGTCGAACTTGCACCCCACGTCATCGTCAATACGGGCGACAACCTGGGGCATCCGGATGCTCTCCCGGCGCTCACCGACGCACTCAGCGTCTTCGATGGCACCCCCGGCGTCTTCGTTCACGGCTCGAACGACTACTTCGCCCCGACGCCGAAGAACCCCTTCTCGTACCTCGGGGGGCCCTCACGCGGCGAGACCGAAAACTCGACTCCGCTCGATACCGCCGGCCTGGAGACACTGTTCACCGAGGGTCTCGAGTGGCTGAATCTCAACAACGCCGTCGGCCAACTGACGGTCAATGGCTCGATTCTTGAGTTCATGGGAACGAACGACGCGCACCGCGGCTGGGACCGCCTCGATCAGCTGCCGGCGCTCGTGGATGCTCTGCGCGAGCTGGACACCGACGACACCGACGACCCCGCCATCATGATTGGTGTCACGCACGCGCCGTACCAGCGCGTTCTCAATGCTTTCACCACCCAGAACGCCGATGTGATCTTCGCGGGCCACACGCACGGCGGCCAAGTCTGTATTCCTGGCGTGGGCGCCCTCGTCACGAATTGTGATCTCCCCCGCGACCGTGCGCGCGGCCTCTCGGTGTGGCAGCACGCCCAGAAGGCGGCCTACCTCAACGTATCGGCCGGCCTCGGAACCTCGATCTACGCGCCCGTGCGATTCGCCTGCCCGCCCGAAGCAGTGCTCGTGACGCTCGTCTCCGACGACATCGGCTATTCTTGACGGGTTGCCCTCCGTTGGCGAGGGCGGCACCGGGGTATGGCGCAGCTTGGTAGCGCGCGTCGTTCGGGACGACGAGGCCGCAGGTTCAAATCCTGTCACCCCGACAAGAAAATGAGGACCGCCCATGGCGGTCCTCATTTTTTGTGGGCCTATGGTCGGTGGAGCGCGAGCGCTCCACCGACAGGTGCGC
>CAYWZI010000161.1:0-5047 GCA_964462815.1 uncultured Microbacteriaceae bacterium
CGATCGATGCTGATCATGGGGTTCCTCACTGTTCGTCGACGATGACGGGTGCGCGCGCCCGGGTACTCCGAGCGACCGCGCAGCGGCATCGGTTCCGCGCGAAGTAGGTCGCGACTGAGGTGACCGGAAGCGATGACGGCAACCACCGCTCCTCGACGGGTCACGCCGCCCTGACGGACAGGGCGCCGTTCGCATGCGCGGAACGCCTCTAGTGTCGCACGCCGCCCCCGGGGTGTGACAACACTCGTTAGCTCAGCGTGCGGGGCACGAGCCGTGGTGCCCCCGGAATCAGGCCGAGCGCCGCGACGAGCACGTCGCCGCTGGAGGTGACGGCGTAGCAGTTCCAGCCCACTGCGTCGAGCGTGAGCAGCTCGAACGCTACGCGCGAGCCGGTGCGCTCGTCGGCATAGAAGTCGACCGCGAGTCGGCACGACTGTTCCGCGGTGGCTCGCGCAATCGAGTAGGTTCCGACGGCGGTTGGCAAGAGCATCCCGACAAGGGCGATGAGCGCGACCCAACGAATGACGCGGCGGCGGCGCTCCCAGGCTGGAACCCCGGCGTCGTCGTCGTCGACCGCACCGCGCAGCTCAATCGGGTCGTCGTCGTCCATCACGGCAAGTCTGCCACCGCTCGTCGGCCACGACTCACTCGCGACTTACTCCAGGTGCCAGAGTTCGTTCAGGCGCAACATGTTGCCGTGATTGTCGGTCTGGTTCACGATGAGGTCACGGAACCACTCTGACCACTTGGTGTTGAACTCGCTGGAGCCGATCTTCGCAAACGCCGTCTCGGCATCAGGGTGAGCTTCGACATACCCGATGACGAGGGTTCCCCGCCGGAACAGGCTGTAGTTCTTCAAGCCCGCTTCCTGAATGGCCGCGACCAGCTCGGGCCAGATTTCATCGTGTCGTTTCTCGTACTCGGCTTCGGCACCTTCAAAGAGCTCGAAACTGAAACAGACTCTTTCCATCTCATTCCTTTCGGCGAGGTCGGATGACGTCACTGTTGACCTCGAGCATAGGTTCTCCCCTCGTTTTCTGGAATCGTTTACACGATTCAGGGTCGCGACATGCTCAGCGTTTCAGAGGCCGCCTTGCCTTGACGGCCTCACCGGCCCGGCATACGGTGGAAACGATTCCGAAACGATGTGTAGTGCTGGCACGCGACGAAGGGTGGCCCTGACGTGAGCCCACGAGCGCTCGTGACGGGTGCCGCCAGCGGAATCGGCCGAGCGACGGCCTATCGGCTGCAGCGCGAGGGTTTCACGGTGATCGCTGTCGATCGTGACCCACTGGCTCTCGCCTCGCTCGAGTCAGACGGAGTGCAAGTGGTCGTCGCGGACCTCGCCAACCCAGCTGACCGCGAACGTGTTATTGCCGAAGGCGCTGGGTGCAGCGCGCTCGTCAACTCTGCCGGAATCAACGTGCTCAAGCCGATCCTGGAACAGTCTGTCGACGATCTGCAGCGCATCTTTCGCGTCAACGTGGATGCCGTGTGGGATCTCACCTCGAACATCGGCCGCACGATGCCACCCGGTGGTGCAATCGTGAACCTCTCATCAAGCGCGGCGAAGCTGGCGACGACGACCGAGGCGGCAGCGTACGCAGCATCAAAAGCCGCGGTGTTGTCGATCACCCGATCGTTCGCTTATGCGTTCGCATCGAGAGAGGTGCGGGTCAACGCCATCTGTCCCGGCGTCGTCGACACCCCGATGCAAGCGGACGTCATGGCCGGTGTAGCGACGTCGCGAGGAATGAGCATCGCTGACGTTGAGCTCGCTCGTCACTCCATGGTTCCGCTGGGCAGGTCGTCATCGGCTGACGAATGTGCGGGGGCCATTTGGTTCTTACTCTCGAGCGAATCGGCCTACATGACAGGGCAGTCCATCAACTTCACGGGTGGGCTCGTCACGTGGTAACGCCGCTCGGCTAAGCAGCCCTAACGCGACAGAAGGCGCGCGAGCCAATCTCGTCGTGCGGCGAGGCACCGGAGCGAGAGTTGTGCGTGAGGAAACGAGAAGTCGAAGCCGTGGAAGCCGCCGGGCCAGAGGTGCAGTTCGACATCACCCCCGTGAGCAGAGATGCGCCGCGCATACTCGATGGCTTCGTCCCGAAAGACCTCCATGGTGCCGACATCGATGAAGGTCGTGGGTAGCGACGATAGGTCCACGGCGAGCGACGGCGACGCATAGCTGCTCACGAGGTCGGTATGGCGACGTTCGCCCAGCAAGGCGTCCCACCCGACGTCATTGCTTTCGCGGTCCCACAGCCCGCATCTCGTGAATTGGTTACTTGACTCACTGAAGTTCCGCTCGTCCAACATCGGACACATCAAAATCTGTCCGGCCAGCGGCGGGCCTCCGCGATCACGCGCCAAAAGGGCGACACCGGCTGCAATCCCGCCCCCGGCGCTCATGCCGGCCACGATGAGCTGATCAGGGTTGATGCCGAGGTCTTCGGCATGCTCGGCGGTATACACAAGAGCCGCGTAACTGTCTTCGACCGGCACCGGATCCGGGAACTCAGGGGCGAGCCGATACTCGACCGAGACGCAGGTTCCGCCGAACTGCTCGATCCAGTCTGCGAGTTGGCCGATGCCGGTGAAGCGATCTCCGATGATCATTCCGCCACTGTGGGTATGAACGAACCCTGGGCCTGCTTCCCGACTCCCGGTCGATCGCAAGATCGAGATCACGATGTCTGCGCCGGCGTATCCCCCGATCGTGCGCTCTTCGTGGTCGATCGCACGACCGGCGATCGTCTCGTTGATGGGCGGCGATACCGCCTCAGCCCGTCGCCGCGCGATCGATTCACGCGTGAAGCTCTCTCGTGGGTCACCCGTGGCCTCGAGCAAGGCGAGCAGTTCGGGGTCGTAGCGGTGTTCGATGTTCGCCACAGGGCCCCTTCTTCATCGCAACGGGAATCGGCCTTGCCACGTTACCGCGACCCGCGCCCGCTAGCGCGGCGGCGCAATAGATGACCGCCGGTCAGTGCGAGTCTGTCGCTGAGACCTCGGTGCGATCGCCGCTCCAGAGCGTGTGGAACGTGCCCTCTTTGTCGACGCGCTTGTAGGTGTGCGCGCCGAAGAAGTCGCGCTGGCCCTGCACGAGCGCGGCCGGCAGGCGGTCGGCGCGGAGGCCGTCGTAGTACGACAGCGACGAGGCGAAAGCGGGGGTCGGGATGCCCGCCAACGCCGCACCGGCGACAATGCGGCGCCACGAGGGCAGCGCCCCGGTGACGGCGTCGGCGAAGTACGGCGCGGTGACGAGGGCGACGAGCCCGGGGTCGGCCGCGTAGGCCTCGGTGATGCGGTTGAGGAACCGAGCTCGAATGATGCAGCCGGCACGCCAAATGCGAGCGATGTCGCCCTTCTTGATGTCCCAGTTGTACTGCTCAGCGCCAGCGACAATCGCGTCGAAGCCTTGGCTGTAAGCGATGATCTTCGAGGCGTAGAGGGCGCGGCGCACATCGTCGACGAAGGCTGCGCGGTCAGCGACCTGCCAGTCTTGCGTGCTGCCGGGCAGCGACGCCGCGGCCGCGCGTTGCGCGGGCTTCGACGAAAGCGAGCGAGCGAACACGGCTTCGGCGATTCCCGAGACCGGAACCCCGAGGTCGAGCGCGGTCTGCACTGTCCACGCGCCAGTGCCCTTGGCGCCGGCTTGGTCGAGAATGACGTCGACGAGCGGCTTGCCCGTCGTCGCATCCACTTGGCGCAGCACCTCGGCGGTGATCTCGATGAGGTAGCTCTCGAGCTCGCCGGTGTTCCACTCGGCGAAGACGTCGGCGATCTCGGCCGGGGTGAAGCCGCCGACGCGCCGCAGAAGGTCGTAGCCTTCGGCGATGAGCTGCATGTCGACGTATTCGATGCCGTTGTGGATCATCTTGACGAAGTGACCCGCACCGTCGGTGCCGACGTGCGTGACGCAGGGCTCGCCCTCAGCGACGGCGGCAATCGACTCGAGAATGGGCTTGAGGGTGACCCACGCCTCGGCCGAACCGCCGGGCATGATCGAGGGGCCGTTGAGCGCGCCCTCTTCGCCGCCCGAGATGCCGGCGCCCACGAAGTTGATGCCCGTGGCGCGCACGGCGGCCTCGCGGCGAATCGTGTCGGTGAAGAGCGCGTTGCCGCCGTCAACGATGATGTCGCCCGGCTCAAAGACCTCGGTGAGTGCGTCGATGACGGCGTCGGTGCCGCGGCCGGCCTGCACCATGATGATCGCCGTGCGGGGCTTCTGCAGCGATGCGGCGAACTCGGCGTAGTCCTTCGTGGCGATGAAACCCGCCTCGGGGTGCTCGGTGATCAGCGTTTCGGTCTTCTCGTACGAGCGGTTGAAGACGGCGACGGTGTTGCCCTCGCGGCTGGCAAGATTGCGGGCGAGATTCGAGCCCATGACGGCGAGGCCGACGACGCCGATGTTAGCGACACTGGTGTTGGCGAAAGGCGTGGTGGTCATGGTTTCCAGCCTAGAGCCACCGCACTCTGGCCCGGCACGTATACCGGCGGTAGCGTGGCCACATGAGTACCTCAGAGACCGTCAATGTCGTCGCGATCTTTCACCCGATCGAGGGTCACCGCGATCACGTGCTGGCCGCGCTTCACACCGCGATTCCTCTCGTGCACGCCGAGCCGGGGTGCGAGCTCTACGCGATCACCGAAGCCGACGACGGTCGACTCGTCATGATCGAGAAGTGGACAAGCGCCGCTCTGCTCGACGTTCACGGCAGTAGCCCCGCGGTGGTCGCGCTCATTGCGGCCCTCGACGGTCACCTCACGAAGCCGGTTGAGGTCATCAAGCTCGCGCCGATTCTCATCGGCGAGCCCGCGAAGGGTGCGCTCTGAGCCACCCCGCGGTGCCCGCTGCCATCGTTGTGATGGGCGTCTCTGGTTCGGGCAAGACCTCGGTTGGGCTTGCCGCGAGCGCGTTGACTGGGGTCACATTTCTCGACGCCGATGATCTCCATCCCGGCGAGAACATCGCGAAGATGGCAGCCGGAACTGCGCTGACCGACGATGACCGAGCCCCGTGGCTGGATGCTGTGGGCACCGC
>CAYWZI010000162.1:0-3684 GCA_964462815.1 uncultured Microbacteriaceae bacterium
AGAAGAAGAACATCCGCCTGCTCGAGCTGCCCGCGGGCTTCGCGCTCGGTGAGGTCGAGCTGCGCCAGGTGAGCGGCGGCTGGCTGCGGCAGAGCGCCGACCGCGCTTTCGCGCCCGCGAGTGACTGGCAACTGGTCTCCGGCCCCGCCGCCTCGGCCGAGCAACTGTCCGACCTCGAATTCGCGTGGCGCGCGTGCCGCGCCGTCAAGTCGAATGCGATTTTGCTGGCGTCGGGGGGAGCATCCCTCGGCGTCGGAATGGGCCAGGTCAACCGCGTCGACTCGTGCCACCTCGCCGTCTCGCGCGCGGGCGACCGGGCGCGTGGGTCGGTCGCGGCCTCGGACGCATTCTTCCCCTTCGCCGACGGCCTGCAGGTGCTCATCGACGCGGGTGTCGCGGCGATCGTGCAGCCGGGCGGCTCGGTGCGCGACGACGAAGTCATCGCGGCGGCTCAGACGGCCGGCGTGACGATGTACCTCACGGGCGAGCGGCACTTCTTCCACTGACGTCGAGCGGCGCGAGCGGCACTAGCGTTGAACCTATGACGCCTCTCGCTCGCCGCCTGCTCGACTCTGCCCTCGCCGCGCTCGCGGTCTCGCTCGTGACGCACCTCGTGACGATCGTTCTTTACTCGGCAATCAACGGAGCGACCGCCGAAGCGCTCGTACAGCTCAACGGCATCTTCGGGTTCTCGTCATTGCTGCTGTTTCTCTTCTTGACCATCGTCGGCACCGCCCCCGTGTACGACCACTGGAGCATCACACTCGTCGTGGGCCTCCTCGCGGCTTTCGTCGCCTCCTGGCTCGGCGCGCTGATCGCCCTCGTCGCGTCAGGCAACCCCATCTCGAACGAACTCATCGACTATGTGTGGGTGAGCGTGTTCGGCTTCAATCTGCTCTTCCAGGTCGTTGCCGTGCTGTCAGTTCTGACGATCGGCCGTCGGGTGATCCGGATGCGCGCCGCGAGCCGCCCGCCGCGCCGAGTCGCGCTCGTGCGCATGCCCTCCACGCGGCTCGCCGAGGGTGAGCTGACCCATCAGCAGCGCGTGCCGGTCGACATCGACCTCGCGGATCAGCAGTGGGAGGCCTACGTCGAGGCCCTCCGCTGGGCAGGCTTCACGATCGTTGACGTGCCGCCGGCCGACGAGCTGCCCGACTCGGTGTTCATCGAAGACACCCTCGTCATCATCGGCGGCACCGCCGTGGTCACGCGCCCCGGCGCCGAGTCGCGCCGACTGGAGATCGACGCGGCCGAGCACACAGCGCGTGAGCAAGGGTTGCGAATCGAGCGCATCGTCGAGCCCGGAACTCTCGACGGCGGCGACGTGCTCGCGATCGGCACGACCCTCTACGTCGGCCGAGGCGGCCGCACGAACGCGGAGGGTATCCGTCAGTTGCGGGTCATCGCGGGCCGGTTGGGCCACGAGGTTGTCGCCGTGCCCGTGACGAAGGTGCTGCACCTCAAGAGCGCGGTCACTGCCCTGCCTGACGGAACCGTGATCGGGCATCCCTCGACTGTCGATGACGTGTCGATGTGGCGCTCGTTCCTGCCCATGCCCGAAGCCGAGGGCGGCCACGTCGTCGTGCTCAGTGATGACGCCGTGCTCATGGCGGCGTCGGCGCCCCAGTCTGCCGAGCTCGTGCGATCGCTCGGCTACCGCGTCGTGACGGTCGACATCTCGGAGTTCGAGAAGCTCGAGGGCTGCGTCACCTGCCTGAGCGTGCTCGTGCGCTGATCGGGGCGTGCATTACAGGGCGCCGCATAACGCCCGCATCACGATTGCGGCTCATGTCGACATAGGTATGACCTAAGGCATAAGCTGGAAGGCTACGCTCGGCCACCCCGGCAAGCCTCTGCACCGCCGGCACCACCACCGCACGCCACCATTTGAACACCATCGCGCCCGCCACGAGCGGTCGCGTCGTATCGAGGACTCACCGTGTCGACGACGAAACCAGACCAGCCCCGGCTGAGCACGTACAAGGCAATCGCGCGCATCTACCCCTACGCGAAGCCCGCCATGCCATGGATCTACGCCGGCATGGGCGCTGCGCTCGCCGCGGGTGTCATTTCGCTGATCATTCCGCTTGTGCTGCAGGGGCTCGTCGATGGACCGCTCGCCACGGGTGACCCGAGCCAGATCTGGCCCGCAGCGCTTGCCGTGCTCGTGCTCGGAATTCTCGAAGCAGTCTTCATCATGCTGCGGCGCTTCTTCGTGCTGACGCCCGGCACTCACATCGAGGCGCGCATGCGCAACAGCCTGTATGCGACGCTGCAAGACCTGCCGGTGGCGTTCCACGACCGTTGGCAGTCGGGCCAGCTTCTGAGCCGCGCCGTCAGCGACCTCAACCTGATTCGCCGCTGGTTGTCGTTCGGCTTTGTGTTGCTCATCGTGAACGGCATCACGATCATCATCGGTTTCGTCGTGCTGTTCAGCTGGAGCCTCTGGCTCGGTCTGCTGTTCTTCGTCATGAGCGTTCCGTTGTGGGTGTACGGCTACCTCTTTGAGCAGAAGTACTCGGTCATCGCGCGGCGAGCGCAAGACCAGCAGGGCGACCTCGCCACTGCGGTCGAAGAGAGCGTGCACGGCATTCGTGTGTTGAAGGCTTTTGGTCGCGGCAAGCACTCGCTGCTCAAGTTCGCCGATCAGGCCGAGTTGCTGCGTGCGACCGAGATCGAGAAGGCCAAGGCGATCGCGGGCATCTGGTTCTGGCTCGTGCTCATTCCCGACGTGGCGTTCGCACTGTGCCTTCTCGGCGGAGTCGCGCTCGCCGCCGCGGGCGAGCTGAGCGTGGGCGAGCTCTTCGCCTTCTTCGCGACCGCGACAGTGCTGCGGTTCCCAATCGAGTCGATCGGGTTCTTGCTCGCCATGACCTACGACACGCGCACCGCCGTCGACCGCTTCTTCGACGTCATGGATGAGGTCAACACCATTACTGACCCGGCAGTGCCCGCCACGATCGCCACCCCGAGCGGGCGCCTCACCTTCGAGAACGTGGTGTTTCGGTATCAGGATGCCGATGCCGACCGCCCCGGAACCCTCGACGGTGTCACGCTTACCCTCGAACCCGGCGAGACCATGGCCCTCGTCGGCATCACCGGCAGCGGCAAGACGACGATGACGGCGCTCGCTACGCGGCTCTACGACGTGACCGACGGTCGCGTGCTGCTCGACGGCGTCGACATTCGCGACCTCACGCGGGAAGAGTTGCGCCGCCACATCGCGATGGCGTTCGAAGACGCCACGCTCTTCTCGGCGAGCGTGCGCGACAACGTGTTGCTCGGTCGCCCCGACCTGACCGAGAGCGACGACCCCGCCGATGCGGCCGAAGCCGAGCGTGTGCTGGCCGAAGCGCTCGAGATCGCGCAAGCCGACTTCGTGCACAGCCTGCCCGACGGCATCGACACGACCGTGGGCGAAGAGGGTCTCAGCCTCTCGGGCGGCCAGCGTCAGCGACTCGCCCTCGCGCGCGCGGTCGCGGCCAACCCCGCCGTGCTCGTACTCGACGACCCGCTCAGCGCGCTGGACGTCGATACCGAGGCTCTCGTCGAGGCGGCGCTGCGAAGGGTGCTCGCGACCACCACGGGTCTCATCGTCGCGCACCGGCCATCCACAGTGCAGATGGCCGACCGCGTCGCCCTGCTGCAAGAGGGTCGCATTACTGACGTCGGCACTCACAGTGA
>CAYWZI010000162.1:3694-4989 GCA_964462815.1 uncultured Microbacteriaceae bacterium
CTCCTTCGAGCGGGCCGACCGCGAGCTCAAGCTCGCCGAGGAGGAGGGCCGACGGCGCGACGCCATCGGTCGAGAATCACGCGTCATCGATCAGGAAGGCGAGGCCACCCGATGAGCGTCACGGGTGTTGAGGGCGAAGAGCGCGACGACTATTCGCGCTCCGAATCGAAGCAGATCCGCGCGCGCTCCCTGCGCCTGCTCGGGTCGCTAGTGCGTCCGGTGCGGGGTCGCATTGTCGCGACAATGGTCGTGATCGTCGTGTCGATCGCCCTGCAGGTCGCGGGCCCGGCGCTTATCGCCCTCGGCATCAACACGGGCCTGCCGGCGCTTCTGGAGCAGAACGATTGGATGCCCGTCTCACTGACCGTCGCGGCCTACCTCTTTACGGCCATCGCCGGGGCCTCGCTCATTGCGGTGTATCAGGTGATGAGCGCGCGCCTCAGCCAGATGATTCTGCTTGACCTGCGCAAGCGCGTCTTCTTGCACACCCAGCGCCTCTCGCTCGAGTTTCACGAGTCGTACACCTCGGGTCGCATCATCGCGCGACAGACAAGCGACCTCGACTCGATTCGCGAGTTGCTCGACTCCGGGCTGAACCAGCTGGTTTCAGGGCTCATCTACATGGGCTTCACGGCGGCAGCTCTGGTGCTCATCGACCCGACAAGCGGCATCGTGCTGGCTGTGGCGCTGATTCCCCTCATCGCGCTGACGCGGTGGTTCCAGGTGCGCTCTCAGACCCTCTTTCGGCAGACGCGCTCCGCTTCGGCACGCCTCATTGTGCACTTCGTGGAGACGATGACGGGCATCCGGGCAGTTAAGGCGTTTCGGAAGGAGCCCCGAAACGCGATTCAGTTCGCCGGCCACGTCGAGGACTACCGCGATGCAAACGCCCGGGTTATCCGCCTGTTCGGCATCTTCGACCCGGGCCTCGTGCTGATCGGCAACGTGACGGTTGCGGCTGTGCTCGTCGTGGGTGCGTTCCGCGTGGTCGAGGGTGACTTGCTCATCGGCTCTCTGCTCGCCGTCGTGCTCTACACGCGTCGGTTCTTCGACCCCGCCGAAGAAATGGCGATGTTCTACAACTCGTACCAGTCGGCCGCGGCCGCGCTCGAGAAGATCTCGGGCGTGCTCGAAGAGACGCCGAGTGTTCCCGACCCGACGACGCCGATCGACCTCTGGAAGGCGCGCGGCACCGTGCACTTCGACCAGGTGACGTTCTCGTACAACGACGACGCTGTGGTGCTGCCCGACCTTGAACTGACGATTCCGGCGGGGCAGACGATCGCCCTCGTCGG
>CAYWZI010000163.1:0-4929 GCA_964462815.1 uncultured Microbacteriaceae bacterium
ATCGAGGCTGTCTTCGATCGTGCAACAGCCGCGGCTGCCGGTGCGCAGGGTTCCGGGCATGCGGCTGAGCGCGAGGTGCACGCCCACGACATCGTGTCCGGCGTCGACGGCGCGCGCGGTCGCGACGGCGCTGTCGACGCCACCGCTCATCGCTGCCAGGACTCGCATGCTTCTAGGGTAAACGCCCCAGGCGCGGAACCTGCGCCGCAAGACCCGCAGCCTGAGCGCGCTCAACCGCGGCCGGGAGCGCGGCAAGCAGAGCGTCGATCTCGTCGACCGTGGTCGCCGGGCCGAGGGTGACGCGGAGGGCACCGCGAGCATCCGCTTCGCTGAGTCCCATGGCGAGCAGAACGTGGCTGGGTTCAGGAACCCCGGCCTGGCACGCTGACCCGGTCGAGACCGCGAAACCTGCGGCGTCGAGCAGCATGAGCAACGAGTCACCCTCGGCGCCCGGCACCGTGAGATGCAGTGTGCCGGGCAGGGTGAGGTCGTCGAGGTCGACGGCTATCGCGTGATCGCCGAGCATGCCGCTCAGCACCGCCTGCGGCACCGACTGACGGATGCCCGCCGCGAGTCGATCACGCACCGCACGTTTGTGTGCCGCACGGGCGTCGAGCTCGGCGTGCGCGAGCTCGGCCGCGGCGGCGAAAGCGGCGGCACCCGCGGCATCCATGGTTCCCGAACGGCCGCGCTGTTGTGAGCCGCCGTGCAACAACGGCACGACCTCGGCCGAGCGGCGCAGCACGAGCGCCCCGACCCCCACGGGGCCACCAATCTTGTGGGCGGAGATCGAGACGGCCGACACTCCGTGCGGCAGTGGGTCAAGACTGACCTGCCCGTAGGCCGCGATCGCGTCGACGTGCACGGGCACGCCGACGGCCGCGGCGAGCGCGGAGGCCTGCGCAACCGGCTGCACCGTGCCGACCTCGTTGTTCGCCGCCAACATCGTGAGCAGTGCAACGTCAGAACCGTCGCCGAGCGCGTCAGCAAGGGCGTCGAGCCGCAGCGCGCCAAGCTCATCGACCTCGAGCCAGACCAGCTCGGCTCCCTCGTGCTGCGCGAGCCACTCGACCGCGTCGAGAGTCGCGTGGTGTTCGGCGCGCGGAACGAGAACGCGCGCCCGTCGACGCGACGAGCCCGCGCCGCCCGACGAGCCCGCCGTGCCGGCGCCGCCCGCACTCGCACCGCCCGGGTTGCGTGCCCAGAACATCCCCTTCACCGCCGTGTTGACGGCTTCGGTGCCCCCTCCTGTGAAGGTGACCTCGATCGCGTCGACGCCGAGAGTTGCGGCGATGCGCACGCGAGCCTCATCGACCATCGCGCGTGCACCCTGACCGGCCGAATGGATCGACGACGGATTGCCGACAAGGGCGAGAGCATCCAGGTAGGCCTCCCGCACGGCCGGTGGCATCGGCGACGTGGCAGCGTGGTCAAGGTAGATCACGCAGGCCTCCTCTCGAGCCGTGAACAGCGCTCGCTCGTCGTTGACCTAGCCTAAGACGCATGGCCTCGATGGATTCGCTCGGGCACCTCGGGGTGCGCCAAACCGCCCGCGGCGGAGAGCTACGGGTCTTCAGCGCGACCGCGACGTCGATGCAGCTCTGCATTTTCGCTCACGACGACCCAACCTGGGTCACGGAGACCCATGACCTGCAGCGCAACCGTTTCGGCGTTTGGCGCACGACAACGCGATCACTGACCCCGGGCACGCGGTATGCGTTGCGCGTCGACGGGCCAGGGGGGCCCACCCACGCGTTCGACCCCGAGCGATTGCTGCTCGACCCCTATGCGCGGGGTCTCGCTCGAACCTCTGACGGCGATTGGCGCGCCTACGTTCAAGACGACCAGTTCGACTGGGGCGGAGTGCAGAAACCGCGCGTTCCGCTCGATCACACCGTGCTCTATGAAGCGCACGTTAAGGGCCTCACGAAGCTTGCGCCTGAAGTGCCGGACAACCTGCGGGGCACCTACGCGGGCCTCGCGCATCCGGCCACGATTGCCTACCTGAAAGACCTGGGCATCACGACGATCGAGTTGCTGCCCGTGCACCAGTTCGTGAGCGAGCAGCGACTTCAGGGGCAGGGCCTCATCAACTACTGGGGCTACAACACGCTGAACTTCTTCACCCCACATGCTGCCTACGCCACGCGCGACGCGCAGTTCGGCGGCACGGGAGCCGTGCTGCGCGAGTTCAAGGGCATGGTCAAGCTGCTGCATGAGGCGGGGCTCGAGGTCGTGCTTGATGTCGTCTACAACCACACGGCCGAAGAAGGCTACGAGGGGCCGACAACGAGCTTGCGCGGTATCGACAACGCCTCGTACTACCGCCACACGCCCGAGGGTCACTACATCGATACCACGGGGTGCGGCAACACGGTCAACTTCGCAACGCCCGCCGCCCAACGGCTCGTGCTCGACTCGCTGCGGTACTGGGCGAATGACGTGCAGATCGATGGCTTCCGGTTCGACCTCATGGCCACACTCGGCCGCAACGAGAACGCCGAGTTCGACCCCGCACACCCCCTGCTGAGGGCAATTCTCGACGACCCGGAGTTGCAGGGCGTCAAGATGATCTCGGAGCCGTGGGATGTCGGCATGGGCGGGTGGCAAGTGGGCAACTTCCCCTCGGGCTACCACGAATGGAACGACGGCTTTCGCGATCGCGCTCGCGCTTTCTGGCTCACCGACATCGGAGCCGATCGTGCGCACGGTCAGGCGCCCGAAGGCATCGGCTCGCTTGCTCGGCGCATCACGGGCAGCGCGCACGTCTTCGCCGAAGAACGCGGGCCCCTCGCGAGCGTCAACTTCATTACCGCCCACGATGGCTTCACGATGGCCGACCTCGTGTCGTTCAACGCTAAGCACAACCTCGGCAACGGCGAGAACAATCGCGACGGAACCGACAACAATCGCTCGTTCAACCACGGCGTCGAAGGCCTCACCGACGATGCAACGATCACGACGCAGCGCCGGAAGGCCATGCGCAACCTCATGGGCACCCTCCTGCTGAGCGCGGGCATGCCGATGATCACAGCGGGCGATGAGATCGGTCGGAGCCAACGCGGCAACAACAACGCCTACTGTCACGACAGCGAACTCACCTGGCTCGACTGGCACCACGAGGGCTGGCAAGAAGACCTGTTTCGCGTGACCCGTCGACTGCTGCAGGTGCGCCGTGAGAACCCTGCTCTGCGGCCGCTGCGCTATGGGCGCTGGGGCGAAACCGTGCCGAACGCGACCCAAATGGACTGGTACAACAAAGACGGCGAAGCCATGACCATGGAGGACTGGGATTCGCCCGACGAACGAACGTTGCAATACCTCGCGGCCTCGACCCCCGAGTTCGAAGAGTTCAACCGCATTCTGCTCATCGTGCACGGTCTCGAATCTGGCGTCGAGGTGACCCTGCCAGCGCACGACGGCGTCGTCGGCTACACCGTGCTGTGGGACAGCTCACACGATGACCTCTCCGACCTCGAGCCCGACCACGTGCCGGGAGACACCCTCACCATCGGGCCGACGTCGATGCTTCTCCTCCGAGCTCATGGCTGAGAGGTGCGGGGGTCGGAGTGACGCCCATGGCTAAGGCCGCGGCCCACGGCGGGCCGATGACGCCGGCCACGGTCGCGCTGACAGCGGCGGGCATCCCGTTCACCATGCACACCTACACGCACGACCCGGCGACGACGAATTACGGCCTTGAAGCCGCGAGCGCGCTGGGCCTCGACCCCGACCGCGTCTTCAAGACGCTGCTCGCCGACGCAGACGGCACGCTGTGCGTGGGCATTGTTCCGGTGACGGGGATGCTCGACTTGAAGTCGCTCGCGGCGGCCGTGGGCGCCAAACGTGCCGTGATGGCCGACCCTGCCGTGGCCGAGCGCAAGACGGGATACGTCGTCGGCGGCATCTCCCCCATCGGTCAGAAGTCAGCGTTGCCGACCGTGCTCGATGAAACCGCCGCGCTCTGGCCGACAATCTTCGTCTCGGGCGGACGCCGCGGCTGCGACCTCGAACTCTCGCCCGACGACTTGCTCGCGATCACGCGCGGTCAGCTCGGCGACATCGCCCGCTGATCCTCCCGATTACTGCGCGACCGCGATCAAGCCGAGCTCTGCCGGGTTCGCCAGCAGTTCGTGCTTGGGGGTCACACGCACCGTGTAGCCGAATGATCCCGACCGCTCGAGTGCGACCGTGCCGTCGAAGACCGCTGGCTGACCAAACTCATGGTGAGCGAGGTGAAGCGGCTGACGGCGAACCTCGACCAAGTCGTCGCCATTACGAGCTCGCCCGAACGCTACCTCGACGAGCACATCATCGGGGCTGAGTCCGGCGAGGTGCACGTGAGCGCGAACTGTCAGTTCGTCTCCAACCTGGGGCGACTGCACGCCTCCCGACTCGACGTGCGACACCGCGACGTTCGGCCACTCGTGCACAACGTGCGACTTCCAGGCCGAGAGCTCGCGAGCCGGTCGGTAGTCGTCGGCCGTGATCGCGCGCTCGGCGTGAGCCGCCGGCACGTACAGGCGCTCAACGTACTCCCGCACCATGCGGTCTGCCGACAGCTCGGGCGACAAGGTCGAGAGCGTGTGGCGAATGCTCTGCAACCAGCGCTTCGGTAGGCCCTCGGCATCGCGGTCGTAGAAGCGCGGCGCGATCTGGTGCTCGATGAGGTCATACATGGCCTCGGCCTCGAGCTTGTCGCGTTCGGCGCCGTCGCCCGCAGCGTCGGCCGTCGGAATCGCCCAGCCGTTCTCCGCGTCGTAGTACTCGTTCCACCAGCCGTCGAGAATCGACAGGTTGAGCGAGCCGTTGAGCGCCGCCTTCGTGCCGGATGTTCCGCACGCCTCGAGCGGACGCAACGGGTTATTCAGCCAAATGTCGGTGCCCGGGTAGAGCACGCGCGCCATGCCGATGTCGTAGTTGGGCAAG
>CAYWZI010000164.1:0-4904 GCA_964462815.1 uncultured Microbacteriaceae bacterium
TCCCCCTCTGTCATGGAGCCTGAGAGTTTCACGCTACTGGCCGAGATCAGTCGCGCTTTCACCGTGGGCGAGAGAGGGCATCCAGTCGATTAATCGGTATGGATGCTCGCTCTACTTTTCAGAGTGGCCTCGCTGATGCGGTACTGATGACCTGAGAGATTGGCGGGGAGGCTTGCTCCTTCGGTGCCGAGTGCACGCGGCACGCGGCTCTCCCGCATCGCGGAAACGGCCCGGTATTCAGTTGGTGGTCGTGCTGGCGGTCACTCTACTCGCTCGTCGCGAGTAGGTCCGCCAGGCTCATCGTCCGAGTCGCCACCGAAGCGAGGGTCGTGCTCGTCTCCGTTTGAGCGGAAGTAGCGCACGGCCTGCATCACGAGAACAGCGAAGCCCGCGAGCGCCATCGCTGCGAAGACGACGGTAAGCCACGGCGATGAAGCGCTGTCGACCGGAATCGGAAAGGCGAAAAGCTCGTCCATAACGACAGGGTAACCGGCTCTGCGCTAGTCGCCGCGCGATTCGCCGCCGTCGGCGAAGTCAGGAAAGTCGTCGTCGCCCCAGTCGACGGTGAGCATCTCGGCTGCCAGCTCGGTGGCCTCGATCGTGGCGGAAAGCAACTCGCTGAGCGACGTCGATTGCAGCAGTCGCACCTGGTCGAGCGGGCCGAGCGGGGCGATGCCCGCGAGTTGCCAGGCCGCTTCGACGGGGTCGTCACTGAGCACAATGTCGGCTGGCCACTGCTGCTCGACGAACTCGCTCGCTCGAGAGATGGTGCGGCGCACCAACTGCTCGGCGTGTTCGATCAGGGGCGCGAGTGAGTCATCCCACACGAGCGCGGGCACGTCACGCACCTCAGCGCGCGGGTAGGGGTCGTCGTCGAGCCAGGACGTGACTTCGATGCGCCGGTCGCCTTGCGCGATGAGACCGATGAACCCTTCACTCGTCTCCACGCGGGTGATCTGCGCGACCGTACCGATCGGAAATCGGTGTTCTCCCCCGCCGACTTCACTGCCACGTTCGATCAAGACGATTCCGAACTCGGGAGGCTCGTCGCCGATGATCGTCGAGAGCAAAACGATGTAGCGCTCTTCGAACACCCTTAGCGCGGTCGGCATCGCGGGAAACAGCACCGACCCGAGCGGGAACATCGGCATGACGGTCATGAGCTAACGATTCCACTGCTTCCTGCAGATTCCCAGACACTCCTTATACCCCCTGGGGTATAGTGAGGCCGTGAACACGAGCGCTCCTGACCGCGCCACCCGCCCCGTCATCGGCCAGTGGGTCGGCGGCATCGACGTGCCCGTCGTCAATGAGCGGGCCGTGCGCGCCTCGGCCGGGCTGCTCTTTCTCGCCGGATTCTCGGCCTGGCTCTATGGCGTCATCACCGGTGACCTCCAACCGATGAGAATGTTCGGCGTCATCTTCGCGGTCGAAATGTATGTGCGTCTGTTTCTCGGGACACGTTTCACGCCAACTCTCGTGCTGGGCACACTCATCACTCGACCCCAGCGGCCCGAGTGGGTCGAGGCGCGGTCGAAGCAGTTCGCCTGGTGGATGGGCTTCGGAATGGCCATGGCGGGGTGCCTCGCGCTCGGCTGGCTCGGCCTGCCCGCGATCATCGCGCAAACCGTCTGCGGCATCTGCTTGGCCCTGCTGTATCTCGAAGCGGCGTTCGGCTACTGCCTCGGCTGCGAGCTCGCCCGACGCTTCAGCCGCGAGAAGCCCACGCTGTGCTCGGGCGACACCTGCACTTATGTGCCGCCGAAGCGCGGCGAGCACCACCACGTCTAGCCGAAGAGGAAGCATCACATGAGAACTCCTGCCCCCTGGGGAATCGCCGTACTGAAGGCTGTGTCGTCTCCCGTTGGTCGCTGGGCGCGCATCATCGGCGGCCCCCTGATCGTCGCTGGTAGCATCGCGGCGGGAGGCTGGGCCTTGCTCCTGATCCCCGTCGGACTAATGATGCTGACGACGGGCGTGCTGAACGTGTGCCCAGCAGGGCTCTTCTTGGGGCGGCCCGTCAACGGCGAGAAGCTCATCCTGTCGTTCGACCGCGTGGACGCCGTGACGCTCTCGAAGTAGCGCCGCGGGGCTCGTCGGCCCGCCGCCGCGGTAGGACGTTCGACTCTGACGAGGCGCCGCTGCGGCAGTTAGCCTGGAGGTGCGCAGAGTCGCGCATCCATCTCGATCAGGGAGCATCATGCAGATCAGTGGAAAGGTCTTCGCCGTCACTGGCGCTGGCAACGGTATCGGGCGTGAGGTGGCGCTCGGCCTCCTTCTCAAGGGCGGGCGCGTCGCAGCCCTCGACCTGAGCGAAGAAGGACTCGCCGAAACTGCTCGACTTTCGGGCGACCACGCCGTGCGCCTCTCGACCCACGTCGTCGACATCACCGAACGTAAGGCGGTAGCGAAGCTTCCCGCCGCCATCATCAAGGAGCACGGCCAAATTGACGGCTTGCTCAATGTCGCGGGCATCATTCAGAAGTTCGTGAAGGTCAACGAGCTCGAGTGGGATCAAATCGAGCGTGTGATCAACGTCAACCTCTATGGCGTGCTGAACACGGTCAAGGCGTTTTTGCCCGAACTCATTGCGCGCCCCGAGGCGTTGATCGTCAATGTCGCGAGCATGGGCGCCTACGCGCCGGTGCCTGGTCAGTCGGTCTATGGGGCCACGAAGGCCGCCGTCGCGCAGCTCAGCAGGTCACTTCACTCTGAGCTCATGGAGACCGGCGTGCGAGTCACGGGAGTGTTCCCGGGGGCGATCGGCACGAACATCGCACAAAACTCCGGCATCATGACTGCCGCTGAGATGGAGGCCATGGCGGCGCGCGCCGGCGAAGGAAAGCCACGCAAGACGACCGCACCTGCCGAGGCCGGCCGCCAGATCGTCGAAGCGATCGAGAAGGGCAGCTACGAGATTTTCATCGGATCAGACGCGCGCATCATGTCGCGACTGTCGCGATTGAACCCCAAGAACGCCGCTGGACTTATCTACAAGCAAATGAAAGACCTGCTGAGTTAGCCTGAGCACTCGCCCCGAACGGAGGCACCGGTCATGACCGAGCACCAGCCCTATTCGGTGGTGAGTGCACACGGCAGTTTCGAGGTGCGTCGCTACCCCGAACACATGCTCGTTCAAGTGGATGTCCGGGGCGGCGTTGCGTCGGGGGCGGGAGCCGGATTCGGTCCGCTGTTTCAATACATCAGCGGCGCCAACGCAGGCAGTCAAAGCATCGCCATGACGGCACCCGTGCTGCAAGAACAGACGGCACCCGCCGTGCAGACGGTGAGTTTCGTGCTGCCCGCTGACATGGATGCGGCTCGGGCGCCATCACCGCGCGACCCGCGCGTGCGAACCACTGCCGTGCCCGAGCGTCTCGTTGCGGCGCGTCGATTCTCAGGCGGAGCCCGCACCGAGCGGTTCACTGATCACGGTGCGACCTTGATCGACGCAGTGCGCCGAGCGGGGTTCACTCCGATGGGTGAGGTCTTCTACGCTCGCTTCGACCCCCCGTGGAAGCCGGGCTTCTTACGTCACAACGAGGCACTCGTCGAGATTTCCGCTCCCGCTTCTGAATGACGCGTTCGGAACGTGCCGCACGGTCACGGTCCACAGGCCTGGGTGGTGGTGTCGGGTGGCTAAGGCCCGCACACGACAAAGGCCCTCACCGACCAAGCCCCACCGCCTCCGGTTGTTTGGAGCCCTGTTGCACTCCAGCCAGTCGGCGGCGTATCCCCGACGGGTTGGGAAGCTCTCAGGAGAACGTTGACGTTTCCGAGGATGGAGCCTCCGCCCCCCACGGCAATGCGCCCAGCCGGACACGACACTGAGGCTGTCGCCTCGGCGCCGTTTCCGGGGGTCGCATCCACGGTTGCCAAAAGCACGGTGGTGCCAACGAGCCCGCTCGCACCAGCTGGGCCCGTGGCACCGGTTGCACCCGGCGGGCCCTGAGGCCCTGGGGGGCCTTGCGGGCCGGCGGGCCCTGCTGCGCCCACGCTTCCGGCTGGGCCCTGCGGGCCAATGGGACCAGTAGGGCCGATGGGACCAGTAGGGCCGGTGGCGCCGGTAGCACCTTGCTGGCCTTGCTGACCGGGTTGACCTTGCTGACCGGGTTGACCTTGCTGACCCGGCTGGCCTTGCGGACCCTGCGGACCTTGCGGACCTTGCGGACCGGTCTGGCCTTGTTGGCCCGGCTGACCGGGCTGACCTTGCTGGCCGGGCTGACCTTGTTGACCCTGCTGACCGGGCTGACCTTGCGGACCCTGAGGCCCCTGCGGACCCTGCGGACCCTGAGCACCCTGCGCACCAGTAGCCCCCGTAGCACCGGTCGCCCCGACCGGACCCTGCGGCCCGACCGGCCCAGCGGGGCCTGCGGGGCCAGCAGGACCCGCAGGACCCGCAGCACCCGTAGCACCCGTTGCTCCCGTGAGGCCGATCGGCCCTTGCGGGCCCACGGGTCCAACGGCCCCGTCAGCACCGGGGGCGCCGTCGACACCATCAATGCCGTCAGCTCCGTCAGCGCCGTCAAGTCCATCAGCACCAGGGGCACCCGGGGCACCATCAAGACCGTTCGTGCCGTTCACGCCATCAGCCCCAGCGGGACCAGTCGCCCCAACAGGACCCTGAGGGCCAACAGGACCTTGAGGGCCAACCGGACCAGCCGGGCCAGCAGGACCCATAGCACCCGTAGCACCCGTCGCTCCGGTGAGGCCGATCGGCCCCTGCGGACCAACAGGTCCAACGGCCCCGTCCGCACCCGGCGCACCGGGAGCACCGTCGACACCATCAGCGCCGTCAGCACCGTCAGCGCCGTCAGCGCCGTCAAGTCCATCAGCACCAGGGGCACCAGGGGCACCATCAAGACCGTTCGTGCCGTTCACGCCATCAGCCCCGGCAGGACCAG
>CAYWZI010000165.1:0-4890 GCA_964462815.1 uncultured Microbacteriaceae bacterium
ACCCACTCATCGGTCGCGGAATCATAGGTCGCCGTCGTGCCGACCGCCGAGACGTCGCTGCCGTGCCCGGTTTCGGTCATGGCGAACGCGCCCGGGGTGGCGAGCGTGAGGGCATCGGGCAACCATGCGTGGTGGTGCGGCGCCGTGCCCAAGTGCAAAATCGCGGAGGCATAGAGGCCCCACTGCACACCCGACTTGATCTGCATGCTCGGGTCGCCGAGCACGAGCTCTTCGAAACTCGCGATGAACCCGCCGTGATCGTCGTGCCCACCGAACTCCGCCGGGAACGCTCGGTGCACCTCGCCACGCTCGACGAGCAACTTCAGCTGGCCCAGCACGCGGTCGCGGTGGTCGTCCATGCCGAGCGACGGGTCGCGGTGGAAGTCGTCCTGCCGCATGAGGTCGCGCGACGCGCGGCGAATGTCGGCCCAGCGGCCCATCAGTTGCTGGCCGAGGGCGGTCACGTCGAGCTGCGGCGGAGCATCCGTCGTCGGTGCGGTCGGAGAGTCGACGACGGGTGGGGTCGGCGAAGGAAGGTCGGTGGTGGCGCTCGTGGGCGCAGACTTCTCGATGGTGCTCATGATGGTCACGGTAGATCGGCGGCGGGCTGCGCGGGGTTTCGTGGTGCTCGCTCCACGAAGGGCACCGTGAGCGCGTGCGCGGCCTTTGTCGACACCCTCACATTGCTGGGCGTTCGCATAGTGGAGAGACTCACGGTGTGGGCGCGCCGTTCGCCGTCAGAGAATACCCCCCAGGGTATACCGCAGTTATGGCAGAATGTTCCTATGGCTACCGTGACCTTGACCGCGACGGACTTCGAGCAGACCGTCACCGCCCCCGGCATCACTCTCGTCGACTTCTGGGCAGAGTGGTGCGGCCCGTGCCGCCAGTTCGCTCCGATCTTCGAGAAGGCGAGCGAGCAGCACGCAGACGTGACCTTCGGCAAGGTCGACACGGAAGCCGAGCAGTCCCTCGCCTCGGCCGCGAACATCCGATCGATCCCGACGCTCATGGCCTTCCGTGACGGCATTCTGGTCTTCGCACAGCCGGGTGCGCTGCCCGGCCCCGCGCTCGAGCAGGTCATCACTGCCGTGAAGGCGCTCGACATGGACGAGGTGCGCGCGCAGGTGGCCGCCGCCGAAGCTGGCGCGGCCGTGACGCCGTAACGCCGCGGCGCAGTCGCGGGCGCGCGTGAGGAGTAACGTCAACTCGTGACTTCACCGCGCACCCGCTGGATCGGCCTCTTCGTCATCAGCCTGGCCGTTTCGCTCATCATCGTCGACTCGACGATCGTCAATGTTGCTGTTCCGTCGATCGTGGACGAACTCGGCATCACCTCGACCGAAGTGCAGTGGGTGCAAGAGAGCTACACGCTCGTCTTCGCCGCTCTGCTGCTCGTCTTCGGCACTCTCGGCGACCGCTTTGGGCGGCGCCGCATGCTCATCATCGGCACGATCATCTTCATGCTCGCCTCGGTGTGGGCGGCATTCGCTGACTCGGGTTCGGCCCTCATCATGGCGCGCGTCGTGCAGGGCGTGGGTGGCGCGATGATTCTGCCCTCCACGCTCTCCACCCTGAACGCGACCTTCCAAGGCCGCGAGCGCGGAATCGCCTTCGCCGTCTGGGGGTCGACGATCGGCGGCATGGCCGCGGTCGGGCCACTGCTCGGCGGCTGGCTCACAACCGCGTTCTCGTGGCGGTGGGCCTTCGGCATCAACGTGCCACTCGGCATCATCATCCTCATCGGCCTCATGCTCTTTGTTCGCGCGACGCGGTCAGAGAATCCGCAAGCAATCGACGGAGTCGGCGCAGTGCTCTCGGTCGTCATGAGCGCTGCGCTGGTCTTCGGCCTCATCGAGGGGCGCACTCTCGGATGGTGGCTCGCCGACGACGGTCTCATGCTGGGCGACTGGCAGTGGCCCTTCGCTCTCAGCCCCGTGCCAATCGCCTTCGCGGTGTCCCTTGCGGCTGGTGCAGCGTTCGTATGGTGGGGGCTGCGCCGAGAGCGAGCGGGCAAGTCGACCATGCTTGCGTTCTCGCTGCTGCGCATCGGCTCGTTCCGCAACGGCAACATCGCCGCTCTCATCGTCTCCATGGGCGAGTTCGGCATCATCCTGTCGCTGCCGCTCTGGCTACAGAACGTGCTCGGCTATGACGCGTTGCAGACCGGCACGATTCTGCTCGCGCTCGCGATCGGCTCGTTCTTGGCAAGCGGCGTGAGCGGAGCCCTCAGCGGACGCGTCACCCCGGTCGCGACCGTACGCGTCGGTATTGCGGCCGAGATCATCGGTCTTGTTCTCATCGGCATGGTCATCGCGGTCGATACGCCGTGGTGGTCGATCGCGCTCGGCCTGCTCTTCTACGGTGTCGGTGTCGGTCTCGCGACGGCCCAGCTCACGGGCGTCGTGTTGCAGGATGTTCCGGTCGAAGAGAGCGGGCAAGCCTCGGGCACGCAGTCGACGGCTCGCCAGATCGGCTCGGCCCTCGGCATTGCCGTGCTCGGCACCGTGTTGTTCACCTCGCTCGGCACCAACCTCGACAGCCGACTCGACGCTGCCGGGCTGCCCCCCGAGGCGCGCGACGGAATCGTGTCGGTCGTCGTCGACAGCGCAGGCTCGGCAATTCCGGGGCTCGAGGCGGAGTCGCCCGAGGTTGCCGCCGAAGCGCGCGAGGCCTTTAGCGACGCGACCCGGTTCGCGGCCTTCACCGCTGCCGGCTTCTTGGCGCTCGGTCTGCTCGCGACCCTGCGCCTCACGGCTCCGGTGCCCGGCGCGGCGACGCGTCGTCGTGATGAGGCCGCGGCAGCTACCGAGGCACCCGAACCCCTATAGCTCGGCGCGGGTTCGAAAGAAGCGGCGCACGCGTTCGCGCACGGTCGCCGGCGGGGGCTCGTTGTAGTGATCGACGTATTCTTGCCCGCTCATCGTCCGAATGCGCATCATGAGCGCATCGGTTGCGTGCCGCCGAGCGCGGCCCGATGCCGCGGCGCCAAATGACGAGAGGTCCATCGGCTCGCCGAACTCGATCGTGATCTTCGCACGACGAATGCGCGTTGAGCCGACGGGCTGGAGGTTCTGGGTTCCGGTGAGGGCGACCGGCACGACGGGCACACCCGCGGTGAGCGCGAGCCATGCGACGCCGGTCTTGCCGCGATAGAGCCGCCCGTCTCGCGACCGCGTGCCCTCGGGGTAGATCGAGAACGCTGCGCCCGCCTGAATCTTGGCAAGCCCCGCATCGAGAGCTTCTTGCGCGGCCTGGCCCGCACCGCGCTTGACCGGAATCGCTCCGACGCTCGTGAAGAAGCTCCGCGAGATCGCGCCCTTCACGCCCGTACCGGTGAAGTACTCCTCTTTCGCCAAGAAGCTCACGGGCCGACGGGCCAACATGCTGATGACGATCGAGTCGATGAACGACAAGTGATTGCTCGCCACGACGATTCCGCCAGTCGCCGGAAGGTTCTCGCGCCCGATGATGGTCGGCCGCCAGATCACTTTCGCGATCGGCGTGACGAACACGCGCACGACAAAGGTCA
This sequence comes from uncultured Microbacteriaceae bacterium, assembly GCA_964462815.1. Lineage (GTDB taxonomy): Bacteria > Actinomycetota > Actinomycetes > Actinomycetales > Microbacteriaceae > Microcella. The sequence continues at coordinate 3,533 of CAYWZI010000165.1, forward strand.
ACATGGTGTCATCGTGGCACGAGGTCTATTCCGCGTGCGGAATGTTCAGCGGCGGCGGCTCATCGCCGCGAACGATCGCCAGCACGGCGTCGCCGAACCGCTCGAGCTTGGCCGCGCCCACACCGCTCACCTGCGCGAGCTCGTCGAGCGTCGCCGGCGTCACGAGGGCGATGCCGCGCAGGGTCGCATCGGCGAAGACCACGTAAGCGGGCGCCTCGAGCGCTTTCGCGGTGGATGCTCGCCACGCCCGCAACCGCTCGAACAGCCCGGCGGCCTCGGCCGGAAGGTCGCTCACCGCCGACCGCTTCGACCCGCGCGCCGCGCGGCTCACGCGCACGGCTTCGCGGCGCAGTCGCACCTCGCGCTCACCGCGCAGCACCGCTGCGCTCAACTCGGTGATGCCGAGAGTGCCGTACTCACCCTGAACGGCAAGCAACCCCTGGGCGAGCAGTTGCCGCACCACACCGCGCCACTCTTGGTCGGTGAGCTCGGTGCCGATGCCGAAGGTGCTGAGGTCGGTGTGCCCGAGCTGCTCGATGCGAGGGGTGCGGTTGCCGAGCAGAATGTCGACGAGGTGCCCGGCTCCGTAGCGCTGATTGCGCTCACGATCGAGGCGCACCACGGTCGACAGGAGCTTCTGCGCCGGCACGGTGCCGTCGAAGCTCTCGGGCGGCGCAAGGCACGTGTCGCAATTGCCACACGCTGTTGACTCTTGCCCGAAGTAGGCGAGCAACTGCACGCGCCGACACTCGACGGTTTCGCACAGCGCGAGCATGGCGTCGAGCAGTTGGCTCATGCGCCGCTTGTGGGCAGCGTTGCCCTCCGACTTGTCAATGAGCTGGCGCTGCTGCACGACGTCTTGCAGGCCATAGGCCAGCCACGCCGTCGAGGGCAGGCCGTCGCGCCCCGCGCGCCCCGTCTCTTGGTAGTAGCCCTCAACACTCTTGGGCAGATCGAGGTGCGCGACGAACCGCACGTCGGGTTTGTCGATGCCCATGCCGAACGCGATCGTCGCGACCATGACGATGCCGTCTTCGCGCAAGAAGCGCGACTGGTGGTTGGCGCGCACTGAGGCGTCGAGGCCGGCGTGATAGGGCAGAGCAGGGATTCCGTGTTCGGCCAGCGCTATCGCCGTCTTCTCGACGGATGCCCGAGACAAGCAATAGACAATGCCCGCGTCGCCCGGGTGCTCACTGCGTATCAACTGCAGCAGTTGCTGCACTGGCTGGTTCTTCGGCTCGATGCGGTACTGGATGTTCGGCCGGTCAAAGCTCGCCACGAACTGCCGCGCGCGCCCGAGGTCAAGCCGGGAGACGATCTCGCGCGCCGTCTCGGCCGTGGCCGTCGCCGTGAGGGCA
>CAYWZI010000166.1:0-4885 GCA_964462815.1 uncultured Microbacteriaceae bacterium
CCCGCCCCGAGAGGACCCGCCATGACTGACTATCTGCTCGCCACCTGGAGTGGAGGCGGCAACGTGCCGCCCACCCTCGCCATCGCCGCCGAACTCGTACGCCGGGGCGACACCGTGCGCGTCATCGGGCACGACGACCAACGCGTTGCGGTCGAGGCCGCGGGGCTGCGGTTCGAGCCCTACCCCACCGGCCGCCAGTGGAGCGGGTCGACGGGCTCCAACCCCGTCGCCATGTTTCGGGTGTTCCACGACACGGGCCTCGGTGCCGACGTCGTGGCCTCGATCACGCGCGAGAGCGTCGATGCCGTCATCGTCGACTGCATGTTGCTCGGAGTGCTGAAGGCGGTGCAACAGACGGGCACGCCTACGGCCGTCATTGCACACTCGTTCATGAGTTTCTGGCATCGCTGGCGGCGCAACCCCCTCACCGCGTTCTTCAGCGCACAACTCGGGGCGCGGGCCGACCGGCTCTGGAATGCCGCCGCAACCACGGTCGTCACTGCCCTGCCCGAGCTCGACACGGCGTACTCGAGCGACGAACCGAACACCACCTGGGTCGGCCCGGTCGTGCCCGCAGAGTCGGCGCCGAGCGCGGGCGAGGCCGTGCTCGTCAGCCTCAGCACGATCAACTTGCCGGGTCAGCGCGCCGTGCTGCAGCGGGCGATCGACGCGGTTGCCACCCAGGGGCTTCCGCTCATCGTGACGACGGGGCCCGCGATCAACGCCGCCGACCTGCGACTTCCGGCCGGCGCCGAAGTGCACGCCTTTCTGCCCCACCCCGAAGCCATGCGCCGCGCGCGCCTGGTCATCGGGCACGGCGGGCACGGCACCACCATGACGGCGCTCGCGCATGACCTACCGCTCGTCATGATCCCGCTGCACCCGATGATCGATCAGCCCATGGTTGCCGCGGCCGTCGAGCGGGCCGGCGCCGGTATCGCGCTGAAGAAGAGCGCGAGCTCTGCCGAGATCGCGCGAGCCGTGCAGCGCCTGCTCGACGAGCCGCAGCACCGTGCGGGGGCCTCGCGGCTGGGGGTGGACATCCGCGCATCGCACGCAGCGGCAGCCGCCGCCGATCGCATCGCGCAGGCCCTCGCTGTCGTCTAGGAAACGGCGAGAGCGTCGGCGGCTAGCGAATGCGCTGACAGCGCGGGCAGAAGTGCGAGCCGCGGTTCATGAACTGTTCGCGCACGATCGGTCGCTCGCACCGCGGGCACGACTTGCCCTGTTGCCCGTAGGCACGCAGCGAGTGGCTGAAGTAGCCCGACGCACCGTTGACGTTGACGTACTGCGCATCGAACGAGGTGCCGCCTTCGGCGAGCGCCCGTCGCAGCACCGTACGCACCTCGGCGAGCAGTTCGCCGCTCTTGCGCGCCGACAGGGTCTCGGTCGGCTGGTCGTAGTGCACGCGCGCGGCCCACAGCGCCTCGTCGGCGTAAATGTTGCCGATGCCGCTGATGAGGGTCTGATCAAGCAAGGCTCGCTTGACGGTCGTGCGCTTAGCGGCGAGCCGGCGCCGGTAGAGCCGCTCATTGAAGGCAGGGTCGAGCGGGTCGCGCGCAATGTGCGCCACCTGGCTCGGGATGCTCGCCAGCGGCATCCCGTACCCCGCCGCCGCCCCATCGGGCGTCGGCAGCAGCACGTCAATCGCCATCGAGCCAAAGATGCGCTGATCCACGAAGTCAACCCGCAGCGGGCCGTGCACTGGATGCGTCAGCGCGAACCGCACGCGCGTGAGCGCGGAGGCTTCGGCGTCCACCGCACGCAACAACACCTGGCCGCTCATGCCGAGGTGGGCGACGAGGGCGTCGGTAGGAGGCTCCGCCCCCGAAACCGAAGACCCCGCAAGCGGCAGCCACAGAAACTTGCCGCGGCGCACGGCGCCGAGCAGTGTGGCGCCGGTCAGCCTCTCGATGAAGTCTTCACTGGGGCCGTCGTGGCGGCGCAACGAGCGCTCATCGAGCACCTCGACGCTGTCGATCACGGCACCGGTGACGGCCGGTTCAAGTCCGTGGCGAACGACCTCAACTTCGGGCAGTTCGGGCACGGTCAGAGCCGTGACTGCAGGGCCGAGATGGCGTGCAACGCAGCGCCCATTTCGGCTTGCTTCTTGCTGCTGCCCTGGCCTGTCGCGACCTGCTCGCTCGCGAGCACGACGGTTGCCGTGAATACCTTCGAGTGGTCGGGGCCGTCGTCGCTGATCTCGTAGGCGGGAAGGCCCAGGCCGAGCCGCGCGGCGAGCTCTTGCAGGGAGGTTTTCGGGTCCATGCCCGCACCGAAACGATCGGGGTCGGCGAGCAGCGGCGCGATGAGTCGCAACACGAGGTCGGTGGCGACGTCGCCGCCGAGGTCGAGGTAGGCCGCACCGATGAGGGCTTCGACGGTGTCGGCGAGAATCGATGACTTCTCGCGGCCGCCGGTGAGTTCTTCGCCCTTGCCGAGCTTCAGGTGTTCACCCAGCCCGATCGAAATCGCCACCTCGGCGAGAGCAACTGCCGAGACGAGCGAGGCGCGGCGCTTCGCGAGGTCGCCTTCGCTCAGGTCGGGGTAGGTCTCATAGAGCATGACGGTGACGGCTTGACCGAGAATGGAGTCGCCGAGAAACTCCAGGCGTTCGTTCGTCGCAACGCCGCCGTTCTCATAGGCCCACGAGCGGTGCGTGAGAGCGAGTTCGAGCAACTCAGGGGAAATCGACACCCCGAGGGCACGCGAAAGAGGGGAGCGATCCGCTCCCGATGCGATGCTGGCCGGTTCTGACGCAGAGCCAGACCGTGCCACCGACGCGTTCACCGGCTCACGAGCCGATTACTCAGACGTCGGCGACCTTGCGGCCCTTGTACTCCATGTACAGGGGCGTGCCGGCGGAGTCTTCGACAACCTTCGCGCGGTGCGGGAGGCTGTAAACGACCTTGCCGTTCTCGATGGTCTTGACCAGGGTGGGAACCTCGGCCTTCCACTGCGAACGACGCGCGTGGGTGTTGGATCGCGACTTCTTCCGCTTGGGAACAGCCATGGTGTCTCTCTTCTCTATCTCTGCCGCTGTGCGCGTGCGCGCGCAAGCGGTGTCAGTCTGATTCGGTCTGGAAGCTCTCGAGCGCTGACCATCGGGGATCGATGGTCTCGCTCGGCCGCCGTTCCGGATGGTCTGCCAGGCGCTCGCCCGTTACGGGGTCGAGCCCCGGGCAATCGTCACGGCACACCGGCTGGAACGGCAGCGCCAGCACTACCGTGTCGCGGACGACCGGTTCACAATCCACGTGATTATCGTGAACCTGGTAATCGTCAGCGCCCTCAGGAGAATACGCGAAAAGCTCCTGGAATTCGACTTCGAGGGGCAACGCGACCGGATCAAGGCAGCGCACGCACTCCCCCGTGGCCGTCGTTCGCACCTCGCCCGTCACGAGAATGCCGTCGTGCAGGCCCTCGAGACGCAGATCGAGCTCGAGCGACGCGCCTGTCGCCACGACGGCAACCCCTGCTCCCAACTGCTCAGGAACAGAGATATCGAGCGTCTTCTCGCGCATCTCGCCCGGACGGTGGACGAGGTCGCGCACGTTCACGCGGTAGGGGTGTGCGGTGGCAGGCATAACGGCTCAGTCTACCGCCGTCTCAGCGACCGTGCGTCGTGAGCACGCAAAGGCCGCGGGTACACCTCGCCCGATCGCTCGGAATACCCGCGGCCAGCGATTAGTAGATGCTGTGAGCCTGCGCGACCGCCGTGAAAGCGCCGTCATACGCCTGCAAGGCAACTGCGACTTGCTCGGGAGTCACGATGCAAGGCGGCACGACGTGAATGCGATTGTCGGCCGCGAACGGCAACACCTTGCGTGCCATGAGTTCGGCCTTGAGAGCACCGATGATCTCGGGCCCCACGGGCTCGCGCGTCGCGCGGTCCGTCACGAGGTCGAGAGCCCAGAAGACTCCCATGCCGCGCACGTCACCGATCATCGGGTGATTCTCGGCGAGTGCCCGAAGGCCCGGTCCGAGGTGCTGCTCGCCGATCATCCGTGCGTTCTCGATGATCTTCTCGTCGGTCATTGCGTCGATCGAGGCGACGATCGAGGCGGCGGCGAGGGGATGCCCGCTGTAGGTCAAGCCGCCCGGAAACACCCTCTCGTCAAAAGCCGCGGCGATGCTTGGGCTCATGACCACGCCACCCACGGGCACGTACCCGCTGTTGACGCCCTTTGCGAAGGCGATGAGGTCGGGGGTCGCCCGACTCGGGTTGATCTCGGGGTTCTGCCAGGCGAACCAGTCGCCCGTGCGGCCGAAGCCCGCCATGACCTCGTCGGCGATCCAGACGATATTGTACTTGTCGGCGATCGCGCGAACACCTTCGAGGTAGCCCGTGGGCGGCGCGAAGATGCCCGCGGTGCCCGGCACCGACTCGAGCAGAATGGCCGCGATCGTTCCGGGGCCTTCGGCGACGATCGTGCGCTCGAGGTGGCGCAGGGCGCGCTCGCACTCTTGTTCCGGAGTCTCGGAGTAGAACTCGCTGCGGTACGTGAAGGGGCCGAAGAAGTGCACGTGGCCGTAGGCGTACTCGTTCGGCATGCGGCGCCAGTCGCCCGTCGCCGCGATGGCTGCACCCGTGTTGCCGTGGTAACTGCGGTAGGTCGAGAGCACCTTGTGCTTGTGCGTGGTGAGGCGCGCCATGCGCACAGCGTTCTCGATCGCGTCGGCGCCACCGTTGGTGAAGAAGACCTTGGAGAAGCCGTCGCCGGCCTTCTCGACGATGCGCTTTGCTGCTTCACCCCGCGCGAGGTTCGCGTGCGAGGGCGCGACGGTGGCAAGCTCGGCGGCCTGACGCTGAATCGCCTCGACGACCTTCGGGTGCGAGTGGCCGATGTTGGTGTTGACGAGCTGGCTCGAGAAGTCGAGGTAG
>CAYWZI010000167.1:0-4878 GCA_964462815.1 uncultured Microbacteriaceae bacterium
GAGATCGAGTCGATGTCGAGGTCGTCCGTGAACGACTTGTCGAGAGCGACCGAGTCGGTGGCGATGCCCGTCTCGTCGTTGATGAGCTCGGCGAGGCCGGCGAGAACTTCTTCGGTGGACAGTGCCATGTGTTTTCTCCTTGGGGTGTCGTATGACCGTCCACAATCCTAGAGCGGCGCGAGGGCCGATCGCGGACTGCGGCGCGAGGGCGGGGTGGCGCTAGGGCAAACGCACGACTTGAGCGCCGTAGACAAGTCCAGCCCCGAATCCGATCTGAAGGGCGAGACCGCCACTCAGCTCAGGGTGCTCGTCGAGCAGTCGGTGGGTTGCGAGGGGAATCGACGCCGCTGACGTGTTGCCAGTCGTGGCGATATCACGCGCGATGACAACACTCTCGGGCAACTTCAACTGCTTGGCGAACTCGTCGATGATGCGCATGTTGGCCTGGTGCGGAATGAAGGCAGCGAGTTGGTCTGACGTGATGCCGGCAGCATCGAGCGCTTGTTGCGCGACCTTTGCCATCTCCCACACGGCCCAGCGGAAGACCGTCTGACCTTCCTGACGCAGGGTCGGGAATTCACCATCAGGGTCGTCGAACGCTTCCTTGAACGGTCTGTCCATGCCGACGGCGTCCCACTTTGAGCCGTCGGAGCCCCAGACAGTCGACGCAATGCCGGGCGAATCGCTGGGCCCGACAACGGCGGCCCCGGCTCCATCACCGAGCAAGAAGGAGATCGTGCGGTCTGTCGGCTTCGCGAAGTCGCTGAGCTTCTCGGCTCCGACGACGAGCACATACTGCGCGAGCCCGGCACGAATGAACGCGTCGGCCTGCGCAATGCCGTACGTGTACCCAGCGCATGCCGCAGAGACGTCGTAGGCGGGCGCCGGGGTTGCGCCGATGCGGTCGGCAAGCAACGCTGCGAGCGAGGGGGTCTGCACCGAATTGCTGATGGTCGAGACAATGACGGCCCCGATCTGACCGGCCGAAATGCCCGCCTTCTCGATCGCCTCGCGCGACGCCGCCTCGGCGAGGTCGATTGCTTGCACAGCGCTCGAGGCGCGCTTGCGGGTAATGACACCCGTGCGCTGGCGGATCCATTCATCACTCGACTCAATCGGTCCGGCGATGTCGTCATTAGTGACGGTGAGGTCGCCGCGCGCGGCGCCAACCGCGTAGATGCGCGTGTAGGGCACGCCAACCGACTGGTGAAGGGTGGGGTTCTCGGTCATGCGTCCTCCAGCATCATGCGTTGTCCAACATCTCCGCCGCGGCGGGAAGGTCATCGGGGGTCTTGAGAGCCACCGTGGGAACGCCCTTGAGTCCGCGCTTGGCAAGGCCCACGAGCGCTCCTGCGGGCAGCAGCTCGATGATGCCGGTGACGCCATCGGCAGCAAACGACTCCATGCAGAGATCCCACCGCACCGGTGATGACACCTGGCCGACGAGGAGCTCGACGGCGATCGACCCGGAGGTGACGACGGAGCCATCACGGTTCGTATACAGCCGGATGCTCGGGTCATGTGCCTCAACGCCCGCGACCGCGATGCGCAACCGCTCGACCGCGGGGCTCATGTAGTGCGTGTGGAACGCGCCAGCGACCTGAAGCGGAATAACCCGGGAGCCGGACACAGGCTCGGCCGCGAGCGCCGCGAGCGCGGGCAGCTCGCCCGCGACGACGGTTTGGCCGCCACCGTTCATGTTGGCGGGGGAGAGCCCGAGCTCGACGAGTCGGGCGGCAAGTGCATCCTCATCGCCGCCCAGAACGGCACTCATACCGGTCGGCACGGCGGCTGCCGCGTCGGCCATGGCGAGTCCTCGTTCACGCACGAGCCGCATGGCGTCGTCGTCACTCAACACACCCGCAAGAGCAGCGGCGGCGAACTCACCGACGGAGTGACCGGCGACGGCGCCCACGCGTTCACGTCGACCCTCGAGCAGGGCGGCCGCGCTGAGCAGCGACGCGGCGACGATGAGCGGCTGGGCGACAGCCGTGTCGCGAATCGTGTCGGCATCCGACACGGTGCCGTGCGCGACGAGGTCGAGACCAGCAGCCTCGGAATAGCGCTCGAGCCGTTCGCGATAGACGGGATCACTGATCCAGGGCTCCAAGAAGCCAGGGGTCTGCGAGCCCTGACCGGGTGCCACGACGACAATCATGAGTTTCATCCTCCCAAGGGGCGGCGCGGGGTGGTGGTGGGGATGTCGTGAACAAACGTACAACGACCTTGTGGGTGACCTACACTCAGCGGCGAACCGGGGGCTCGGGCTCGGCTATCGATCCGACGATGAGGGCGCACTGCAAAATGAGCGCTTCGCGCGCACCCGTGGCGTCCCAGCCGATGACCTCGCTAATGCGCTTGAGGCGATAGCGCACCGTATTGGGGTGCACGAACAGTTCGCGTGCGGTCGCCTCGAGGCTACGCCCATTGTCGAGGTAGGCCCACAGCGTGATCAGCAGTTCAGGGTTGTGCGCCTTGAGTGGCCGGTAGATGCGATTGATGAGCGTTCCGCGGGCTATGGGGTCACCGGCAAGCGAGCGTTCGGGCAGGAGGTCGTCGGCCAGGGTCGGGCGCGGCGCATTCCGCCACGATCGGGCTACGGCAAAGCCGGCAAGCGCCGCCTTGGCACTCTTGCCCGCCTCGACGACGTCGGCGACCTCGGGCCCGAGCACGAGGTGGCCTGAGCCGAAGCTCGGCTCCAGTGCCTCGGCGATTTGCGCAAAGGTGTGTGCGTGCTCGGCGGGCACCTCAGCCTCACCGCGTGGAGTCGCGCGGCCGATGACTACAACCAGCCGGCTGCCCTGCACTCCAATCAAGACATCGGCATCGACGTGTCGAGCGGTACGGCGAATCTGGTCGACATCGACGACGCGCGGCGCGGTTCCCACGAGCACACACACCTCACCATGCCCGTTCCAGCCGAGGGCCGCGATGCGGCTCGGAAGCTCGTTGTCGTATTCGCCGCTGAGGATCGAGTCGACGACAAGGGCCTCGAGGCGGGCATCCCACAGACCCCGCGCCTCGGCGGCGCGTGCGTACACGTCGGCCGCCGCGAAGGCGATCTCGCGACTGTAGAGCAGGATTCCGTGACGCAGGTTCTCGTCGCGGTCTTTCACGCGGTCTTCGACTACTTCCACGACGACGCGGATGAGTTGGAGGGTCTGTTGCAGGCTCACCGAGCGCAGCAGTTCGCGCGGCGCTGCTCCGAAGACGTCAGCGGCAATCCACGGCTGTGACGAGGGGTCGTCGTACCAGCTGATGAACGACGTGATGCCCGCTTGGGCGACGAGCCCCACGGCCGAACGCCTGCTGGGAGGCATGGTGCCGTACCACGGAAGCGTGTCGTCAAGACGCTTCAGGGTCGCTGTCGCCAGCTCTCCCGAAATGTTGCGCAACCACTGCAGGGTTTGCGCCTTGGTCAGCTCTGCCACCGTGCTCCTTCAGTGAAGCGAGGGGCCCACGCGCAAGTGCCTGGGCCCACGCTCGGTGCTTAAGACTCGCCGCCCGCGGAACCGGTGGTTCCGGCCGTGACGTCGTACAGGCGGTACTTCTCGATCGCGGCGGGAACCGCGCTCGGGTCGACAGCGCCGCGACGCGCGAGCTGTTGCAGGGTGCGCACCACGATCGATGGGCTATCGATCGTGAAGAAGCGCCGCGCAGCCGGTCGGGTGTCGCTGAAGCCGAAGCCATCGGCACCGAGCGTTGCGTAGTCACCCGGCACGAACTGGCGAATCTGGTCGGGCACCGCGTGCATGAAGTCGCTCACGCCGATGAACGGGCCGTCCGCGCCCTCCAGCTTCGAGGTGACGTAGGGCACCTTTGGCGGCTCGGTCGGCCGCAAGAAGTTGTGCTCATCGACCGCGAGACCGTCCCGGCGCAGTTCGTTCCACGACGTCACGCTCCAGACGTCGGCCGAGACGTTCCAATCGTCGGCGAGCAACTGTTGCGCTTCGAGCGCCCATGGAACCGCGACACCCGAGGCGAGCAATTGAGCCTTGGGGCCCATCGCGGTGCTCGGCTTGAGCAGGTACAGGCCCCGAAGAAGTCCGTCGATGTCGAGGTTCTCGGGCTCGGCAGGCTGCACGTTCGGCTCGTTGTAGACCGTCAGGTAGTACATGACGTTCGGCTGTTGGTGCGTGCCGCCATACATCCGCTCGAGGCCCGCGCGCACGATGTGGCCAATTTCGTAGCCGTAGGCGGGGTCGTACGTAATGACCGCAGGGTTCGTGCTCGCGAGCAACGGCGAGTGTCCGTCGGCGTGCTGAAGGCCTTCGCCGGTGAGCGTTGTGCGGCCCGCAGTGGCCCCGATGATGAAACCGCGCGTCATCTGGTCGCCAGCAGCCCAGAAAGCGTCACCCGTGCGCTGGAACCCGAACATCGAATAGAAGACATAGACCGGGATGAGCGGCTCGCCGTGCGTCGAGTAGCTCGTCCCGACGGCCGTGAATGCCGCCACCGCTCCGGCCTCGTTGATGCCGGTGTGGATGATCTGGCCCTGCGGGCTCTCCTTATAGGCGAGCAACTGCTCCCGGTCGACCGAGGTGTAGTGCTGGCCGTTCGGGTTGTAGATCTTCGAGGTGGGGAAGTAGGCGTCCATGCCGAAGGTGCGCGCTTCATCGGGAATGATCGGCACGAGGCGGTGACCGAAGTCTTTCGCCTTCAGTAGATCTTTCAGCAATCGGGCGAACGCCATTGTCGTGGCGACCTCTTGCTTACCTGAACCGCGCTTCGCGGCCTCGTAGGTCGCGTCGTCGGGCAGCGTGATCTGGGTGTACTTCGAGCGGCGTTCGGGCACATACCCGCCGAGCGCGCGCCGGCGTTCGTGGAGGTACTCGATGGCCGGGTCGGAGTCTCCGGGGTGGTAGTACGGGGGCTGGT
>CAYWZI010000168.1:0-4161 GCA_964462815.1 uncultured Microbacteriaceae bacterium
CGAACGTCGTGGATGCCGTGCGCATTGAGCGCCGTCACCGCACCGCGCGCGGTCGCGCCGAACCCGATCACGACCGCGGTCAGGCGGCGGCCGTAGTCGCCCGTCGAGCCGCACAGCTCGAGGCCGTGAATCACGGAGCAATAGCCGGCCAGCTCGTTGTTCTTGTGAAAGACGTGCAGCCCGAAGCTGCCGTCGTCGCGCCAGTGGTTCATGGCCTCCCACGCGATGAGCGTGAGGCTCTTGTCGATCGCGAGCTGGGTGATCGCACGGTCTTGCACGCAGTGCGGCCAGCCCCAGAGGGTTTGGCCCTCGCGCAAATCCTCCAGGTCGGCAGCTTGCGGCTTCGGCAACAGCACGACGTCGGCACGAGCGATGACCTCGGTGCGGTCGACGAGGGGGCCGACGAGGGGCTCGAGCTCCGCATCCGCAATGCCAAATCGCGCACCGTAGCCGCGCTCGAGAGTCATCGCACCGCGCAGGTCAGCATCGATGCGCTCAAGGTGCCCGGGGTGAATCGGCAAGCGGCGCTCATCGGGTTTGCGCGAGGTCGCCAGCACGCCGAGGTGCAGCAAACCGGTCGCCGAATCAGAAGTGCTCATGCCCCACTGTAGAGCGGGCGGTGCGGGGGAGTGTCGGCCTCACGCCGCGAGCGCCCTGGCGGCGAAGGCTTCTATTGCGTCGAGAAGTCCTGCAGCGCCCTCGAACAGGTGCGCTGTGACACCGATCGATTGGGCGCCTTCGATGTTCTCGGTGCGATCATCCGTGAAGAACGTCGTTGAGGCGTCTGCGTTGTAGTGCGCGATGATGCGCTCGTAGACCTCGGGGTCGGGCTTGCGGGCACCGAACTGCGCCGTCGCGAACATGTGCTCACGGCCCATGATCGGCACCAGTTCGGGCGCGACCTGGTGCAGTTCTTCACCAATCAGCGCGCCGTTGTTGGTCAGCAGCGCGACGCGGCCGAGCTCGGTTGCGCGCTGCACGGCCGCGATCGAGTCGGCCCACGGGTGGGTCGCGCGCGCCCGAATGTCGACCCATTCGTCGCGAGAGATCGTGGCGCCGATCACCGATGTCACGGCAGCAAGATAGTCGTCGCCGTTGTCTGGTCGGCCAGCTTCAGCGTGCGTCTCGAAACCGCTGATCCACCAACGACGCCGCAACTCGTGCAGGTCGTGGCCGGTGATCTCGGTCAGCGACGCCATGCGCGCCCGCCAGTCATAGTCGTAGAGAACATCGTCCATGTCGAACACAAAGAGCAAGGTCACGTCGCACAGTCTGCCCCAGTACGATGAACGCATCATGACCGCCGTGTACGACTGCTCTGTCGAGACTGAACTTATCGAGGGTCTTCGGGCGGCCCGCGGCGCTATCGGGCGCGGCGAACTCGTCGTCATGCCGACCGACACCGTCTATGGCCTTGCGGCCGATGCGTTTCGCGCCGAGGCGGTGCAGCGGCTGCTCGATGCCAAGGGCCGGGGGCGTGACGCTCCTCCGCCGGTCTTGATTCCGGGTATCCCGACGTTGAACGCTCTCGCCGAGAACGTGCCCGAGGCCGTCGACAAACTCGTAAAAGAGTTCTGGCCCGGCGGCCTCACGGTCATCGTCGAGGCGCGCGAGTCACTCGTGTGGGACCTCGGCGAAACCAAGGGCACCGTTGCCCTGCGCATGCCCGACAACCGGCACGCGCTGCAATTGCTCGCCGACACCGGCCCCCTCGCGGTCTCGAGCGCGAATCTGACCGGGATGCCCGCCGCCCGCACCGCCGCTGACGCACTCGCGATGCTCGGTGATCGAGTGAGCGTGTACCTCGACGGTGGCCCCGTCGGAACCGACCCCGAGCCGGGCCGCGACCAAGCATCGACGATCGTCGATGCGACAAGCCTGCACTTGCCCGAGGGCAGGTTGCGCGTCGTGCGCCACGGCGTGATCTCTGACTCCGAGATCATTCGGGTCGTCGGTGTGGAGCTCGTGGCGTGACCTTCTACTTGCTCGTCGCCCTCATTGCGGGGCTGGTGAGTTTTGCGGCGTCGTGGGCCGTACTGCGATTGAGCCATCGCTACAAGCTCTACCCCGGAATCCGCGAGCGTGACGTCCACACGACGCCGACGCCGCGGCTCGGTGGCATCGCGATCGTGCTCGGCATTGTTGTTGCGCTGGCGATCGCGTCACAGATCAGTTGGTTCAACCTTGTTTTCTCCGACCCGTTTCCGATCATCGCGGTCATTGTCGCGGCGCTCCTGATGCTTCTCATCGGTGTGGTCGACGATCTTTATGACCTGAACTGGATGACGAAGCTCACGGGCCAGCTTCTCGTCGCTGGTTTCCTGGCCTGGTCGAGCCTGCAGATCACGTCGATTCCGATCGGCCCAGCCGGTGGCATCGTCATTCTTTCGCCGACGCTCTCGCTTTTCATCACGGTGCTGGCTGTCGTGCTGGTCATGAATGCGGTGAACTTCATCGACGGGCTTGACGGCCTCGTCGCCGGTGTCACGATCATCGGCGGCACGGTCTTCTTCATCTACAGCTACCAACTGTCGATCGACACCGCACAAACCGCATTCAACCTGGCCTCACTCGTCATGGCGGTGTTGCTGGGCGCGACCGCCGGCTTTTTGCCGTTCAACTGGCACCCCGCCAAGATTTTCATGGGTGACGGGGGTGCCCTGGTGGTCGGCATGCTCATGGCGGTCTCGACCATTTCGGTGACGGGTCAGATCACGCCGAACATCGACCCCAGTCAGTTGGTGACGGCGTTTCTGCCGCTCATGCTGCCGTTCGCGGTGCTCATCGTGCCCTTGCTCGACTTCGGGCTCGCGGTGCTGAGACGCCTGCGCGCCGGCAAGTCGCCGTTCAGCGCCGACCGCAAGCACTTGCACCACCGTTTGCTCGACATGGGCCACTCCCACTTCCACGCCGTATTGATCTTCTACGGCTGGACAGCTGTCGTGGCGTTCGGAACTCTTCTGTTTCTCTTCATGGCCTGGTGGTGGGCACTGACCGCCATGGTCATCGGCCTCATTATCTGCACGGCGTTCACCTTGGCTCCGCTTAGTCGTCGCAAGCGCATCGAAGCGCTCGCGCAATCGGCACCGGCTCCCGACGATGAGCTCGCCCGTTTCGACCCCCTCGACGTCGCCGCCCCCGACGAACTCGACGAGGCAGCACTCGCCGAAGCCGTGCTCGTGACCGATGATCACCCTGCACCCCGACCGGAGGCCCACCGATGACGAACTCTTTTTCGGCTCGCGCATCGAGCGCAGCCCCTGCACTCAGGCTTTCGCTGTACTACGGGGGGGCGCTGACCTTCGCCATCGCCATCATCGGCAGCGTCGTCGGTGCCCTCGTGGCGGGGCTTCCTGGCCTGGTGAGCGCACTCATCGGCGCGGGTATGGCTTTCGTCTTCTTGGGACTGACCGCAGCGAGCATCCTTCTTGCGGACCGCGTCACCGGAAGCGACCTGCTGTCACCGGCCTACTTCGGCATCGTCATCGGTTCGTGGATCCTGAAGTTCGTCGCGTTTCTCGCCCTGGTGATCACGCTGCGCGAGGCTTCGTTTGTCGAGCCGACGGTGCTGTTCGTCACTCTGGTCGTCGCCGTCGTGGGCGGTCTCGTGACCGACATCATTGCCGTCACGCGCTCACGCGTGCCCTACGTAAGCGATGTGACGCTGCCCGGCAAAGACGAGATTCCCGACCTCTAACCGACGCATCCTCGTCGCGAACGTGAGACGTCTCGAACTCGCCTACGAGGCGACCGCTGAACGCCTGACATGCGGTTCATCGATCCTCCGTTCTCTTGGTAGGGTGGAACCACCGCCGCCGATCGCCGCGAAGCCGACCGTTTCGCCCCGATGCTGGAGACTCCCCTGAGCGCTGTTGCCCTGATCCCGATCCTCGCCTTCGCGACCGCTCCGGCAACGGATGCTCCGGAGTTCAAGGGCCCGTCGATCAACGACTTCTTCCCGCCCGCCATCTTCTTCGAAGGCAGCGAGTTCTTCGAGATGAACCGCATCATGTTGCTGCGGCTCGTGATCGTGGCCTTGATCTTCGTGCTGTTCTGGCTCGGTACGCGCAAGATGCAACTGGTGCCAGGCCGCTTCCAGGGCACGATCGAGATGGGTCTCGAGTTCGTGCGCAAGGGCATCGTCGAAGACCTCCTCGGTCA
>CAYWZI010000168.1:4171-4874 GCA_964462815.1 uncultured Microbacteriaceae bacterium
CGATCTTCTTCCTCGTGCTGTTCATGAACATCACGGGCATCGTGCCCGGAATCAACATCGCGGGGACCTCGGTGATTGGCCTGCCGCTCGTGCTCGCGATCGCCGCCTATATTGCGTTTGTGTGGGCGGGGTTGCGCAAGCACCCGTGGGCCTTCTTGCGCAACGCGCTCTTCCCGCCCGGCGTTCCGTGGCCTCTCTACATCATCGTCACGCCCATCGAGTTCATCTCGATGTTCATCCTGCGGCCCGTCACGCTGACCCTCCGACGGCTCATGAACATGATCGTCGGCCACCTGCTGTTGGTGCTCTTCTTCTCGGCGACGGCATTCTTCATGGTCGAGCTGGGCGGCTGGTGGATCGCCGCGAGCGCGGTAACCCTCGCGTTTGGCACCGCCTTCACCTTCTTCGAGATTCTCGTCTCGGTGCTGCAGGCCTACGTCTTCGCCCTCTTGACCACTGTCTATATCCAGCTCGCGCTGGCAGACGAGCACTAACGACCCGGAGTCGAGCACCCGCTCGCTTCACTTCGCAACGGAAGGAAATACCCCTCGTGGACGCAAACACGGTTCTCGCCGAGATCAACGGCAACATCGCGACCGTCGGCTACGGCCTCTCGGCCATCGGTGCCGGTATCGGCGTCGGCATCGTCGTCGGCAAGACGATCGAGTCAGTCGCGCGCCAGCCTGAACTGCAGGGCCGCCTC
>CAYWZI010000169.1:0-4853 GCA_964462815.1 uncultured Microbacteriaceae bacterium
AAGGGCCCGAAGGGTGAGCTCGCACTGAACGTCGCGAGCCCCATTGAGGTCGCCATTGAAGACAACCAGGTCGTCGTGACCCGGCCCGACGACGAGCGCAACTCGCGCTCGCTGCACGGCCTCACCCGCACTCTCATCGCCAACCAGATCATCGGGGTGACCCAGGGCTACTCCAAGGGCCTCGAGGTCGTCGGCACCGGTTACCGCGTGCAGGCCAAGGGTGACGGCGTCGAGTTCGCGCTCGGCTTCTCGCACCCCGTCACGGTGAACCCGCCCGCGGGCATCACCTTCACGGTCGAAGGCAACAACAAGTTGACAGTGAGCGGCATCGACAAGCAGGCCGTCGGCGAGGTCGCGGCCAACATTCGCAAGATTCGTAAGCCCGAGCCCTACAAGGGTAAGGGTGTGCGGTACGCCGGCGAGATCGTGCGCCGCAAGGCCGGAAAGAGTGGTAAGTAACCATGGCTCTCGGAACCAGAGGTAAGAGCAAGACGGCCGCCAAGGGCCGCCGTCACGCCCGTCTGCGCAAGCGCATCACGGGCACGAGCGAGCGTCCGCGCTTGGTCGTTACGCGATCGGCGCGTCACGTCTTCGTCCAGATCGTCGATGACACCAAGGGTCACACCCTGGCCAGCGCGTCGACCATGGAAGGCGACCTGCGCTCGTTCGACGGCGACAAGACCGCTAAGGCACGCAAGGTGGGCGAGCTGCTCGCCGAGCGCGCGAAGAAGGCTGGAGTTGGCGACGTGGTCTTCGACCGCGGCGGCAACCGGTACGCCGGTCGCGTTGCCGCGATCGCCGATGGAGCGCGAGAGGGCGGACTCAACCTGTGAGTGAGGCTGACGTGAATGAGACAATGAAGGAGCAGGCTGTGGCCTCCGAAGCCCCCGTGGAGACGGCAGCGTCGTCCGAGCCGAGCACCGAGCCCCGCGAGGCTCGTCGTGGTGGCCGTGAGCGCAGCCCCAACCGCGACCGCGGTCAGCGCGAGACGGAGAAGAGCCAGTTCCTCGAGCGTGTCGTCACCATCAATCGTGTGTCGAAGGTCGTGAAGGGTGGTCGTCGCTTCAGCTTCACCGCCCTCGTGGTCGTCGGCGACGGCAACGGCATGGTCGGCGTCGGCTACGGCAAGGCCCGTGAGGTTCCTACCGCCATCTCGAAGGGTGTCGAGGAGGCGAAGAAGAACTTCTTCCGCGTGCCTCGCGTCGCCCAGACGATCCCGCACCCCGTGCAGGGTGAGGCGGCCGCCGGGGTTGTGCTCCTGCGCCCCGCTGCTGCCGGTACCGGCGTTATCGCCGGTGGTCCGGTGCGTGCCGTGCTCGAGTGCGCCGGAATCCACGACGTGCTGAGCAAGTCGCTCGGTTCGTCGAACACCATCAACATCGTCCACGCCACCGTGGCAGCACTGCAGCAGCTCGAAGAGCCGCGCGCCGTTGCCGCTCGTCGCGGACTCGAGTTCGAAGACGTCGCCCCGGCGCGTCTCGTGCGCGCCGAGGCACTCGCTGCCGAGGCCGCCGCCGGAAAGGGTGGTGCGTGATGGCTGCGCAGTTGAAGGTGACCCAGATTAAGTCGGTCATCAGCGAAAAGCAGAACCAGCGCGACACGCTGCGGAGCCTGGGTCTCAAGCGCATTGGCGATGTCGTCGTGCGTGAAGACACTCCGGCCAATCGCGGCTACGTCCGCACGGTCGCTCACCTGGTGACTGTCGAGGAGATTGACTAATGGCTGAAGACAACAAGCCCGCCGCCGACAAGGCGCCGGCGAAGAAGCCCGCGGCTGCTAAGCCGGCGGCTGAGAAGAAGGCTCCCCCAGCGAAGGCTCCCGCGGCCAAGGCTCCCGCGGCCAAGGCTCCCGCGGCCAAGGCTGCTGCCGATAAGGCTCCGGCCAAGACGGCTGCTGCGAAGGCTCCCGCGAAAGCTGCTGCCGACAAGGCTCCGGCCGCGAAGGCTCCGGCGAAGACCGCTGCCGACAAGGCTCCCGCCACGGCTGCTGCTACCAAGGCTCCTGCCAAGGCTGCCGCTACCAAGGCTCCCGCAGCCAAGTCGGCACCCGCGAAGAAGGCCGCTTCGGCCGACGTCGCACGCCCGCAGGTGCTCAAGGTGCACCACCTTCGCCCGGCAGCGGGTTCGAAGAAGGAGCGCACTCGCGTCGGCCGCGGTGAGGGCTCGAAGGGCAAGACCGCCGGTCGCGGAACCAAGGGAACCAAGGCTCGCTACCAGGTCAAGCCTGGCTTCGAGGGCGGCAACCTCAACTCGGTGATGCGCGCGCCCAAGCTGCGCGGTTTCACCAACCCGTTCCGCGTCGAGTACCAGGTCGTCAACCTCGCCGCGCTTGCTGCGCTGTACCCGAAGGGTGGCGATGTCACGATCAGTGACCTCGTGGCCAAGGGCGCTGTGCGCAAGAACGAAAAGGTCAAGGTTCTTGGAGATGGCGACATTGCGGTTAAGCTCAATGTGACCGTCGACAAGGTCTCGCGCTCAGCTGAGCAGAAGATCGTCGCTGCTGGCGGTTCGATCCAGTAAGTGATGGGTGGCCCTTCGGGGCCACCCACACTTCGGATCACGGCCCACTCGGGCCACAGCATCCCTTCGCCGCCGGGCGGGTGGATGCTCATGGTTTTTCTACGGGAGGTCTCGTGTTCAGAGCTATCGGGCGGATCTTCCGCACGCCCGACCTGCGCCGCAAGATTGGCTTCACCCTCGGGATCGTTGCCCTCTTCCGTCTGGGTTCATTCATTCCCGCGCCGTTCGTTGACTTCCAGAACGTGCAGATCTGCCTCGCGGGCAATCAGGGGGCGACCGGCCTGTACCAACTCGTCAACCTCTTCAGCGGTGGCGCTCTTCTGCAGCTGTCGATCTTCGCGCTCGGCATCATGCCCTACATCACGGCCTCGATCATCACGCAGCTGTTGCGCGTGGTTATTCCGCACTTCGACACACTGCACAAAGAAGGCCAGGCTGGTCAGGCCAAGCTGACGCAGTACACGCGCTACATGACGATCGCGCTCGCCGTTCTGCAGTCAACGACGCTCATCACTGTTGCACGTGCCGGGGCGCTCTTCCCGACCACTGGTGGCATTCCCGAGTGCAGCGACCTCATCACGAACGACTCGTGGTACGCGATTCTGCTCATGGTCATCACCATGACCGCCGGCACCTCGCTCATCATGTGGTTCGGCGAGTTGGTCACAGAGCGCGGGATCGGCAACGGCATGTCGCTGCTGATCTTCGTCTCGATCGCCGCGACCTTCCCGTCGGCGCTGTGGGCCATCGCCGTCTCGCAGGGTTTCGAAATCTTCTTGCTCGTGCTGGCCCTCGGCTTGCTCGTCATGGCTGCCGTCGTGTTCGTCGAGCAGTCGCAGCGACGCATCCCGGTGCAGTACGCCAAGCGTATGGTGGGCCGTCGCACCTACGGCGGAAACAACACCTACATCCCGATCAAGGTGAACATGGCCGGCGTCGTGCCCGTGATTTTCGCCTCGTCGCTTCTCTACTTGCCGGCGCTCATTGCGCAGTTCAACCAGCCGGCAGCGGGCGAGACCGCGCCCGAGTGGGTTGTCTGGATTCAGAACAACCTGGTCTCGGGCGATAACTGGATCTACATGGTCGTGTACTTCCTGCTCATCGTTGGGTTCACCTACTTCTATGTCGCGATCACCTTCAACCCTGAAGAGGTCGCCGACAACATGAAGAAGTACGGCGGCTTTATCCCGGGCATCCGCGCGGGTCGCCCGACGGCTGAGTACCTCGACTACGTGCTGACGCGGGTCACTTTGCCCGGCTCTCTCTACTTGGGGCTGATCGCCCTGATTCCGCTCATCGCCTTCGCGGCGGTCGGCGCAAACCAGAACTTCCCATTCGGTGGCGCGAGCATCCTCATCATCGTCGGTGTCGGTCTTGAGACGGTCAAGCAGATCGACGCGCAGTTGCAGCAGCGCCACTACGAGGGCCTGCTGCGATGAGCGCTCGTCTGCTGCTCATCGGCCCGCCCGGCGCGGGCAAGGGTACGCAGGCGCAGCGACTGTCACAAGCGCTGGGAGTGCCCGCGATCTCAACGGGAGATATCTTCCGTGAGCACCTGCGCAACGAGACCGAGCTGGGCCTGAAAGCCAAGGCGTTCATGGCCGAAGGCAACAACGTGCCCGACAGCCTGACGAACGATCTCGTGCGCGATCGGCTCTCGCAGCCCGACGCCGCTGACGGCTTTCTGCTCGATGGCTACCCGCGAACGATCGACCAGGTGCGCGCGCTCGACGAGTACCTCGCCGAGCACAATGCCTCGATGGATGCTGTGGTCGAACTCGTGGCTGAGCCCGACATCGTCGTCGAACGCTTGAAGAAGCGCGCCCTCGACCAAGGGCGTGCCGACGATGACGAGGCTGTTGTTCGACACCGCCTCGAGGTCTACGCCGAGCAAACGGCACCGCTTATCGACATCTACGCGGCCCGCGGCCTGTTGTCGAAAGTTGATGGCATCGGTGAGATCACCGAAGTGACCGACCGCATCGAAAGTCAACTCGCAGCACGCGGCATTTCCTTCATAGCGTGATCGCCCCGCTTGAGGCTGGCGTGGCGCATCTCGACTTGCCGTCGGGGTGCGTTATCACCTAAGCTCGACCTTTGGTGCTTTCAGCACGCTTTCGGCGTGTCAACTCCGCTCCCGACGTGCAGACGGGACGGTCGGCTGGGGCACCGAGTCATCCGCACGACCGGTACGAACCACACTTATAGCGACGAAGAGGCAATGGCCAAAAAAGACGGTGTCATCGAGATTGAAGGCTCGGTGGTCGAAGCGCTACCCAACGCGATGTTTCGCGTTGAGTTGACCAACGGCCACAAGGTTCTCGCCCACATCTC
>CAYWZI010000170.1:0-4842 GCA_964462815.1 uncultured Microbacteriaceae bacterium
GCAACACGCTGGAGGTGGTGAAGGTCACCGCCCGGTCGGGCGACTCCATGACCGTCGTGCGGGCACAGGATGGCACCTCGGCTGCCAGCTTCGCCGCTGGCTCGCGGGTGGAGATCCGCATCAACGCGCAGGCTGTTATCGACGCCATTGATGAGCGTGTGGCAGCTAAGGATCAGGCGTCCGAAATTAGCTTTGTTCCTTACGGAAATATAGCCGCGATCAACGTGCAGGCGGTAATTCAAGAGGAGATCGACGACCTCGCCGCCGGTAGTGGGTCCACACTTATAGGCTTTCTCCAAGCCGGAACCAACGCTGTCCCTCGCACCGTGCAGAGCAAGCTGCGGCAAATCATCGATGTCAAAGATTTTGGTGCAGTGGGGGATGGTTCCGCTGACGATACAGTGGCAATTCAAAGGGCGCTAGATTATTTGGGTACGGTTGGTGGCGGCGATCTGATCATCCAAGGCGGATTATTTAGAAGTAGGTATTTGGTTCCTAGCGGTAACACCACAATCGTCATCAAGCCTGATGCCACTCTTTACGCGATCAAACAATCATCAAACAATCTTCTTTTTGTGATGGGGGCTGCAACAGTCAGTTCTACGTCGTTGACAACGGCGCTTACTGGGACGACTCAAATAACGGTTGCGAACACTTCTACGTTTTCCGTAGACGATGCTGTATTTGTTTCAGCCGGAACGTATACAGGCGCAGCGCCGGAGCGTGGACCAACCGAGTTGAACACAATCAAGAGTATTGATTCTTCGACAACAATGACTCTTGATTTGCCGCTGCGCTACAGCTACACCGCATTTGGGCTTCCGGGCCAAGCGCCGGAAGTCATAAACTTAGGAAATAAAAACTCAGTCAAAAGAGGCATTCGTGTTACCGGAGGAGGCAAGATTTCACCCGATCCGATAACAGTTTTCAATTCTTATTATTTTTCGGTTAGGCAGGCCATAGACCTGCAAATCGACAACATCGTTTTTGAAAATCTGGGTAACGGACTTTTGGGCGGCGGCTTATGCGTCAACCTTAGATTCCTCAACTGCACTGGCTATGGTCGTGTATTTGGAACATTCTCTGGGTCGCCATCAGTATTCAACGTGGCGACAATGTGTCAGTCAAAAATATCAGGCAACATACTGCAATATGACTTGAATTCATCCGGCACTGCTTCGCAGTCTTTATACATCTTTGAGGTTGGCTGCGTAGATAACATTATTTCCGACAACATCGTTGGTCCGGTCACTGGAGTAGCAGGTCCAGGTATCGGATTTTCATTCAATAGTTTCGGCAACATAATTGCGAACAACCTAGTTTACGGAAGGTCCACGGACGTTGCGACGGGCGTATCAACTTTAGGTATAAGGACTTTCCAGTCTGATTCAGCGTTAGCAATCCAAGTGCCGGGTAATGTTATTACCGGCAATACGATCCGCAACATAATGACTGCTATAGGTGACGCAAATCCACGCAGTGTCATAGCAAACAATCAGCATTTCAACGATGTATTGCACCCAAATAGCAATACGTTTCAGACAACATCTGTTGGTAGCGACGTTGTTGCCGTTGGCAACTCAAGTTACAACATCCAGCGGCCGTCTTTTCTAAACACGGGTGTCGCCGGCGGCTTTTCGATACTGTCTGGAACAGTCAACCCGGGGTCAGACTGGGGCGCCGTTGGTTCCATGTATCTGAAGAAAAATGGCGACGCTGGGCAAACTGTTTGGTTCAGAGAACCGCAGGGCGGATCTCCCGCGTGGTTGCCGCGAAACCAACTCCCAAGCGTGACGTTCGCAAATGTCGGATCGCCTGCCAATGGAACGATGCTGTACGTTTCTGATGGTACTGCTGGTAGCAGTCCGCTGACGGGTGGCGGAACAGGTTGCGTTGCAATACGACAAAACGGAGCCTGGAAGGGTCTGTAATCTATTGCGTGTCTTGCAGATCAATGAGTCGTAGGGGATCAACATGATCAAAGGTTTTTCTGTCACGCAGGTACTTGCTTCATCTGGCGTGACTTTGTCTCCGTCTAACGTATGGAATGACGCCGGGACGACATTCACCGGAATCAAATTTGACGTTACCGATGCTGCATCAGATGCAAATTCTCTTTTGCTAGACCTACAAACCGGCGGAGTGAGTCGTTTTAGGGTAAGTAAAACTGGTGCTTGTACTGCCGGTAATAACCTTAGTTGGTCCAATGGTGGGTATACCCTAACTTCTAGGACAAGCCCAGATATGGGCTTGATAAGAGCCGGTTCGACCGACCTTGTCGGCGTCGGCACGACCGGAGGATTTTTTGGGTTCCAGCTAACTTCTGCGTTTAGACTCGAATGGTCCTCATCGTCAATAGGTGCCTCATCTGATCTAATAGTGCTTCGGGATGGCGCAAATGTTTTCGCCCAGCGGCGGGGCACCAACGCGCAGACCAGCCGCATTTACGGCACCTTCACCGACGCATCCAACTACCGCCGCGTGGCCATCGCCATGACCACTGGTGGCGTCGCATCCATCGCGCCCGAGGGCGCAGGCACTGGGGCCAGTGGCAACGTGCTGCACATTTCTGGCCTACCAACGGCTAACCCTGGCCCAGGCATCCTGTGGAACAACGGCGGCACGGTGGAGGTGGGAACGTGATGAACATTGAACTGACCGCCGAGGAAACGCAGAACCTCCTCAACCTGCTCGACGCCGCCGTGCGTGCCCAAGGGCTCAACGCCGCACAGATCGCGCTGCCGCTGGCCGTCAAGGTGCAGCAGGCAATGAACGACCACGCCGCTTCTGAAGGAACCTGATCATGGACATCAACGCATTCAGCCCCACCGGTCTCACGGTGTCCTTCACCGCAGCGGTAACTGCGCCCACATCGGCGCAGGCTGTGTCCTCGGCCCCTTCCACGCGGCCTGCACGGCAGTACCGGGTGACCAACGCGGGGCAACAACTTGTCCTGCTGGGCGTGGGTGTCGACGATGCAGCGGCCAAGACGGCTGCGGCGTCCATCGCTGCCGGCGCGGTCCCCATCCTGCCCGGTGCGGTCGAGATCCTCGGCTTCCCGGCTGGGTCGTTCTTCAGCGGCGTCACCTCCACCAGCACGTCGGTGGTCTACGTCACTCCGGGCGAAGGGATCTGAGGTATCCATGGACCAGACGCTCATCAACTGGCTCTTCGGTGGGTTCGGCGCAGCCGTCGGCTGGGTGTTGAAGGTCATCTGGGACGCCATCAAGGAACTGAAAGCCGACATGAAGCAGATCGAGCGCGACCTCCCCGAGGTCTACGTGCGCAAGGACGACTTCAGAGTCGCCGTCAAGGACATGCAGGACGACATCCGCGAGGTAAAGTCCGACATGAAGGAAGGTCTCCGTGGCATCAACGACACGCTGGGGTTGATCTTCAAGAAGCTGGACCGTAAGGAAGACAAGGAGTAAGCCATGCCTGGGATGATGAAGAAGCCGATGCCCTACAAGAAGGGCGGCGTTGTGTTCAAGCCGTGCGCCAAGTGCCCGAGCCCTGCCAAGTGCAAGGCTGCCGGCCAGTGCATGATGAAGGCCAAGAAGTAGTGCTGCACGTACTGCTGTTCGTGGTGCTCGCCTACGCCCTGGTGAAGAACGAGCACCTGTTCCCTCCGGGGTTCATTCGCTGAGGAGATCTGACATGACCTCATCCGTCGTCGCATCGCTGGTGCGGCACATCCTCACCGCCGTGGGCGGTGGCTTCTTCGTGTCGTGGGGGCTGGATGGCGATGCCATCAACGCTGTCGTCGGCGCGGTCTCCACGCTGGCAGGCATCATCTGGTCCGTATGGGACAAGCGGAAGGCCTGATGGACTGGTCAGCCTACCCCAACTTCACGCGCAGCGAGTTCGTCTGCCGGTGCGGCTGCGGGCGGGCTGACATGCAGCCTGGGTTCATGTCGGCGTTGCAGATGCTGAGGGATGCCTATGCCCGACCCATGCCGATCTCGTCCGGCTATCGCTGCCCGAATCACCCGAAGGAAGCAGCAAAGGCAACGCCGGGAGCCCACGCCTCGGGGTGCGCAGCGGATGTCGGTGTTCACGGCGGTCCGGCGCATGAGCTACTCCGACTGGCTTTCCACTTCGGATTCACCGGCATCGGTGTACAGCAGCGTGGTGATCGTCGTTTCATCCATCTCGATACACTGACCGGCGAGAACCGCCCCATGGTCTGGAGCTACCCCTGATGGCTGGCTTCAAGCTCTCACCGTTCATGGGGCTGGCCCCCAAGATCGCCCCTGAGCTGCTGCCGAACAACGCGGCGCAGATCGCCCGCAACTGCAAGCTGTACTCGGGTGACCTGATCCCCTACCCGCAGCCGGTCATCGTGGCCAACACGAGCCGCACCGGCACGATCAAGACGCTCTACGCTCTGCGCAACCCGAGCAACGTCAACGACCTCAAGTGGCTGTCCTGGACGACCGACGTCGACATCGCCACGCTGGCCTCCACGGAAGCCGACGAGCAGCGGTTCTACTACACCGGTGACGGGGTGCCCAAGGTCAGCAACTACGCTCTGGCCACCGCTGGCGCACCGCCCTACCCCACCGGGTACTATGACCTGGGGCTGCCCCTGCCCACGCAGGTGCCGGTGGCTACGCCCACGGTGTTCACGCAGAAGGACTCGGTCAGCTTCTTCCGGGATGCCGGTGGTGTGGCCACGATCACCACTTCGGCTTCGCACGATCTGCGCAGCGGCAACATCGTCACCATCTCGGGTTTCACGTTCCGGACGGGTACCTACAACCAAGCGGGCACGACGACCATCACCGTCACCCTCACGGCGCATGGGCTGTCCAACGGGGCCACTGTCACCCTGGACTTCAC
>CAYWZI010000171.1:0-4811 GCA_964462815.1 uncultured Microbacteriaceae bacterium
AGGTCGTGCGCTTCTGGGCCGAATTGGGCGTCGACGGCTTCCGCCTCGACGCCATTCCCTACCTCTACGAGTCCGACGGCGGCACGGGTGAAAGCGAACCCGAGACGCACGCGTTCATCGTGAAGCTGCGCGAGATGGTCGACCGCGAGTACCCCGGGCGTATCTTGATCGCCGAGGCCAACCAGTGGCCCAACGAGGTCGCCGAGTTTTTCGGCACCGACGAGCGCCCTGAGTGTCATATGGCCTTCGACTTTCCGGTGATGCCTCGCATCTTCTACGCATTGCGCTCACAGCAAGCCACCGAGCTGCAACGCCAGTTGCGCGAAGAGGTCGCGGCGCCTGACGGCAGTGCATGGGGCGTCTTCTTGCGCAACCACGATGAGCTCACGCTCGAAATGGTGAGTGAGGAGTACCGGCAAGCGATGTACGGCTGGTACGCCTACGACCCCCGCATGCGCGCCAACATCGGCATTCGCCGTCGGCTCGCTCCCCTCCTCGACAATTCGCGAGCCGAGCTCGAGCTCGCGCACGCGTTGCTGTTCAGTCTGCCCGGCAGCCCGTTCTTGTACTACGGCGACGAGATCGGCATGGGCGACAACATCTGGCTCCCCGACCGTGACAGTTCACGCACGCCCATGCAATGGACGCCAGACCGCAACGCGGGCTTTAGTCACGCTGACCCCGGCAAGCTCTATCTGCCCGTGGTGCAGTCGCTCGTCTATCACTACAACCAGATCAACGTCGAAAGCCAGTTGGCGCAATCTCGCTCGCTGCTGCACTGGGTGCGCAACGTCATTCATGTGCGCAAGGCCCACCCGACGTTCGGGCTCGGAACCATGCGCGTGCTCGACACCGATAACGAATCGGTGCTCGCGTTCGTACGCGAGTACGCCGGCACCGGAAGCCATCTCGGCGATGCGCCCGAGCGAATCCTGTGCGTCTTCTCATTCGCACACAACCCGGTCTCGGCGACGATCACCGCCTCCGGGCTCGACGGGGCGCCGTTGCACGATCTGTTTGGCGGCGCACCGTTTCCGTCGGTGGGCGACGACGGGAACCTCACCCTCACCCTGGGTACACAGAGCTTCTATTGGTTGCACGTTGGTGACTCCGGCGCGGCAGCCACCGACGTCAGGGCACCGGCCTAGGCTGAGCGCGTGAGCCTCCTGCAGACCGACCTCGCCGTCTTTGACCTCGAAACGACGGGGGTGGATGTCCGCACCGCCCGCATCGTCACCGCCTGTGTGGCCGTGCTCGACGCCTCCGGCGCGCTCGTGTCGCGCCGCGACTGGCTCGCCGACCCCGGAGTCGAGATCCCGGAAGCGGCCGCAGCCGTCCACGGCATCAGCACCGAGCGTGCTCGCGCCGAGGGTCGCCCCGCCGCCGAGGTTGTTCACGAGATCATTGCTGAGCTGCGTGCAGTGCTCGACCGCGGAACTCCGCTCGTGGTCTACAACGCCCCCTACGACCTCTCACTGCTCGCGTCTGAGGCCGTTCGGCACGGTGTCGCGCCTCTCGTCGACCCGGCTCCCGTCATCGACCCGCTCGTCATCGACAAGGCCGTGGACCGCTACCGCAAGGGCGAGCAGACGCTCGAGGCCGCCGCGGCCCACTACGGTGTCGCCCTCGACGGAGCCCATGACGCGGGCGTCGACGCGATCGCAGCCGGGCTCGTGGCCCGCGCGATCGCCGAGCAGCACGCGGCCGCCTTGCCCGCGACGCTCGACGCGCTGCACACGGCACAGGCCGGGTGGCACGAGCAACAGGCCAGCAGTTTCGAGGACTACATGCGCACCCAGCGCGATCACACCTTCACGGCCGACCGAGGTTGGCCCGTGCGGCACTGACAAAGGCTCGTCCCCGTGCGCAGTGCAGCACCCTACCCTCAGCAACGACGAACGGCCCCGCCGAGAGGCGAGGCCGTTCGTGATGATGTTGAGCTCTAGTTGCCGAACCCCTTGAAGCGCTGGTTGAACTTCTCGACGCGACCGGCCGAGTCCATGATGCGCTGCTTGCCCGTGTAGAACGGGTGCGAAGCCGACGAGATTTCCACGTCGATGACCGGGTAGGTCACGCCGTCGAGCTCGATCGTCTTCTCGCTCGTCACGGTCGAACGGGTGAGGAAGGTCTCGCCCGACGCGAGGTCACGGAACACAACCGCGGCGTACTCGGGGTGAATGTCAGTCTTCATGAACAGATTCCTTGGGAAGTCGATGGCCGCAGCTCCGGCAAGAGGTCGCCGGGCACGATGACGGGCCCGTCAGGCCCAGCTATCGAGAATAGCAGAGGGCCGGCCGAACAGCGGCGCTCAGCGAGCGCGCGCGGTGTACCGGCCGTCGTCGTGCGACACCGCAAGCGAAAGCCCGAAGGTGAGGCTCAGGTTGGCGGCCGTGATGACCTCGGTGAGCGGGCCCGAGGCAGCGACGCGCCCTTCGCGCAACAGCATGGCGTGCGTGAACCCGGGGGGAATCTCTTCGACGTGGTGGGTCACCATGACCATGGCCGGTGAACTCGGTTCGCTCGCATACGCACCGAGCAACTGCAGCAACTCTTCTCGTGCTCCGAGGTCGAGGCTCGCGGCCGGCTCGTCGAGCAGCAGCAACTCGGGGTCGGTCATGATCGCCCGCGCGATCTGCACGCGCTTCTGCTCACCATCGCTCAACGTGCCGAAGAGTCGGTCAGAAAACTCGTCGAGGTGCCACTCGCGCAATACGCGCTGGGCACGGCGAACATCCACCTCGTCGTACTGCTCATTCCACCGGCCGGTAACCGCGTGCGCGCTCGTCATGACGACATCGATAACGCGCTCGTTTCCGGGGATGCGCCGCGCAAGGGCGCTCGACGCAAACCCAATGCGGGGTCGTAGTTCGAAGACATCGGTCGAGCCAAGCCGCTCGTCAAGGACGACCGCGGTGCCCGATGTCGGGTGCATGAGAGACGCGGCGAGTTGCAGCAGAGTGGTCTTGCCAGCGCCGTTCGGGCCGAGCACGACCCACCGCTCGTCGGAGTTCACCTGCCACGAAACCTGGTCGAGAATGCGCGTGCCCTCACGCGTCAGAGAAACGGTGTCGAACTGAAGAACGCTGGCCATGATCCCTTTAGCGTAGAGCACCAGCGCGGGGTCGATCAGACGAGCAGACCCGCATAAAGCTCGCTCGTACGGGCCGCAATTGTCTCCCACGAGAACATCTGCTCGGCCCGTCTGCGCCCCTCTGCTCCCATGTCGCGCGCCGCGTCGGGGTCAGACACCACTTCACGCAGAACGGCCGCCAAATCGGCGATGAAGCGCTCGGGGTCAAGGGGCGTGCCCGAGCCATCGTGTACTTGATCGATCGGCACGAGTCGCCCGGTGATGCCGTCGTCCACCACTTCGGGAATTCCTCCCGTATCAGTGCCGACCACCGCGACGCCACAGGCCATGGCCTCGAGATTCACGATGCCCAGTGGCTCGTAAACGCTCGGGCAGACGAACGTCGTCGCACTGGAGAGCACCGCCGACAACTCGAGCGGCGACAGCATGCGCTCGATCCAGACGACCCCGGTGCGCTCTGCCTGCAGAGCCGCAACGCCGTGCTGCACTTCTCGCAGAATCTCGGGGGTGTCGGGCGCGCCCGCGCACAAAATCAACTGCACCTCGGGCGGCAACTGACGCGCGGCCTGCAGCAAGTAGGGCAAGCCTTTCTGCCGCGTGATCCTGCCCACGAAGACGACGGAAGGACGGTCGGGGTCGATGCCCAGAGATCGCACCGCGTCATGGTCGATCACGCGCTGCCAACGCTCGAGGTCGATGCCGTTGTGAATGACCGTGACGCGTGACTCATCGATGTCGGGGTAGCACCGCAGAATGTCGCGACGCATGCCTTCGCTGACGGCGATCACGGCGTCGGCTGACTCGAAGGCGTTCTTCTCGATCCACCGCGAGACGCGATAGCCGCCACCCAGCTGCTCGGCCTTCCAGGGCCGGAGCGGCTCAAGACTGTGGGCGGTCACGACGTGCGGAATTCCGTGCAGCAGTTGTGCCAGCTGCCCGGCGGCGTTGGCGTACCAGGTGTGCGAGTGCACGAGGTCGGCACCGTCGACGTCATCGGCAATGGCCAGGTCAACGCCAAGGGTCGCAAGCGCCGGATTCGCCGAACTCAGCGTGCCCGGAACCAGGTAGGCGTGCGTGTCGGCCTCGTTGCGCGGAGCGCCGAAGCATCGCACGCGCACGTCGAGCGACTGTCGCAGGGCTCGAACGAGTTCGGCGACATGTACTCCCGCACCCCCGTAGACCTCGGGCGGGTATTCACGGCTGATGACATCGACACGCATGAGTTGACGGTAGTACAGCCCCGCCTCTCCCCCTGCACGCGCTGCTCGCCTAGTGTGGGGCCATGTCGACTCCCAAGATCTTCGGAATTGTGCTGGCAGGCGGTGAGGGGAAGCGCCTGATGCCCCTGACGGTCGACCGCGCCAAACCCGGTGTGCCCTTCGCCGGCGGCTACCGATTGATCGATTTCGCTCTCTCGAACCTCATTAACTCGGGGCTCCGCCAGATCGTCGTGCTCACGCAGTACAACAGCCACTCCCTCGACCGGCATGTCAGCCAGGTCTGGCGGCTCAGCGGCATGCTCAACTCCTACGTTGCGTCGGTTCCGGCACAGCAGCGGTTGGGCAAGCGCTGGTTCTCCGGCTCGGCAGACGCGATTTTCCAGAGCCTCAACCTCATTCGTGACGAAAAGCCCGACATCGTGGTGGTGGTGGGCGCCGACCACGTATACCGCATGGACTTCCGGCAGATGATCGATGCCCACATCGCGAACGGCGCAGGA
>CAYWZI010000172.1:0-4797 GCA_964462815.1 uncultured Microbacteriaceae bacterium
TCGCCATGGCACTGGGGCTCGACGGGTCCATGCGAATCTTCTCGTCCCAGTCGAGCGTCATGAAGGCCCACTGCGGGTCGACGCTTGGGTTGACGACAGTCAAGTCAAGCCCGTACCGCTCGGCGATGAGCGCCCAGTAGTTGACGCTCGCGCCGCCGAGGGGGTCGGCCCCGATGCGCAGTCCGCTCGCCCGAACAGCATCGAGGTCAAGGATGCTCGCCAGATCGGTCACGTAGTGCTCGCGGTAGTCGTACCGCTCGGCCGTGAGCTGGGTCTGCCTGCGCACCTCGCGGTTGCCTCCGGCGATGAGCTCGTTCGCGCGTGCGGCGATCGCGGTGGTCGCGTCACTGTCGGCCGGACCGCCGTGCGGCGGGTTGTACTTGAAGCCGCCGTCGCGCGGAGGGTTGTGGCTCGGGGTGATGACGATGCCGTCGCTCATCGCCGAGGCGGTGCGGTTGTACCGAATGATCGCGTGGCTGAGAGCCGGCGTCGGCACGAAGTCGTCGTGCGTGTCGATGAGGGCCGTGACTCCGTTGGCGGCGAGCACTTCGAGCGCCGTCTGCATCGCGGGTGCACTCAACGCATGTGTATCGGCGCCCACGAAGATCGGGCCCGTCGTGCCCTGCGCGGCGCGGTACTCGACGATCGCTTGAGTGATCGCAGCGATGTGCGTGTCGCTGAACGCGCCGTCAAGACTCGAGCCGCGGTGCCCGCTCGTGCCGAACACGACGCGCTGCGCCGGGTCGTCGAGGTCGGGCACGCGGTCGGCATACGCCGCGAGCAGCGCGGCGAGGTCAACGAGGTCGGCGGGCTGGGCGGGTGTTCCGGCGCGGCTCATGTGCCCATCCAACCACCGGGCGGTGCGAGCAGGGCGGGTGGATGCTCGGCAATAGACTGCCGAGCATGAGCGCGCATCCCGACTCGAGCCGGGTCTACAGCTATCTCGGCCCGGCCGGAACCTTTACGTGGCACGCGCTGGGCCAAGTGCCCGAGGCGGCCGGTGCCGAGTGGCGCAGTGTCAGCAACGTGGGCGAAGCACTTGATGACGTCATCACCGGTCGCAGCATCGGAGCCATGATCGCCGTCGAGAACTCGGTCGAGGGTGGGGTCAGTGCGACACAGGATGCCCTCGCGACGATCCCCGGTTTGCGCATCATTGGCGAATACCTGGTGCCCGTGAACTTCGTGCTGGTGGCTCGACCCGGAACGACTCTGGATGACGTGCGCGTGATCGCCGCGCATCCCGTCGCCTACGCGCAGTGCCGGCGGCATCTCGAAAGCGCGCTGCCCACCCACGGTCACATTCCGGCGGCATCGAACGTCGCCGCGCCCGTGAGCTTGCTCGACGCCGACTCGGCCGCGCAGGCCGCAATTGCCCCGCCGGGCATCACCGACCTGCATGACCTCGTCGAGCTCGCCGGGCCGATCGGCGACAACCCCAACGCCGTGACGCGCTTCGTGCTCGTGAGTCGCAGCCGTGAGCTTCCCGCGCGCACCGGCGCCGACAAGACGAGCGTCATCGCCGAGCTGCCCGATGACGCGCCCGGCCGCTTGCTCGAAATGCTCGAGCAGTTCGCGACCCGGGGCGTCAACATGAGCTTGATCGAGTCGCGCCCCATTGGCGACGCCCTCGGCCGCTACCGCTTCGTCATCGATCTCGACGGACACGTGCACGACGAGCGCGTCGCCGACGCCCTGCTGGGCCTGCGGCGTTTCAGCCCCAACGTCATCTTCCTCGGCTCGTACCCCCGCGCAGATGCCCGCCAGATCGAGGTCGTCTCGCAATACGGCGATGACATCTTCACGGATGCTCGCGACTGGCTGCGCGCGATCCTCACGGGCGAGCCCGACGCGTCATAGCGCTCGTCGTGGCGACCCAGTCGATCAGTCGCGCGGTACGCGCACGATGAGCGACGCCGGCGCCGCGCGCACGTCGAGGCGCGTGACGAGACCCATAGCCTCGCCGTCGATCTCGAACTCTTCCGGCCGCTCGAAAGCGAGTGTCATGTGGCGACCCTGGAAGTAGCGCAGCGCGCGCACTCGCTTATCGGCGGCGAGAATGCGCTTGCCGATTTTGCTCTTCTGCAAGACGCCGTTCTCCCAGACCACGGCGTAGCTCACGCGCATCCACCCCCACAGGTTCTTGGGGCGCATGGCAACGACGTCGAGCAGGCCGTCGTCGATCTGAGCATCGGGCAGAATCAGCACGCCGCCGGGCAGGGCTCCGCAGTTGCCGATCAGGAGCGTGTGCACGGTCGTCGATCGTTCGGGAGAGCCGTCGAGCGAATAGCGCAGTCGCACGGTGTTGACATCGCGCACGATGCGAGCGGTCGCCTCGACGTAGGCGAGCCAGCCCACGCGCTTCTTCAACTGCGGATTAGTGGCCGCGATCATTTTGGCGTCCAGGCCAATTCCGATCATGACGACGAAGGCATGGCGCTCGACGCGGCCGTCGTCGCGGGTCAGCTCGGCGATGCCGACGTCGATTGCCTGGTCAACCCCCGAGGCGGCCGTGCTCATGGCGTCGCTTACTCTGCCGAGTGACAGGCCGAGGTTGCGGGCCAGCAGGTTGCCGGTGCCCGAGGGAATGAGCACCATCGGAATTCCCGAGTCGAGCATTCCCTCGGCGACGGCCCGCACGGTGCCATCGCCTCCCGCGGCGATGACGATGGTGACGCGAGCGTCGATCGCCGCTCGAGCGCGACCCTGACCGGGGTCGTCGACGCTCGTTTCGAGCCAGAGCGAAGAGCCCCACCCCGTGTCGGCCTCGAGTGCCTCGACCGCCGTCCGCAGCGCAGCAACATCGATCTTGATCGGGTTGACGATGACCGCCGCGCGGTCGCGATGGGCGGCGAGGCCGTCGCGCTGCATCGCCACACCGGGGGTGCTCATGCGGTCAGAGTAGAGCATCGGGCCCAGAGCCAGACGAGCCCCTGCGCAAACGGGCGCGTGACAGACTAGAGCCGTGATCGACCCCCAGTTGCTGCGTGATGCCCCCGACGTTGTTCGCCGCTCTCAGCAGGCTCGGCAGGCGAGTGTCGAACTCGTCGACGACGCTATCGCCGCTGATTCTGCTCGTCGCGCAGCAATCGCCGCTTTCGAGACCCTGCGTGCCGAGCAGAACGCCTTCGGCAAGACCGTCGCCGCGGCCCAGAAAGACGAGAAAGCTGCGCTCGTCGCGCAGGCCCAACAGCTCGCAGCCGACGTCAAGGCTGCCCAGGCCGAGGCCGCTGAGGCTGAGGCTCGCTTCGAGCAGGTTGTCGGGAGCATCCAGAACGTCATCATCGACGGCGTCCCTCCGGGGGGTGAAGACGACTTCGTGACGCTGCGCGAAGTCGGCACGAAGCCGACGTTCGACTTCGAGCCGCGCGACCACCTCGCCATTGGCGAGCTGCTGCAGGCCATCGACATGCCTCGCGGGGTCAAGGTGTCGGGTTCGCGGTTTTACTTTCTGACGGGCGTCGGCGCTCGGCTCGAGCTCGCTCTCATGAACTACGCGCTCGACACGGCGCTCGACGCCAGGTTCACTCCGCTCATTACTCCCACGCTCGTCAAGCCAGAAATCATGAGCGGCACAGGCTTTCTCGGCGCACACGCAGACGAGATCTACTATTTGCCGGCCGACGAGCTCTACTTGACTGGCACGAGCGAGGTGGCCCTTGCGGGGTACCACGCCGACGAGATCATCGACGTCTCGAACGGCCCTCTGCGCTACGCGGGGTGGTCGACGTGCTACCGCCGCGAGGCCGGCAGTTATGGCAAAGACACCAAGGGCATCATTCGCGTTCACCAGTTTCAGAAGCTTGAGATGTTCAGCTACATCGACCCAGCAGACGCCGAGGCAGAGCACGAGCGCCTGCTGGCGCTGCAAGAAGGCATGCTCACCTCGCTGGGTCTCGCCTACCGCGTCATCGACACCGCCGCCGGCGACCTCGGGTCGAGCGCCGCGCGCAAGTTCGACGTCGAGGCCTGGGTGCCCACGCAAGGCGCGTATCGCGAACTAACGAGCACGAGCAATTGCACGACCTACCAAGCCCGACGGCTCGACACGCGCCACCGCGGCGACGGCGGCAAGACCTCACCTGTCGCAACGCTCAACGGCACGCTCGCCACCACGAGGTGGCTCGTCGCTATGCTCGAGACGCACCAGCGTGCCGACGGTTCTGTTGTCGTGCCCGAACCGTTGCGGCCGTACCTGCGGGGCCTTCAGACGCTGGAGGTGCCGTCGTGACTTCACCGCGCAAACTCATCGCCCTCGACATCGACGGCACTGTTCTGCACGAAGACGGCACTCTCCCGCCCGAGGTCGTGACGCACGTGCACCGCTTGCGCGATGCGGGTCATGAAGTGATGCTCTCGACCGGTCGATCGGTTGCCATGACGTTGCCGGTGCTCGACCGGCTCGACATCACGCCCACCTACGTGGTCTCGTCGAACGGCGCCATTCTGCTCAAGCGCGACCCCGATGCTCCGATGGGCTACCGACGTCACCACGTCGAGACCTTCGACCCGACTGAAGTGCTCATGCGCATCCGACCGCATTTGAAGCACGCGAACTATGCCGTCGAAGACGAGACAGGCCTCTATCGCTATACGGGATGGTTTCCTGACGGAGCCCTCGGCGCCGTCAGCGAAGAGGTGCCGTTCGAGCAACTGTGCTCGGAGCCCGCGACGCGTGTTGTCGTGATCTCGCCCGGCCACGCCATGGACGAGTTCGTCGCTGTTGTGGAACTCATGGGTTTGCACCAGGTGAGCTACAACGTCGGCTGGACGGCCTGGCTCGACATCGCCCCTGAC
>CAYWZI010000173.1:0-4792 GCA_964462815.1 uncultured Microbacteriaceae bacterium
ACATCGTGCAGGCGATGAAGTGGCTGGGGAAGCGGTCGGAAGCTGTGAGGATCGGGTAAATGACTTACTTGGCGAACCCCGCATTTCCTCAGCGCATCGGCAGATATGGGAAAGACAAATCTGGCGTGATTGTTTGTGTGGCTCACAAATGCATTGAGTTTCTCAGGTGGCCGGATGGCAAGGAAGAGTGCATTCATTGCGCCAGAGATCGTCAACCGGCCATGCAGAGCGAAAACCCTGGATATTTCACGCCGCCATACTGGAAATGGAACCCACCGGAGGAGATGAAATGAGCCTGCTGAAGTGGCGTCGCAACAGAGGGCCGTATCGGTGGCCTGAGCCTGAACCGGAGAGCCTTGAGGATAAGGCTGCCGCTTTGGCTAGGGAGCTGGGCTTTCCGGGGCAGGCAGATGCTCAGTTCTACATCGACCTTTTCACCGAGATCAAAAGCCTGCGCGCGCGGATCGCGAAACTGGAGGAGAATGGATGATCGTCAATCAAAACCTTGAGGCCGCCCTTATCAACAGTGTCCGACTTGATGTCGCGGGGCATGCCGCAATGGAAAGGTCGCTCGGTCACGAGCCGGATGCGAAGGTCGGGGCGCTCTATCAATTCCTAACTGAGATCGACGGGCACATGTATCGGGTAGAAGCCGAGTGCCTCTGGAAGAAGGAAGGGGGTGACGCATGATCACCGAGGAAGAAGTCGAACGCGCCGTGATCGAGGCTTTCCGGGCTGTTTTTCGCAAGTGGAAAAGAGAGGAGAAGTGAGATGAAATTTCTGAACTCAGACAAGCGCATCTGGGATGCCCTCAAAGACGAGGAGCAGGGCTTGCTTCTGCTTGCGTGGCACAAGGGTCTGCAAATCCAATACTGGGATGTAGACCATAAAGAATGGAATGATGAGCCTCATATTAAGGATTGCACATACAATCCTTTTTGGGATGGCGCACAAAATGCCTTCCGCATCAAGCCCGAGCCTATGAATCCGGTGCGTTGGTGCAATGATTATAAAGATGGCAGTGTTGTATGGCATCAATCAAGAGAAGCGGCAGACAGAACGGCTCTTGCAAACCGCATCGCCGTCATCCGCCGCGAGATCGTGGATGGCGTGGTCAGCTATTTCAAGGAGGATGTGTGATGGCTTTCAATCCGACAACGAACCGCGTCTCTTTCGGCCTTCTGGAGGATCACGAGCGCATCGCGCTGGCGAAGTGGCCGCATGGGTGGGAGAGATATGACTTCGACCGTAAAATTTGGATGGAAGCCACATATCCGGGCTTGCATGCAATTCACTGGGTTTTTCGCGGCAAGCCCGCACCTCGGGAGGATGTGTGATGACTGACGAAGCCGTAATGGCAATGGCCGACCGCATCGAAGCCCAAGCCGCCGAGATCAAGAGGCTGCGGGGTGATCTGGCGAAGGCGGAGTCACAGCAGCTGGTCCTTGAGTCTGTAGCGAGGGGGCCAATGGAAGGGGAGAGTATGACTAGTTGGATAAAATATCACATGAAAGAAGCCCGCGCCGCGCTCTCAGTCTTGACAGGAGCCAAGCCATGACCGACTACACCACAGACCACCGCCTCAATCTTGAGGCTTACCTTGCGACCCACACCCTGCCAAAAGGCTTGGGCGATAGGGGAAGCGCCTGCACTCTGGCCGCTATCAATCTTGCGATGTCTGGCGAGTTGACCGACGATATCCCTGCCTGCATGTCTGAGGTTTTGGGCAAAGCTGCCATCGCCCTACAAGATGCAATGCCAACCGAGATGCGTAACAGCGCGCGTTACAAGTCGCTTATCCCTGAAATGCCCGGAACCGGTCGGGCGCAAGAGCAAGAGCGTTTTGCAATCTTGATGGAATGGGTGTGGAGCGTGGTTCTGCCGCAAGTCCAATCCATTGCAGATGAACATGGCTTTGGGGCTGAGTGGAAAAGCATGTGTTGCGAAAAGACGGCTACTGCTGCTCGTGCTGCTGCTTATGCTGCTGCTCGTGCTTCTGATGCTGCTGCTGATGCTGCTGTTGATGTTGCTGATGCTGCTGTTGATGTTGCTGATGCTGCTGCTCGTGCTGCTGCTTATGCTGCTGATGCTGCTGATGCTGCTGCTGCTGCTGCTGCTGCTGCTTATGCTGCTGCTGCTCGTGCTGGCTTTGGGGAGACCACCGACCCTATCGGGGTGTTGGAGCGGATGACTTATCTGACAGGAGAAAAAAATGAGTAGATATGTTATTCGGAATAATGTGCATTATGGCACCGTCGATGAAATTATCAACACAATCAAGGCCCAATCCGCCGAGATCGAGAGGCTGAGGTCTTATCTAGATAGGATCGAGAAGGCATCCGAGTTTTTTACTAACCCCGAACACTCCGAACTCACGCTGAGGTATGCACACGAAGGCACGCAGCGACTTGCTAGAGAAGCCCTGACAGGAGCCAAGCCATGAATGACATCGTAGTTTCTGAGGTATTTATTGAGCCATTACCGTCTAAACACTACAGCACTGATCTTAGTGTGGACGTAGTTGTTGATGGAAATACATACACCATGTCAATTTCTATCTCTGGTTACGCTCCCAATGCTTCTTATCGTGAGAAAGCGCGCGGATGGATGCCTGATTGGGGGATGGATCATACAGAATCAGAGGTCCACATATATCTAGCGCACAAGATTGCTGGTTTTCTCCAAGAACTGCGCTCAGATGCTGAAAGGAGGATGTGTGATGACTGACGAAGCCGTAAAGGCAGTGGCCGACCGCATCGAAGAACTGGAGAGGGCTTGCTCTGAGTGGGCTGACGCATCGCAAGCAAACTATCAGCGAGCAAAAACGGCAGAGGCCAAGCTGGCGAAGGCGCAGGATCAGATCAAAGCCCAAGCCGCCGAGATCGAGAGGCTGCGGGGGGATTTGGCGAAGGCGGTGGAGGCTTTGCGTTTTTACGCATGGGAGAATGAAATGAGGCTTCCCAGCGAAGGCCCTTGTGATGCCATCCGCACAGCCATCCGAAAAGGAGGCAAGGATGAGTGACTGTTGGCAGTGCTCAGGCACGGGGAAAACGCCTGCTGGGATGGATTGGGGCGGAAATAACGCCAAGCCAACTCGTATCAAACTCGGCCCTTGCCCCGTGTGTTCAGGCGGCATGGTCTGCCCGTGGTGCCTTTACGAACTTAAAACACCTGATGGCTGCCGCTGTGGTTGGAAGCCACGCCGCACCACCCTCGCAGAACTGACAGGAGGCAAGGATGAGTGAAGTTCTATCAGATCGAGAAGCTGTAATCTTCTACGCAGAGCAGCGCGGTTATGCGTCCGCGATGGAAGCAGAGCGCAAGCTGCACGAGGCCCGCATAGAAGCCCAAGCCGCCGAGATCGAGAGGCTGCGGGGTGTGATGGCGAAGGCGGTGGAAAACACTCTTGATGCTGCGTCTGCCTACATGACTGAACAGTATGGCATCTCTGCGCTGTCTCACCCTGTTGATCGCGCCCGTGCTATTGCCACCCTCGCAGAACTGACAGGAGCCCAGAAGGATGGCAATTAAACTCACCGCAGCCGAAGCATGGGAAGTGTATTGCGCGCTGGATGACGCATTGCATAACCGCCGCCACGGCATGGGATCAAAGCATGACCACCCCTTGACCGAGGCCGAGCACAAGCGGCTGCAAACTAAGTATTTGCGCGCGCATCTGATCTTGAAGCGCATTGAGGATGGTCGCGATGACTGACGATCTGTATGACGGCCCATGTGAAGCAGGATGCAAGAGCTTCCACGGGGGCGAGAGGAAGCACCACCCAGATTGCGGGCACTACCCACAGTCCCTGACCAAACTGCACGCCGACCGCATCGAAGCCCAAGCCGCCGAGATCGAGAGGCTGCGGGGTGCTTTAAAGAAGGCGGAGGCACAGTCGCTGGTCCTTGAGTCTGTAGCGAGGGGACCAATTGAAGGCGAGAGAATGATTATTTGGATAGAATACCACATGAAAGAAGCACGCGCCGCGCTCGAGGCCCTGACAGGAGCCAAGCCATGACCGACTACACCACAGACCACCGCCTCAATCTTGAGGCTTACCTTGCGACCCACACCCTGCCGAAAGGCTTGGGTAATAAACAAAGCGCCTGCACTCTGGCCGCTATCAATCTAGCGATGTCTGGCAAACTGACCGACGATATCCCTGCCTGCATGTCTGAGGTCTTGGGCAGGGCCGCAATCGGCCTGCAAGACGCCATGCCAACCGAGATGCGTAACAGCTTGCGCTACAAGGCTCTCATTCCCGACATGCCGGGAACTGGTCGGGCACAAGAGCAAGAGCGCCTTGCGATCTTGATGGACTGGATGTGGAGCGTGGTGCTGCCGCATCTGCAGCCCATCGCAGACGGGAATGGCTTTGGGGCTGAGTGGCAAAGCATGTGCCGCGAAAAGACGGCTGCTGCTGCTGATGCTGCTGCTCGTGCTTCTGATGCTGCTGCTGATGCTGCTGTTGATGTTGCTGATGCTGCTGTTGATGTTGCTGATGCTGCTGCTCGTGCTGCTGCTTATGCTGCTGATGCTGCTGATGCTGCTGCTGCTGCTGCTGCTGCTGCTTATGCTGCTGCTGCTCGTGCTGGCTTTGGGGAGACCACCGACCCTATCGGGGTGTTGGAGCGGATGACTTATCTGACAGGAGCCAAGCCATGACCGACGATCTCCGCATCCAGATTCAAGAGCAGGCGCGCCAGGCCCAATTCTGGCGCGCCGAGGCCGAGAAATGGCAGCGCCTGTGGCAGCGCGCGGCGAACCGGCTGATGGCGGTCGACCCGGAGT
>CAYWZI010000174.1:0-4772 GCA_964462815.1 uncultured Microbacteriaceae bacterium
CATCCTGTTCAGCGATGCCGAGACGATGATTCTCGACGAGCCAACGAACCACCTCGACGCCGACTCGGTCGTGTGGCTGCGTGAGTTCTTGAAGCAGTACCAGGGCGGCTTCATCGTCATCAGCCACGACGTTCAGCTCGTGGAAGAGACCGTCAATCGCGTCTTCTATCTCGATGCCAATCGCCAGGTGATCGACATCTACAACATGGGCTGGAAGAACTATCTGCGCCAGCGCGAGGCCGACGAAGAACGCCGCAAGAAAGAGCGCGTCAACGTCGAGAAGAAGGCCACGGCCCTGCAACTGCAGGCTGCGCGATTCGGTGCGAAAGCGAGCAAGGCAGCAAGCGCCCATCAGATGGTCGCGCGTGCCGAGAAGATGCTCGCTGGGCTTGATGACGTGCGCGTGGCCGACCGGGTCGCGAAACTGCGGTTTCCCGAGCCGGCACCCGTCGGCAAGACGCCGCTGCAGGCGCGAAACCTGTCGAAAAGCTACGGCTCGCTCGAGATCTTTACGGCCGTTGACCTTGCCGTCGATAAGGGCTCGCGCGTCGTCATTCTCGGCCTCAATGGCGCCGGCAAGACGACCCTGTTGCGAATCCTCGCGGGCGTCGATGCCCCTGACACTGGCGTGCTTGAGCCCGGCCACGGTCTGCGGGTAGGCTACTACGCACAAGAGCACGAAACGCTTGATGTCAAGCGCAGTGTGCTCGAGAACATGATGAGCGCGAGCGACGCGATCACCGAGCGCGAAGCGCGCAGCGTGCTCGGCTCGTTCTTGTTCGTCGGCGACGACGTGCAAAAGCCCGCCGGCGTGCTCTCCGGCGGAGAGAAGACCCGCTTGTCCCTCGCGACCCTCGTCGTCTCGAAAGCGAACCTGCTGTTGCTCGATGAGCCCACGAACAACCTCGACCCAGCCAGCCGCGAAGAAATCCTCGGCGCGCTCGCCAACTACGCGGGCGCCGTCATTCTCGTCAGCCACGACGAGGGAGCCGTCGAAGCGCTCAACCCCGAACGCGTGCTGATCATGCCCGACGGCGTCGAAGACCTCTGGACAGCCGACTACGCCGAACTCATCTCGCTCGCCTAACAGCGGCCGGTCGGCGCGAGGGCGTCAGGGCGGTGGGATGCCCGCTCAGCGTTCGCGAGCATCCAGAATCGCGTCCTCGACCTCAGAGTCGAGGCTGCGTCGCGGTGCGGGCAGAACCTCACCCTTCTCAGCCGCACGCGCGGTGCGGTGCTCTTGGCGGAGAGCCCACCCGAATCCGACGAAACCGAGCAGCGCGAAGAGGTACCACTGGAAGGTGTAGCTGAGGTGGGGCCCCTCGTCGTTCACCGGTCGGATAGCGGCGGTGGGGCGTTCGGGCGGGGCGGGTGTCTCGCTATCGAGGAGGCCATATGCGCCGGTCACGACGTCACCGCCGAGCCGCTCATCGAGCTCGGGCAAGTGAATGGTCGCGATCTGGCCCTCGGGGGCACCGCGTCCGGCGATCGTCGGCTCACCGGGCTTGAGACGCACGACGACCTCGACGCGACCGGCGGGGGCGGCCGGCACGACGTCGGGAGAGTCTTGTTCCGAACCGACCGGCAGCCAGCCGCGGTTCACGATGAAGACCTCGCCCGAGTCGAGAACAAGCGGGGTGAGCACTTCGAACCCGGGACGGGCGTTGAGGGGGCGGTTGCGCACGAGAAGCTCGTCGTCGCGAGCGTATTCGCCCTCGAGAACGACCGGGGTCCACTCTCGATCCGGGTCGAGGTCTGAGCCGGGAGGCACAACCTCGGTGAGAGGCACCGGCGGGGCATCCCAGTTCTCAGCGATCACGCGCATCTCGGCGACGACTTCGAGGCGGCGGGCCCACTGCCACTGAGCCAGCAACACGCACACGATCGCAAACACCGTCGTGAACGCTAGCCAGCCGAGCCAGCGTCGCGTCAGCGCCAACGAGAGGATGCTCATTGCCCGCTAGTCTGCCGCGTCAGGAATGCGCTCGACGACCACACCAGCGGGCGTGAT
Source organism: uncultured Microbacteriaceae bacterium (assembly GCA_964462815.1). Classification (GTDB taxonomy): domain Bacteria; phylum Actinomycetota; class Actinomycetes; order Actinomycetales; family Microbacteriaceae; genus Microcella. The sequence continues at coordinate 2,012 of CAYWZI010000174.1, forward strand.
CGTCACGGGGAAGTTTCGAGCGGCCACGTAGTCGTAAAGGAAGTCGCGATGCTCGTTGCACGCGAGCCAAACCTTCACGCGCTCCGGCCCATGAATGCGCGGGTTGCGCCAGTTGACGGCCCAGTCGGCCTTCTCACGGCACCCACTCCGAGAGCAGCGTGTGCTGCTGATCGCACCGGGCAGATCGATCACGACGCCCCGTCACGCGAGACGTAAGGGAGCATTGCGCCGGGGCGCTCGACCGCCGGCCCGGTTCGATTCACGACCGTGTTCGCGGCGATGACGGCAAAGTACGGCAGAACGATCGCACCCAGGGCCGGAATGAGCAGCCACCAGCCCGGTACGAAGAAGCACGCCGCGATGCACACCATGCGGATCCCCATGGCGATTGAGTACTTCACCATGCGTGCGTTGCGCTCCTCATCGGGAGACATCGGCACGCTTGTGATAGCGCGGTTGGGCGGGTTCGGCACGCAAGAATCGTAGCCTCCGACGTTGCGCATATGCTGGGGAGCCATGAGCCCACAGACGCCCATTCAGCGCACCGTTCTCGTCACCGGCGGCAACCGCGGCATCGGATTCTCGATCGCCGAAGAGTTCATCGCCCAGGGCCATCGGGTGGCCGTCACCGCCCGTTCGGGCAGCGGACCCGCGGGGTCGCTCACGGTTCAGGCCGACGTCACCGACTCCGCGTCGCTCGACGCAGCGTTCACGACGGTCGAGGCAGAACTGGGCCCCGTGGAGGTCGTGGTGGCCAACGCCGGCATCACGCGTGACATGTTGCTCATGCGCATGAGTGACGACGATTTCACTGACGTCATTGACACGAACCTCACGGGCGCGTTTCGCACGGTCAAGCGCGCGTCGAAAGGGATGCTCAAGGCGCGTTTCGGCCGGATCATTCTCATCTCGAGCGTCGTCGGGCTCTTCGGCTCGGCCGGCCAGGTGAACTACAGCGCCTCGAAGTCGGCCCTCGTCGGAATGGCGCGCTCACTCACGCGTGAGCTCGGCGGCCGCGGCATCACTGCGAACGTCGTCGCTCCCGGGTTCATCGAGACCGACATGACGGCCGCGTTGCCCGAGGATCAGCAGAAGGCCTACCAGCAGTCGATTCCCGCCGGGCGCTTCGCCACGGCCACCGAGGTCGCCCGAGTCGTCACGTGGCTCGCGAGCGATGACGCCGCGTACATCAGCGGAGCCGTGATTCCCGTCGACGGCGGCCTCGGCATGGGGCACTAAACGCCGAGTACTCCGAGCACCGCGGCGAGATCACGCTCAGGCAAGCACAGATGCGCCGCGTCCCGCACAAGCGGCTTCGCATCAAACGCGATCGACAGCGCGGCAGCCTGCATCATGGCGAGGTCGTTTGCTCCGTCTCCGACCGCCACCGTGCGGGTGAGGGGCACCCCGAAGCGGTGCGCCCACTCGAGCAGGGCATCCCGCTTCGCCGCAGCGTCAATGACGTCACCCGTGGTTCGCCCGGTCAACGTGCTGTCGATCACCTCAAGGCGGTTGGCGCGGTGAGCGTCGAGGCCGAGTTCAGCGGCCAGCGGATCAAGGAGCTCGTGGAAGCCTCCTGAGACGACGGCAACGACCCCTCCGGCGGCGTGGATGCCCGCCACGAGTTCACCCGCCCCCCGAGTGAGTGTGACGCGGGCCGACACCCGCTCGAGTGCTGCTGCGTCGAGGCCTTCGAGCGTCGCGACGCGCTCGACGAGGGAGCGGCCAAAGTCGAGCTCGCCCGCCATCGCCCGCGCCGTGATCTGGGCGACGTCGTCGAGGCTGCCGGCTTCTTCGGCGAGCAGCTCGATGACTTCTTGTTCGATGAGCGTCGAATCGACATCGAGCACCACGAGGAAGCGTGCCATGGCGGTGCTCCTCAGGTTCGCAGGCGGATCAGCTGATGTGCACGCCCTTGCCTGCGACAGTAATGCCGGTCTCGGTGACGGTCAGGCCACGGGCGCGATCGGCATCGTGATCGACGCCCACCTGGGCGCCGGGCGCGACAACGACTTCTTTGTCGAGAATAGCCCGCCGCACGACAGCGCCGGCGCCGATGAGAGTGCGCTCAAAGACCACGGCATCGGTCACGGTCGCCGACTCGATCGTCACCCAGGGCCCGATCACGCTGCGTTCGATGTGCGAGCCCGAAATGACGGTGCCGAGCGACGCGATCGAGTCGATCACGGCACCGGTCGAACCGGCCCCATCGCGCACGAACTTTGCCGGCGGCGAGTTGAGCTGCTGAGCATAGATCGGCCATTCGGCGTTATACAGGTTGAACACCGGGAGTGCCGAGATGAGATCTTGGTGTGCGTCGAAGAACGACTCGATCGTTCCGACATCGCGCCAGTAGAAGCGATCGCGCTCAGTCGAGCCCGGCACGTCGTTGAGGTTGAGGTCGTAGACGAACGCTTCGCCGCGCTTCACGAAGTCGGGCACGATGTCGCCGCCCATATCGTGCGACGAGGCCGCGTCGTCGGCGTCGCGGGTCACGGCGTCCATGAGCACATCGGCGTCGAACACGTAGTTGCCCATCGAGGCGAGCACCTCGTGGGGAGCATCCGCCAGACCGACTGCGCTCTTCGGCTTTTCGTGGAACGCCGCGATGCGCTGGGGGTTGGCGGGGTCAGTTTCGATAACCCCGAACTGATCAGCGAGTGCGATGGGCTGGCGGATGCCGGCAACGGTGACTCCTGCGCCGTTCGCGATGTGGGCATCGATCATCTGCCGGAAGTCCATGCGGTAGACGTGGTCGGCG
>CAYWZI010000175.1:0-4760 GCA_964462815.1 uncultured Microbacteriaceae bacterium
AGAAGAGTCGATCTCGAAGCAGTTCGAGCGTGCCTATCGCAAGCGCGGCATCGAGTTCACGCTCGGCGTGCGCTTCCAGGGCGTGACCCAGAGCGACTCGGGAGTCGTCGTGACACTCGAGAACGGAGCGACCATCGAGGCCGACCTGCTCCTCGTCGCCGTTGGTCGCGGCCCCTCGACGGCAGGCCTCGGTTTCGACGAGGTCGGCGTCGCTATGGACCGCGGATTCGTGCTCACGAACGAGCGGCTCGAGACGAACATCCCGGGCCTCTACGCCGTTGGCGACATCGTGCCGGGTCTGCAGTTGGCGCACCGCGGGTTCCAGCATGGAATCTTCGTCGCGGAAGAGATCGCGGGGCTCAACCCCGTCGTGATCAGCGATGTCAACATTCCCAAGGTCACGTACAGCGAGCCCGAGGTCGCCTCGGTCGGCTTGAGCGAGGCGAAGGCGAAAGAGCAGTACGGCGACGCCGCCGTGGCGAGCTACGAGTACAACCTTGCCGGAAACGGAAAGAGCCACATTCTCGAGACCGCTGGGTCGATCAAGGTCGTGCGGGTCGTCGACGGGCCTGTTGTGGGCGTTCACATGATCGGTGCCCGTGTTGGCGAACTCATTGGCGAAGCACAGCTGGCCGTGAATTGGGATGCTCACCCTGAAGACGTGGCTCCCCTCCTCCACGCGCACCCCACGCAGAACGAGGCGCTCGGCGAAGCGTTCCTCGCTCTCGCCGGCAAACCGCTGCACGCGCTCTAAACCCCGACCACAACTAGGCTAGAGACACACCCCAGGCTTCGAAGGAGCACTACTGATGAGCGAATCCGTCAACCTCCCGGCGCTCGGTGAGAGCGTCACCGAGGGAACGGTCACCCGATGGCTGAAGAACGTGGGAGACCGCGTCGAGGTCGACGAGCCTTTGCTGGAAGTATCAACTGACAAGGTCGACACCGAGATTCCCTCGCCGATCGCTGGGGTGGTCGAAGAGATCCTCGTGGCTGAAGACGAAACGGTCGAGGTCGGGACCCCGCTCGTGCGCATCGGCGCGGGCGACGGCGCTGCCGCACCGACCGCCGCACCCGCACCCGCGACACCGGTTGCGGCACCGGAGCCTGTTGCGGCCCCGGAGCCCATTGCCCCCGTAGTCGCGGAGCCCGAACCCGCACCTGCACCCGAACCCGCACCTGCACCCGCACCGGCAGCTACACCTCCGGCGGCGGTCGCGCCGCCGGCACCTGCACCCACTCCGCCCGCGCCTCCCGTCGCTCCTGCTCCCCCCGCTGCCCCTCCCGCGGCGGTCGTTCCCGCGCCGGCCGCAGCGAGCGACGCGGCATCGTCTGCCGAGTACATCACGCCCCTCGTGCGCAAGCTGGCACACGAGAAGGGCGTCGACTTGAGCACGGTGCGCGGCACCGGCGTCGGCGGGCGTATCCGAAAGCAAGACGTGCTCGCCGCTGTTGGCGGCGCGAGTGCCCCCGGCGCCCCGGCTGCCGCGCGTGCAGCTCTCGAGGTGTCGCCGCTGCGTGGCACCACGGTGGCGATGTCGCGTCTTCGCAAGGTCATCGCCGAGCGCGCGGTGATCTCCATGCAGTCGACGGCTCAACTAACGACTGTTGTCGAGGTCGACGTCACCCGCGTTGCCGCACTCCGCACCGCGGTCAAGGGCGACTTCGAGAAGGCCACGGGCACGAAGCTCAGCTTCCTCCCGTTCTTCGCCAAGGCCGCCACTGAAGCTCTTCAAGCCTTCCCGATCATCAATGCCACCGTTGACGGCGACTCCATTGTCTATCCCGAGACCGAGAACCTCTCGATCGCTGTCGACACCGAACGAGGCCTCTTGACGCCGGTCATTCGCAACGCTGCGTCGCTGAGCATCGCTGACTTTGCGCGCGAGATTGCCGACTTGGCCGCGCGAACGCGCGACAACCAGCTCAAGCCGGACGAGCTCGCGGGCGGAACCTTCACGCTCACGAACACCGGCTCACGCGGGGCGCTCTTCGACACCCCCGTGGTCTTCCTGCCTCAGGTTGCGATTCTCGGAACCGGCATTGTGGCCAAGAAGCCCGCGGTCATCACCGTCGACGGCTCCGACGTTATCGCGGTGCGGTCAATGGTCTTCTTCGCGCTGTCGTACGACCACCGCATCGTTGACGGTGCCGACGCCGCACGCTTCCTCAGCGCCGTCAAGGCACGCCTCGAAGAGGCTGACTTCGAGGGAGATCTCGGCATCTAGCCGATCACATCCCTGATGCGCCAGCCGGCCTCGCTCCTGACGATCAGGAGCGAGGCCGTGGTGGTTTCGGCTGTCACAAGGTCGATGAGAACAGCCGAACCCATTCGCTCGACGATCACAATGTCACCCGACGCGCCCGACCAGGAACGCAGTAACCGGTGCCGGTCATCAGCGACCGCAATCAGACGGGCTGCCGCTGACCCGGCATGCACGACGTCGGCCCGACAGTCCGGCAGCGCGGCGGGCGTTCCGACACGGGAAGCGCCGTCGTTGCCGGTCTGTGTTGTCGGTCCGCAGGCGAGCCAGCGTTCAACCAACTCGTCGACAATCCCGTGCCAGGAGGCTGGCTCGGGATAGATCTCGGTTTCGGGCAGGCCGACCTCTACTCGTGCTCCGTTGTCATCGGGAACCGCTGGCCCGAGCACGTCAGAAGACCCCACAATGGGCTCTCGTGCCGCGCCACCCTGATCGTTGGTCGGCAGGCTCGCCACGACAATGGTGGCCACGATCGCGGCCGCGCCCGCAATACCGACGAGGCGATAGCGACTGCCCACCGCGCCGCCAGACGCCAACAGCAGGCGATTCCGCAGGGCGGTCAGACCGGCGGCCCGATTCGCGACTGATCGAGCCGCGGACCGCACGGCCTCGACCACCGACGTCGGCAAGCCCAGCGAGTCGAGCGCGGAGAGCGCGGAATCTACGCGCTCGAGCCGCGGGGTCGTTAGGGCAGGAGGCGTCGCCGAGGGCGCAGCCGAGCCGTTGCCGTGAACCACGCTGAGAAGGTGAGGGGCCACGTCTGCCTCGACGCGCGGTGCGGCTGTCGCGACTCGCGTTAAGCGCACCGGCAGCGGATCGGCGAGCTCGAACAGTGCGCGATCGAGACCTACCGAGTTTCCCCCGAGCGCGGCGAGCAATGCCGCTCGATCGGGGGCGAGGAGTGATTCCCCAACAGCCGCACCGATGCGATGCCACCGCTCGCGGTCGGCCGCGTAGGCAGGATCGCGATACTGAAACCTCTCGGGTACAGCAGCACCGAGCCGTGCTTCGTGCAGTCCCACAAAGACCGGAGCGCCCGACCGCCTGAGCCGCACGCCCGTCACGCCGCGCACGAGCCCCGTCACTCCGCCGCGATGGCCCTCGTCGATCGCCGTCGCTAGGGGCGCCAGTACCGTGACCGCCTCACCGAGGCTCAGCTCACCCTGCCGTTCATGCAAGACGGCATCGAGTCGAGGGCCGTCGATGTACTCGCTGAGCAACACCAGTCGGCCGTCAGGCATCGTGCCGAGATCCACGATCGCGCCGACATGGGCGCGGAGGGCATCCGGCCCCGCCATGACGGCGTCGGAGACGGCGACTTCCTGGTCGACGAGCGCGGGCGAGCAACTCTCCGCGATGACGCGCGCCATGAGGGTGTGGCCGTCGGCATGGACGAGCAGAGTAATGCCGTGGACGTCGGAGGCGAGCTGGCGCACAACTCGATAGCCGCCGACTTCTCGAAGTGGCTCCACCACGGGATCACTTTGGGGGGTCACGGCCTCAGTGTGGGCTAACCCTTACACATGATGGTTCGTGCGAGACCGTTGGTGACGGTAGCGCGCTCTCACGGAGGCGGGGAGGAGTCGCGACGACCCGTATCCTGTAAGCATGGCTCGCTCCTCTGCTCCGAAACCCGCTAAAGAACCCGGCCGCATGAAGCAAATGTGGCAAGTGTTCCAGATGACCCGGCGGATGGATCCGCTCGCCGTCTGGATCATGCTGCTGGCCTTCCTGCTGCCGATCCTCACGGGCGTTCTGCTCGCGGTGTTCGCAACGCCGGGCGACGTGCTCGCCGGAATCTTGTGGGTCGTGACGGGCGTGCTGCTCGGCATTCTGCTCGTACTCATCGTGCTCGGCCGCCGGGCAGAACGGGTCGCGTACCGCCAGATTTCCGGCCAGCCCGGTGCGGTTGGCGCCGTGCTGAAATCGTCGCTGCGTCGGGCATGGCAAGCCAGTGAAATGCCCATCACGGTCAGCCCCAAGACGCAAGATGCCGTCTACCGCGCCGTCGGCAAGCCGGGAGTCATCATCATCGGTGAAGGACCGCAGTCGCGTACACGCCGAATGATGGACGATGAGCGGCGCAACGTCAGCCGCATCGTTCCCAACGTTCCCGTGCACTACGTCTACGTCGGTCCCGACCTCGAGAGCACAAAGCTCGAGAATCTCGCCAAGACGCTCAACAAGCACAAGAAGGTTCTCAGCAAGGCGGAGGTCTACGCGGTGAGCAATCGACTGACCTCGTTGAGCAAGTCGAACACCCTGCCGATTCCGAAGGGCATCGACCCGCTCAAGGCACGGGCTCCGAAGCCGCGCTAGGCGCCTGTCGTCAACGACGCAGCAGGATCGTGCGCGACGCACGATCGTGTAATCCGCGGTTGTTGTCATCCCAGATCATTGCGGGGATCACGAGCGCGATCAGCAGAGCTCGCACGAGGGGCCGCCAGACGCCCAGCAAGCCGCCCTCGATCGGAACGACCCGAAGCCCGAGGATGG
>CAYWZI010000176.1:0-4718 GCA_964462815.1 uncultured Microbacteriaceae bacterium
CCCCGTGCTCACGAGCATTTCGGTCGTGGCGGTGCTGGGCATACTCTCGATTCCCGCCTTCTCGCTCGACCTCAACTTGCCTGACGGCGGGAGCGAGCCGGCCGGCTCGACGCAGCGAGAGGCCTACGACCTCATCGCCGATGCGTTCGGCCCCGGCACCGCCGGGCCTCTCCTCGTCACCCTCGACATCACGCAGACGACCGACATTCTCGACGACCTCGAGGCGATTCGGGGCGAGCTCGAGCAGGTTGATGGCGTCGCGAATGTCGGCCCGGGCATCCCGTCGCCGGGGCTCGAGACCGCCATCTTCCAAGTGGCGCCCGAAACGGCGCCCGATGACCCCGCCACCAAACTCGTCGTGGCCGAGTTGCGCGAACTGGCCCCGCTGATTGAAGAAGAGTTCGGCACCCCCCTCGCCGTGACGGGGGTGACCGCGATCGGCATCGACATCTCGACGCGCCTGACGAACGCGCTCGTTCCTTTCGGCCTCGTGGTCGTTGGCCTGTCGGTGCTGCTCCTCATGGCGGTATTCCGCTCGGTTCTCGTGCCCGTCAAAGCAGCTCTCGGCTTCTTGCTCTCGGTCGGGAGCGCCATGGGCGTGACCGTCGCTGTCTTCCAGTGGGGCTGGGGAGCCGAGCTGTTGCACGCCGAGCCCGGCCCGATTCTGAGCTTCATGCCGATCATCTTGATGGCCGTGCTCTTCGGACTCGCGATGGACTACGAGGTCTTCCTCGTTTCGGGCATGCGCGAAGAGTTCGTTCGCACAGGTGACCCCCGGCAGTCGATCGAAGACGGGTTCGCCAATGGCGCGCGAGTCGTCACGGCTGCCGCGCTCATTATGTTCTTCGTCTTCGCGTCCTTCGTGCCCGAGGGCGCGGGGCTCATCAAGCCCATCGCCCTGAGCCTGGCTGTCGGTATCGCGATCGATGCCTTCGTGGTGCGCATGACACTCGGCCCCGCGCTCATGACCTTGTTCGGGCGCGCGGGCTGGTGGTTCCCCCGCATTCTCGACCGGCTGCTCCCTGATCTTGATGTCGAGGGCGAAAAGCTCCGCCACCACCGCGACCACCGCGAGTGGGCCGACACGCAGGGCGATGCCGTCATCGTCGCCGAGGCACTGGAACTGTCGGGCACGGATGCTCGCCTCGACCTCATCGCCACCCCCGGCACTCGTGTCGACCTCGTGGGTGACGCGGCCACCCGCCGCCTCGTCGGCGCGACCCTGGCCGGCTACCTGCCAGCGGTCTCGGGCCGCGCGGTCGTCGCCGACGCAGTGCTGCCCTCCGAAGCGGGCCGTGCGTCGCGCCGGGTCACGCTCGTCGACGTCAGTGGCGATCGCCTTGCACCGTCGGTGACAATCGGCGCGCTCGTCAGTGAGCGCATGGCGCTCGCGGCCGGCTACCCGCGCACTCCACAGCGCGCCCGTCGCTGGCTCGCCCGCTTGGCGGCCACGGTGGAAGCGCTGGGAGTCGAGGCGCATGCGATCAGCGACCCGGAAAGCGGGGTTGTCGCCCTCGACGCGCGCCGCCGGGCTCTCGTGCTCGCGGCCGTGGCGACCCTCGACGGCACTGCCGTGATCGTTCTCGATCACCGTGATGACGCACTGACCGCTTCCGACATCGACCTCGCCGATGCACTCGTTCAACGCCTCGCGCCGCCGACCGTCGTGCGGGTGTGGGGTCGGGAGCTCGACTCTGACTTGGCACCTGACGCGATCCGCGTCGTTCTCGATTCTCGACCCGCACTCGCAGACAGGAGCGACGTCTGATGACTTCGTCCACCACTCTTGCCACTCGCCGCGGCATTCGGCGTTGGCTGACGCTCGGCGCCGCGGTTCTCGTACCGCTGGCCCTCGTTGGCCTCGCACTCGCCGCTGTCGGGAACGATTCTGACGCGCTTGAGCGCATCCCCGCTGCCGTCGTCAACGACGACACCCTCATCACGACGACGGACGAAAACGGCGACGAGCAGTTCGTTTTCGCCGGTCGGCAGCTTGTCACCGAGCTCACGGCACCCGACGCGGAGGGCTTCGCGTGGAGCGTCACCAGCGCCGATGAGGCAGAGGCTGCTCTCGCCCGAGGCGAGGTGTACGCCGTGCTGACGATTCCCCCGACCTTCTCGGAGTCGCTGCTCACGATCGGCTCGCCCGACCCGGTGCAAGCGCGACTCGAGATTCAGACCGACGACGCACACAGTTACTTGGCAGGAGCCGTCGTCCAGGCGGTCGGGAGCGGGCTTGCCCAGCAGTTCGGAGCCGACATCACCGCACGCTATCTCGACGGACTGACGGCCGGACTCGGCGAACTCGGTACTGCTCTCGAACAGGCAGCCGACGGCGCATCGGAACTGGGCGACGGCGCAACCGACCTGAGCGTGGGCCTCACGAGCCTCGGCGACGGCGCGTCGGCGTCCGCGAGCGGTGCTCGATCGCTCTCGAGCGGCGTGCGCGACTACACCAATGGGGTGAGCTCACTGTCTGGTGGCCTCGCCGAACTGAAGGCAGGGGCGAACCAGCTCGATCCTGTGCAGCAAGCGGCGGGCGGCCTCGTGCCGCAGTCGACCGCCGTCGCCGGCAGCCTCGCTGCCCTTGCGCCGGCCATTGCCTCGTCTGACCTCAGCGATGCCGACAAGGCCGCGTTCCAAGCCGCTCTCGGCAACGCTCAGGTGCTCGCGGGGACGACCGGCGCCGTGGTTCCTCAGCTGAATGGCGCGCTCGACGGCCTGCAGTCGGGGATCTCGCAAAGCGCGTCTGGAGCCGCGGAGCTCGCGGCCGGCGGAGCCGAGCTGCGCAGCGGAGCCTCCTCGCTGGCGTCGGGGCTCGGCAGCCTCGCTTCGGGTACTGACGAGATCACCGCCGGAGCCGTCTCGCTCGCCGACGGTGCCGACGAACTCGCGAACGGACTCGCCTCGGGCGCATCTGAAGTTCCCGAAGCAGGCGACAGCGCGATCGCCACCGAACCCGTGGTCGTCGACGCGAGTCGCACGAACGCGGTCGATGGCGTCGGCTCGGTCATCGCCGAAACGCTCGTGCCCGTGGGCCTCTGGATCGGCGCACTCGCGACCTTCATCGCCCTGCGCCCGGCAGCCCGTGGTGTCATCGGCACTTCGGCGGCCGGCGGCACGATCGTGCGACGCTCGATCGGCCGCGCGTCGCTCATCGCGCTCGCGCAAGCCGCTCTGCTGACCCTGCTCGTGCACCTCGTGAGTGGTGTCGACTGGGCGCTCCTGCCCGCCACGCTGGCCTTGACGAGCATCATCGCGCTCGCCTTCACGGCACTGCACGCGGCGCTGACGCTGGCGCTCGGCCGGGCCGGGCTTGTGGTCTCGTTGCTCTTGCTCGCCGTGCAACTTGTCGCGACGGGCGGCATTGTGCCGGTCACCGCGCTCGCTGATCCGTTCCCGGCGCTGAGCGCCGTGTTGCCCTTGACCTACGCGGTCGACGGTTTGCAGGCACTGTTCGCGGGAGGAGACCCGGCTCGCATCGTCACGGCGGTCGGCGTGATGGTCCTCCTCGGCATCGGCTCGCTCGTCGTCGCGCGCCTGGCGGCAGGGCGCGCACGGCGACGGGATGCTCTCGCAGCGTTCGCTCCCTCACTCGCGGCTGCTCCGGCCTAAGCCGGCGCGGTGCCCTGCGCGGGCATCCCGCAGCATCCCGGCCAGGGTCGGGCGACTGGACACACACAGCGACGCGGGCCGCGAGCGTGTGCTCGCGACCCGCGTCGGGTGTGCTGAGAAGCGTTACTCCTTGGTCAGCTCGTGCGTACCGCCGCTCATGGCGTACTCCTCCTCAGGAGACAACACGAGGCGCTTGCGGTAGTGCAGGCCGAAGCCCAGCAGCATGAGTGCGTAGACGACGATGATCGCCACAATCGCTGCTTGGAAGGCCGGGTTGATGAGCAAGCCGATGAACACGAGCGCCGCAATGGCTGCCGCGCTGTACGCACCGAAGAGACCCATGGGGCTCTTGTAGGGGCGGTTCACATCGGGGAACTTCCGGCGCAGGATGATGTACGACACCATCTGCAAGAAGTACGCCACAACGGCACCCCAGACAGCAATGTTCAGGATGATCGCTCCGGCGACGAGTCCGGCACCTTCCGGGTCGAGCTTGGCGAGCACGTCAAGTACGACGATCGCGACGAACCCGACGACTGCTCCGACCGTGAGCGCAACCCACGGGGTCTTGTTCTTGCCCGTGAGAGACAGGAACTTCGGGTAGTAGCCCGCGCGCGACAGCGAGTACATGTTGCGCCCGTAGGCGAACATGATGCCGTGCAGTGACGCAAGCAGGCCGATGAGCGCGAAGATCGCGAACACGGCTGCGAGTTCATTGCCGACGATCGCGGCAAAGCCTTCGACGAGAGGTTCAAGCGACACGCCGGTTGCCTCAGCTCCGAGCACGCCCGTGTTGAGAACCAACACGAGAACACCGGTGATGATGAGCGTGCCACGAGCGAGCACGCCCGCGCGGGGGATGTCGCGTTCCGGTGCGTGCGCCTCTTCGGCTGCAAGCGGCAGTTCTTCGATGCCGAGGAAGAACCACATCGCGAACGGCAATGCGAAGAGCACGGCGAGCCAGCCCTCGGGCAAGAACACCGATGATCCGGCGACCTCAGGGTTGGGGGCGATGTCCCACAGCTTGTCGAACGAGAACGCACCCGACGCGATTGCCATCACCGCGAATACGACGATGATGCTGATCGCGATGATCGATACGA
>CAYWZI010000177.1:0-4591 GCA_964462815.1 uncultured Microbacteriaceae bacterium
GTTCGCGACGCCGCTGTTCGCGGGCTTCGCCAACGTGCTCATGCCGCTCCAGATCGGTGCCCCTGATGTCGCCTTCCCGCGTCTGAACGCGTTCGCCTACTGGCTGTACTCTTTCGGCTCGCTGATCGCCGTCGCCGGCTTCCTGACCCCGCAGGGCGCTGCCTCGTTCGGGTGGTTCGCGTATGCGCCGTTGTCGAGTCAGACGTTCACACCAGGGCTCGGCGGCAATATGTGGGTCTTCGGGCTCACGATGAGTGGTTTTGGCACGATTCTCGGTGCCGTGAACTTCATCACGACGATCATCACGATGCGCGCGCCGGGCATGACAATGTGGCGCATGCCGATCTTCACCTGGAACACGCTCGTGACGTCGCTTCTCGTGCTCATGGCGTTCCCGGTGCTCGCCGCCTCGTTGTTCGCCCTGGGCTCCGACCGAATGTTTGGGTCGCATGTCTTCGATGCCGCGACAGGCGGGGCCATCTTGTGGCAGCACCTCTTCTGGTTCTTTGGGCACCCCGAGGTGTACATCTTGGCGTTGCCGTTCTTCGGCATCGTGTCGGAGATCATCCCGGTGTTCAGCCGCAAGCCGATCTTCGGCTACAAGACTCTCGTCTACGCGACCATCGCGATCGCCGCGCTCTCGATGACGGTCTGGGCGCACCACATGTACGTCACCGGATCGGTGCTACTGCCCTTCTTCGCTCTCATGACCATGCTTATCGCTGTGCCTACTGGCGTGAAGATCTTTAACTGGATCGGAACGATGTGGCGTGGTTCTGTGACCTTCGAGAGCCCGATGGTCTTCACGCTGGGCTTCTTGATCACCTTCGTCTTCGGCGGATTGACCGGTGTGATTCTTGCCTCGCCCCCGCTCGACTTCGCCGTGTCTGATTCGTACTTCGTCGTCGCACACTTCCACTACGTGGTCTTCGGCACCGTTGTCTTCGCGATGTTCGCCGGCTTCTATTTCTGGTGGCCGAAGTGGACCGGCAAGATGCTCAATGAGAGCCTCGGACAGATCCACTTCTGGACCCTGTTCATTGGCTTCCACGCCACATTCTTGGTGCAGCACTGGCTGGGCGTAGTGGGTATGCCACGACGCTATGCGACCTACCTCGTCGAGGACGGCTTCACCTGGATGAACCAGCTCTCGACTCTGGGGTCGATCTTGCTCGCGGCGTCGATGATTCCGTTCCTGCTCAACGTGTACATCACGGCCCGTCGTGCTCCACTCGTCACCGTCAACGACCCGTGGGGCTACGGGCGTTCGCTCGAATGGGCGACCTCCTGCCCGCCGCCGCGACACAACTTCACCTCGATTCCACGAATTCGCTCAGAGTCGCCCGCTTTCGACCTCAATCACCCTGAGGTTGATCTCCCGGTGGCCGTCGGAGCGGGTACCGGGTCCACGCGTGACCTCGCCGACGGCGCCGCGAAGTAGGGGATGACATGAAGACCAACATCAACCTGTTCTGGGTACTCACTGTCTTCTTCGCCGCGCTGACGACGGTGTACGTGCTGTGGGCGATCGTCGACACGGGGCAAGTGGAGTGGGTTGGCGCTATTGCGATCGGCCTGTGCGCGGTTCTGTCGCTGTTCATCGGTTTCTATCTGCGCCTGGTGTACCGCAACCAGGGTGGTGAGCTCGCAGAGGACCGCCTGGACGCTGGAATCGATGACGGCGACGCCGAGCAGGGCTTCTTCCCGCCGTGGAGCTGGTGGCCGGTCGTACTCGCCGCCGCAGCGGCGATCGCGTTCCTGGGTCTCTCGATCTCGTTCTGGATCTTCGCTTACGCGGTGCCGTTCGCGATCTTGGGATTGGTCGGCTGGGTCTACGAGTACTACCGCGGCAACTTCGGGCGCTGAGATGCCTCAGGTTCGCCGAGCGACTTCGTCTGACGCGGATCGGGTATTCGCGCTCGTGCGGGTGCTGGGAGCAACATTCGTGCCTGTCCGCTCCGCCTTTGACGTGAGCTTTCAGTCTCTGGTGTCAGACGATGATGTCCTCGTATTCGTCGCAGAAGACGACCAAGGCACCGTGCAAGGTTATGCGTTGACGACGATCACCCCTCTGCTGTCGACGAACGGCCTTTCTGCTCAACTGCAAGAGATTGCCGTCGACGAGTCCGCACGCGGTCTTGAGCTGGGAACGATGTTGGTTCACGAGGTCGAGGCTGAGTGCATTTCGCGGGGAGTGCGTCAGCTCACTGTCGCCGCACGGCGCGCTGGCGGCTTCTACGACCGCCTGGGCTACTCGCAGAACGCCGAGTTCATGCGTCGGGTGTTCTGAATCGAACTGAGCACTGTGAGCCTGATACTGAGCTCTCAACGCCTTGAGATCAGGCCGTTGGCGCTAGAGGACATTCCCGCGTTCGTGGCATACCGGAGCGTTCCCGAGGTCGCCCGTTATCAGTCGTGGGCGGCGGGCTACTCGATTGCTGATGCAGAGGCGCTGGTGGCCGAGCAGCCGCGCTCGGGCATCCCGAACCCAGGGGAGTGGGTGCAATTCGCTCTGCACGCTCTCGTGGGCGCTGATGGCGCCGCAGGGTTGGTCGGTGACGTCGCCGTCGGTGCTGACGCCGAACAGCCGGACACCTACGAATTAGGCGTTACCGTAGCCCCTCTTCATCAGGGTCAGGGGTACGCGGTCGAGGCGCTCACAACCACGATTGACTGGCTCATGTCCCAACGGGGCGCGCACCGGGTCGTCATGCAGGGTGATGCCCGGAACGTAGCGGTGGTCAGGCTCATGGGCCGCCTAGGTCTTCGGCATGAAGGTGCAATCATCGAAGGCGACTGGTTCAAGGGGGAGTGGACGACCCTTGAGCGGTTCGCGCTGTTGCGGCGCGAGTGGCTGATGCGCTGAGTGGCTCGGGCTGTGGGTGATCACGAGCGCCCAGCCCGAACTGCTGGAGAATGACCGCGGCCCCGCCCTCTCGAGAGAGGAGCGGGGCCGGCCGTCGTCCGAGGGCTAGTGCTTCTGCGCCTCGAGCTCGTTCATGGTGACCGGCGCGATGCGGTCTTCGAAGAACCACCGCGACAACCCGGCACGCATACGCTGTGCGACCGTGATCTTGCCCTTATCGTTGGGCCGAACCATGATCGGCTGGTACTCGTCGAAGCTGACGAGCTTCCAGCGCTCAAAGTCGTCGAGCTGCTCGTGAACCTCGATGTACTCGCCACCCGGCAAGCGCACGATGCGGCCGGACTCGAAGCCGTGCAGCGCAATTTCCCGATCTTTACGTTGCAGTGCCAAGCACACACGCTTCGTGATGAAGAACGCGATGAACGGCCCGAAGATCGTCGCGAGCTGGAGCGCGAGGATCACACCCTCGATCGTCAAGCGGAAGTGCGTGGCGATGATGTCAGAGCTGGCCGCTGCCCACAGAGCAGCGTAGAAGGTAACGCCCGCGGCTCCGATGGCCGTGCGCGTGGGCGCGTTGCGCGGTCGCTCGGCGATGTGGTGTTCGCGCTTGTCACCCGTTACCCAGGCTTCGAAGAAGGGATACAAGCCGACGGCGGCCAAGAACACCAGCAGACCGACAAGCGGAATGAGGACGCCGAAGGCCCACGTGAACCCGAACGGATCGACGAAGTCAAGGTTTGATGGAATCAAACGCAACGCACCATCGGCGAAGCCGATATACCAGTCAGGCTGGGTACCGGCCGACACGGGAGAGGGGTCGTAGGGCCCGTAGTTCCAGATGGGGTTGATCGTGAAGAACGACGCGATGAGCACGATCACGCCGAAGACGAGGAAGAAGAAGCCACCCGCCTTTGCCGCGAAGCCCGGCAGAACCGGCGAACCGACGACGTTGTCGTTGGTGCGACCCGGCGCAGCGAACTGCGTGTGCTTGTTGACCACGAGCAACACCATGTGGATTCCGATGAGCGCGATCGTGATCGCCGGGAGCAACATGATGTGCAGGACATACAGGCGAGGAATGATGTCGGTTCCGGGGAACTCGTCGCCGAAGAGAAGGAAGGAAATCCACGCTCCGGCAACAGGAACGGCCTTGATCATGCCGTCAATGATGCGCAGGCCGTTGCCCGAGAGCAGGTCGTCGGGAAGCGAGTAGCCGGTGAAGCCGAGCGCCATTGCCATCACGAAGAGCAGGAAGCCGACGATCCAGTTGAGCTCACGAGGCTTGCGGAAAGCGCCGGTGAAGAACACCCGGAGCATGTGCAAGCCGATCGCCGCGACAAACAGCAGGGCGCCCCAGTGGTGCACCTGGCGCATGAGGAGACCGCCACGGATCTCGAATGAGATGTCGAGTGCGGAGTGGTAGGCGACCGACATTGGGATGCCCTGCAATGGCACGTATGACCCCGAGTACTCGACCTCGGTCATCGATGGGTCAAAGAAGAAGGTCAAGAACGTACCGCTCAGCAGGATCACGATGAAGCTGTAGAGCGCGACTTCGCCGAGCATGAACGACCAGTGGTCGGGGAAGATCTTGCGACCCAGAGCCTTGACCGCCGTCGACGCGCTCGTACGCTCGTCAACGTAGTTGGCGGCCCAGCCCGTGAACCGCATACCGGGCCCAGGCCCAGTTTCGGCCGACGGTGCCGGCGGTGTCGCAGTGGTACT
>CAYWZI010000178.1:0-4521 GCA_964462815.1 uncultured Microbacteriaceae bacterium
CCCGCCGCCGACCGCGCCGCCGTGCGCCCGCGCGCGGTGCTCATCAGCCACACCCGCGGAGTGCGCGAGCACGCCCCGCTGACGCCTCTGAGTGGCTCGACGGCAGAACCCGAGCGTACCGGTGCTTAGTTCACTACACTTAGTCCACATGGACCAGGTCAACGTGCACGAGGCGAAGACGCGACTCTCTGAACTGCTCGCCCGCGTCGAGCGCGGCGATGAGATCGTGATTGCGCGCGGCGGTGTGCCCGTTGCGCGGCTTGTTGCATTCGAGCTTCCAGCCGAGCGCGAGCTGGGCTTCTTGCCCGGGCTCGACACGCCCGCCTCGTTCTTCGAACCGCTACCGGAATCAGAGCTTGCCGCCTGGGAGGGCGGCTTCACTTCCGGCCCGGGGGAGGCGTCGCCGTGACGCTGCTGCTCGACACGCACGTGCTGATCTGGGCGCTGGCTGCGCCTGATCGATTGCCCGCGACCGTTCGCGCTCGCGTTGCCGATCGTCGCGAAACCATCGTGGTGTCGGCAGCCAGCGCGTTCGAGATCGCCACGAAATATCGACTCGGCCGGATTCCCGAAGCGGCCGCGCTCGTGCACTCGTTCGACGAGCAGGTCTCCAGACTCGGGGCAGACCTGATCGCGATCGAGGCACGACACGCGATCACCGCGGGCTCGCTCGATTGGGAGCATCGCGACCCCTTCGACCGCATGCTCGCGGCGCAGGCGATGAACGAAGGACTTGAGTTGGTGTCGGCCGATGCGGTGTTTGCGGGGCTGCCCGGGCTGGTTGTGGTCTGGGAGTGATCGGCGCGTGCTGAACCTGTAGGCGGCTCAGCGCGCGCCGAGCATCCCGAGACTGCCGATCAGTCGTCGAGCACGAACGTGACCTCCATCGTCACCTGGTAGGCGACAACCTTGCCGCCCTCGATGGCGACCTTCTGCTCTTTGATCCATGCGCCGCTCACGCCGCGCAGCGTGCTGTTCGCGCGGTCGATGCCGACGTGCACGGCGTCTTCGAAGCTCTTCTCCGAGCGGGCAGTGATGGTGGTGATGCGGGCAACACTAGACATGAGGTTCTCCACTTCGTCGTGACGGACTCGTGTGGCCAGTCAACTCCTGTGCGGGCCGCGCGTCTAGACGCCTCTGTTTGAGCGTCGGCCTTTCGATCCTCCAGGTGCGCCCGCCGCGCCACCCACCGCTCTCTCCGTTCCTACAGTTCAGGAGTGTGCGGGGAGGCTTCGTGTGTCGCTGTCGCCTTCACCGCGCGGTGTCACCCTGGCCGCGCGGTGTCGCCGAGCCAGCGCGTTCATTCGCCGGACGGAGGAACGCTGCTCGCCTCGACGGCATAGGTGAACGCGCCCGGCACGCCTCCGTAGGTGACCCGCAGCAGCGCCACCACGTCTGAACCGTCATAGGCCGTGCAAACAAAAGTGCTGCCCGGGCCGACGAGAGCAGTGTCGGGGCACAAGACCGTGTAATTGAGTCCCTGCTGCATCATGTCGGCGACGATCGTCGACTCGACCTGGCGCAGCTCGGCGATCGACGCTTCGCGCGGCAAGACGAGCCCCGCGGCACCGAGCGCCGCGGCCACCACGAGACAGAGGGCGGCGTGAACCCAGGTTGGCGCGGTGCCACGACCCGTCGTGCGCTGCACGTGAATCGCGCGCGCGATGAGATACATGAGCGGAGATACGAGCAGCCAGAAGACCGAGGGTCGATAGTCGTGGCCGAGCGCACCCAGCCGGCGGAAGTCGATCACGACGGCGACAATGAGCCAGGCGACGAACGCACCGCCCATGCTCGAGAGAATCACCGTAGAAGCACGGCTCTCACCTCCGTCGGTCACTGTCCACCCGAGGGCACCCAAACCCAGCAGCAGAAGGGGAGAGATGGCGAGCATCCAGACTCCGCCGGTCGAGACTCCCGTGACCGTGCGTTGAGCAGACGACCCACGGGGGCCGGCCCACGTGCGCGTCATCGGCTCGTAGTCGACGCTCGCGAGGTCCACCGAGCCTGTCGGCTGCGCGAGGGCAGGGGATGAGGTCCAGGGCGTGGTCGCGGATGCGGGCGCAGGTGGCACAGTGGCCAGCGGTGCCAGGGCGAACGTTCCGCGGTTACCTTCCGTCGATCGCGGAGGCTCCGTGCTCGACCAGCTCGAGGTCGGGGATTCCGCAACCGGAGACGTCGGCGGCACGAGCCGCACGGGCTCAGAGATGGGAAACGAGGTCGACGTCGGCGGAACCAGGCGCACGGGCTCAGAGACCGGGAACGAGGGCGAGCCCGACGCGCGCGTGTCGCGACGCGTCGGCACCGCGTCGGCAGCAGGCGGCAGGCTGATACTGGCGGCGACCGGTGAGGCAGTCATTTCGGCGGCCGGCGGGCTCGGCGGCTCGGCCACGGGCGACGCAAAAGGCGGGGGCACCGGGTTTGGCGTCGCTGCAACCGGGGCAGGAAACGCTACGGGAGGCGCCATGGGATTGGGCTGGGTGTGCTCGGTCCAGGTCGAGCCGTCCCACCACCGAATGAGCGCGGCGTTGTCAGCGTCGGTGTACCACCCAGCGGCAGCCGAACTCATCACACCCCCTCACGCTTCCCCCGTGGAATCCCTGCGGTGCGTGCAAGTCTAGGGCTGAGTCTGCCTCATGGCCATTTCGCTACTGAGAGGCAGACCGCGAGGCCCCACGCGGCGATAGAGTTCGCTCGATGAAACGCGCTGCAGGCATCGTTGCCGACTACCTCTATGTGTTCCGCTCGCGGTTGCGGTTCTATCGGTACGGCTCACGGCCGCCGGCTCCGATTGAGGTGGGGCCGGATGCTCCGCCTCCCGTTCTGCTGATTCCCGGCGTCTTCGAGACCTGGCACTACATGAAACCCGTGCGCGACCGACTCGAAGCGCTCGGGCACCCCGTGCACAGCGTGCCTGAGCTCGGCTTCAACCGTCACCCGATCCCCGAGATGGCCGCGCTCTTGGCGGCGTATGTCGAGCATCGCGATCTGCGGGGCGTGCGCATCGTCGCGCACAGCAAAGGCGGGCTCATCGGCAAGTTGCTGCTCGTCAACGACACAGCAGGGCGGTTCGATCGGATGATCTCGATCAACACTCCCTACCTCGGCAGCCCGCTCGCGCGATTCGGGCTCGGGCCGTGGCGCGAATTCAAGCCGACCCGCGCGGTCATCGTTGAGCTGGGGGAGGCTCGAGACGTCAACGAGCGCATCACCTCGCTCTACAGCGAGTTCGATCAGTACGTGCCCGATGGCAACTCCGTGATTCCGGGCGCCGAGAATGTGCGCGTTCCGCACGTCGGGCACTTTCGGGTTCTCGCCGTGCCCGCGGTGATTGATGAGGTTGTCGCACGACTCGAAGCGTGACCTGACAGAATCAGTCCATGCCTGCCGCCGATGCCGCGCCCGCGACCGACGACCGACGTACGCTGACCTGGAAGCTGCTGCCCGCGGCCATCGTGGCGACGAGCGCGATACCGCTGTTCGGCTTCGAGAATCGGCTGGTGGGCTACCCGTGGCTCGTGATCGGGCTGGTCATCGCCTACTTCATCGACCGCGAACTCATGCGCGATCTCGGCATCATCGCCGCGGGTCTCATCGTCGTCAGCACCGTGAGCGTCAAGGCCGATATCTCGTGGCCCAACTTCTTCTTGCTTGGCTTTGTGCTGAGCCTTGCGGTCGCCGTGCCCTTCGTGATCGACCGCTTCATCATGAAGCGAAAGGTGATCCGCTTTCCGTGGCGCAGCGGCCAGAAGTGGGAGCCGTGGGAGAAGTCCTACCTCTTCGCGGTGCCGTTCTTGGGCTGGCTGATTCTGCCGTTCTACTTCATCACCTCAGGCGCCTACCAAAACTGGCCGGCGGTGTCAGAGACCAGCGAGGTCGTGCGACTCTTCATTGGCGTCAACGCCGTCGGCATCTGGGACGAGCTCTTCTTCATTTGCACGTGTTACGTGCTGCTGTTGCGGCACTTTCCCGTGCTGACGGCCAACATTCTGCAGTCGATCATCTTCGTCAGCTTCTTGTGGGAACTCGGCTATCAGGCCTGGGGCCCGCTCATGACGATTCCGTTCGCGATGCTGCAGGGCTGGATCTTCCACCGCACCAAGTCGCTCACCTACGTGATCATCGTGCACTTGCTGTTCGACCTCGTCGTGTTCTTGGCCATCGTGCACGCTCACAATCCGGGAGTCTTCGGGTTCTTCCTCATACCAAGCCCCGGCAGCTGAGCCGCCTCGCGTGGGGCAGACTCGAGGAGTGAGTCTTCTTGAGTCGATGCCCCGCCCCTATGAGGCCGGTGCCGCGTTCGACGCGATCGAGAACTGGGCGGTCGGCCAAGGCCTGACGCTCTACCCCGCGCAAGAAGAGGCCATCTTCGAGCTCGTGGCCGGAGCACACGTCGTGCTCGCGACACCGACCGGCTCGGGCAAGAGTCTGGTGGCGGTCGCGGCCCACGCGATTGCGCTCGCGCAAGGGCAGCGCACCTACTACACGGCGCCGATCAAGGCGCTCGTGAGTGAGAAGTTC
>CAYWZI010000179.1:0-4364 GCA_964462815.1 uncultured Microbacteriaceae bacterium
GAAGACCGTGAACGGGCCCTCACCGTTGAGCGTGTCGACGAGGCCGGCTGCGCCGACGGCGGCAACGAGGGTGGTGAACGAACCGGCGCTGACGGCGGTTTCGACGATGGTAGCCATGAGATCTCTTCTCTGCTGACGTGCGTGACGACGCGTTGTGCGCGTCGGCCCGCTGCGATCTGCGGGCATGGCCCACTCTGCTCCCTCGCGCCTGCCGTGCGCCCGTGCGCCAGCAGTGCATCAACTGCATGCCAGCCGACCATCGGCTGTGCGACATGAACGGTCGACAGACGGCGGGTGACGAGCCGGCTACAGAACGGGCGGGTCGTGCTCTTCGTCGGCGGGGTGCTGCAACCCGGCCGCAGCGGCCGGGCCCGTGATGATCGGTGCCGTGTCGGTCGACTCTCGCGGAGGGGTCGGGTCGAGGGGGTTCGCGAGCTCGTCGGGGCCCAACCGGGCGATGAGCAAGGTAAGCGCGGCGAGCACGAGCGGCGCGATTCCGGCGATCACGAACATGATCGGGATGCCCACCAGCTCGCCGAGCGGCCCCGCGAGTGCCATCGACACCGGCATGAGAGCCAGCGCCACAAAGAAGTCGAGGCTCGAGACGCGCCCCAGCATGGCTGGCGGGACCCGGCGTTGCAGCAGGGTTCCCCAAATGACGGTGGCTCCCGAGAAGACCAGGCCACAGACAAACAGCGCGATCACCATGAGCCAGAGCTGGTCGGTGATTCCGATGATGGCGAGCGGCAGGCATCCGATTCCCCACCCCGCGATCATGATCGTCAGATGGCGCCGCGGCAAACGCATCGACGCCACCGCGAGCGAACCGACGGCTCCACCAATGCCGAACGCGGCAAGAGCAAGCGCAAATGCCCCCGCACCTCCCCCGGTCTGGTCTCGCACGGCGAAGGGGAGCAACACCTCGATCGGCCCCATGATGGTGAGAACGAGCAAACTCGAAAACAACAGGGTGGCCAAGAGCCACCGCGTAACGAGCATGTAGCGCACACCATCGCGCAGGTCGATCCACACCGCCTCGAGCGGATGCTGGGGTTCGGTCGCGGCCTCGCGGCGCACCGGTGTCGTGCGCATGACGGCAAGGGCAACGGCCGCAATGCCTTGCGTCAGCGCCACGATCGCAAACCCGAGCCCCGGCGACAACACGGCAATCGCGACACTTGCCGCCGCGGGGCCAGCAGCTTGCATGACGGCGGGCCGCAAGACCCCTTCAATGCCGTTCGCGGCGAGCAATTCTTCGGCGGGCAACAGCGATGGCAACCAGGCCGAGTACGCGGGATAAAAGAAGCCATCGGCCATGCCGAGCGCCAGCGACACGAGGGCAAGGTGCCAGACCTCCAGGGTCTCCGTGAGTGCCAGCGTGGCAATGATCGCCATCGTGAGGGCCTTGAGCGCTTCGACGGTGGCAAGAATGCGCTTCTGCGGAATCCGGTCGGCCGCGACTCCGCCGAGCAGCACCGCGAGCACGAGCCCGATGGCACCCCCCGTGGCAACGATCGACAAATCGATCGGCGTGCCATCGAGTTCGATAACCTGCCACACCACGGCCACGAGCCAGACGCCCGTGCCAAAAAGCGACAGCGTGAGGGCGAGCGCGAGCAGGCGGTACTGCGGCGTAGAGAAGGGGCGCAGCGCGCGGGGAAGCGGCATGGGCACCACTGTATCGATCAGCGTGCCAGCGCGGTGACGTACGCTGAAGGGCGATGAAAGAACTAACCGCCGAGCAGATTCTGGCCTCGTTCGTCAATGCGAGTGACGCCGAGATCGAGCGGATCACCCTGCCCGGTCTGCACGAGACCGTGTGGGCCGACCGCGAGTTCTTGGGCTGGCGAGACCCCGCTGGCTCGCCGCGTGGCTACATCGTGCACTGGGTCGACGACCGGCCCGTGGGCATCATGGTGCGCGCCGCGAGTTCGCCGCTTCGGCCGGGAATTGGCGCCATGTGTTCGCTGTGTCACACACCGCAGCCCTCAACGCAGGTCGTCATGTTCAGCGCCCCGCGAGGAGGCGACGCCGGTCGGGACGGCAACTCGATCGGCACCTACATCTGCACCGACTTGGCGTGCTCGATCATGATTCGCATCGTTCCGGCAACGAGCGAACTCATGCTGCACCGCGACGAACTCATCGCTCGGCGCAGTGCCGGGCTTCAGCACCGAGTCACGGCCTTCACGGCCAACGTTCTCAAAACGGCCTAACGCCGCAGGCGCGAGAGACGGCCGAGAAGTGCGGCCGCGAGGGCGAATCAGCGTTCGCGGTGGCCCATGATGTTAAACGGAATCGCCAGCGAGAGCGTCGCCGACATGATGCCGATGAAGAAGGTCAGCGCGGCGAACTCTTCGGGCACGGCGAACGCGTAAGCGAAGAGAACGAATGACGCGAGGAAGAGGGCGACAGACACGATCACGGCGAAAATGTTCATGGTGTTCTCATTGTGCCAGGTATCGCCGAGATAATGGCGCATGACCTCTTCCGACTCGTCCCCCGCACGCCACCGCCCGGCTGGCCCCGTTCGACGGCGCGTGCGCGCGATCGGTATCGGTGCGCTCGCGGCACTCCTGGTCGTAATCTTCTTTTTCCTGATCTGGGCGAACACTCCCTATCGCGCTGATCGCGCGGCGACGCTCAAGGTCTTCCGCAACGCCGACATCGTGGTGACGACCGTTGACGAGGGAATCCTCATGCAGCCCTCGGCCGACAACACCATCGCGCCCGAGAATCCCGTGGGCCTCATCTTCGTGCCGGGCGCGCGCGTCGACCCCTACGCCTACATGTTTCAACTGAGCGGAGTGGTCGAAGAACACGGCGTGACGGTGCTCATCACCAAGCCAACCCTCAACCTGGCGTTCTTTGACGTCCGCGGGGTCGACGACTTCACCACGGCAGCACCCGAGATCGATCGGTGGTTTGTGGGCGGACACTCGCTGGGCGGGGTGCGGGCGTGCTTGATGACGCCGGATGCGGAGCTCGAGGGCCTCGTACTATTTGCCAGCTACTGCGCCAACGACATCAGTGATTCGGGGTTGACAGTGCTCAGCATCGCGGGCGAGAACGACCTACTGAGCGACCTCGCGACGATCGAGGAGGCCGCGCCGCTCGTGCCCGCCGACGCCCAGTTCGTTGTCATCGAGGGTGCCAACCACGCGTCATTCGGCGACTACGGAGTGCAGTCGGGCGATGGCGAACGCACCATCACGAGCGAGGAGATGCGCGTCGAACTGACCCGGATTCTTGGCGAGGTGCTGCGCTAGCTGTAGTGCCCAGGGACGTTGTTTGATCTGGATGCCGTGATGTGACGAGAACCTCCCGGCAGAGTGGAGCTGTCTAGTTCTTCACTCTTCACCAGGAGGTTCTCGTGTCTCACGCTAACGCTGCCCTGACGCCGCGCCAACGGCTGCGCCTTGCTCGGAAGATCGTCGATGATGGTTGGTCGGTGTCGGCGGCAGCCGACTACTTTCGAGTGTCGTATCCGACGGCGGCGAAGTGGGCTCGCCGCTATATCGAGCTGGGTGCCGAAGGGATGGCTGATCGGTCCTCGCGACCGCATTCGCATCCGAATCGGACGTCGCAGCAGCTGGTGAAGAAGATCGTGCATCTGCGGATCAAGAAGCGGCTCGGGCCGGTGCAGATTGCGGGTCGGCTCGATATGCCCGCCTCGACGGTTCACGCGGTGCTCGTTAGATGTCATCTGAACCGGCTCTCGCATGTCGACGTGAAGACCGGTGAGCCGGCTCGTAGATACGAGCACGAGACACCGGGCTCGTTGATCCATGTCGACGTGAAGAAGCTCGGCAACATCCCTGATGGCGGAGGTTGGCGAGTCGTCGGCAGGCAACAGGGAGAGCGCAACCGCTCTGCAACTTCGGGCAAGGAACGCAGCAAGCATCGCGGGGTGCTGATGCGGCACGCGTTCGTCCACACGGTGATCGACGACCACTCCCGCGTTGCCTACGCCGAGATCCACGACGATGAAACTGCCGCGACCGCGATCGGTGTCCTTCGCCGGGCGGTGTCGTGGTTTGCAGACCGCGGTGTCAACGTCGAGCGGGTGCTCTCGGACAACGGCTCCGCATACAAGTCACACGCCTGGCGAGACGCCTGTCTCGAGCTCGGCGTCAAGGCCAAGAAGACCCGCCCCTACCGGCCTCAGACCAACGGCAAGATCGAACGGTTCCACCGCACTCTCGCCGAAGGCTGGGCATTCAGCCGCCACTACAACTCAGAGTCAGCCCGCCGCGCAGCGCTCCCGGCCTGGCTGCACTTCTACAATCACCACAGGCCCCACACCGCCATCGGCAAGCTCCCACCCATCAGCCGGATCTCAAACAACCTGGCTGGGCACTACA
>CAYWZI010000180.1:0-4361 GCA_964462815.1 uncultured Microbacteriaceae bacterium
ACCCGTTCAACGAAGCGGCGCTGATCGAGGCCTTCGCGGCGTCCGGCGTCACCTACGTCGATCGCTTCGTCGGGGCTCTGCCCGACGGCTACGACACCGTGCTCGACGACGACGGTTCGAACGTGAGCGCGGGGGAGAAGCAGTTGCTCACGATCGCGCGCGCGTTCCTCGCTCAACCCAGCGTGCTGATTCTCGATGAGGCGACGAGCTCGGTCGACACCCGAACCGAGGTGCTCGTGCAGCACGCGATGGCCGCGCTCCGGCGCGACCGCACGAGCTTCGTCATTGCCCACCGCCTCTCAACGATCCGCGACGCCGACCTCATTCTCGTCATGGAGTCGGGCCGTATCGTCGAACAAGGCACGCACGAGCAATTGCTCGCCAAGCCCGGCGCCTACGCGCGACTCTACGAGGCGCAGTACGCGGAGCCTCTGGGCGAGGCGTAGCTCCACGAACGCCGATGGGGGCGGAGCCTTTCGGCTCCGCCCCCATCGTGTGAACCCGCCTTAGAGCAGGTTCGGAATCTTCTGCTCTTCAGCGAGGTTCGCCCGGCGGAACCAGATCGTGACGACGGTCGACACGATCACGATGAAGAGCGAGTACAGCGCGGGCACGATCAGGATCAACCCGATGTCGGGGTTGCCGCTGAAGGTGAGCAGCACGATCGCGATCGCGAGCGGTCCGTTCTGAATACCCGTCTCGAGCCCGATCGTGCGCGCGTTCGCCGGGTGCATGCGAATCGCGCGCGCGATCCCGTATGCCACCGCGATTCCGAACAGGCCCAAGCCGATAGCGACCGTGTAGGTCTGCCACGGTGTCGAGGTCAACAGCGCCCAGTTGCGCGGCACCCACGTCGCCATGAGGAACACGATGAAGAACAGGCCGAAGAACCCACCGAGCAGCTCCATGAACGCGCCGATGTTCGCGCTGTAGCGACGCAGAATCATGCCCGCGATGACGGGAATCAACAGGGTCGCGAGCGTGATGACGATGTTGACCACCGGAATCTGCAGTTCTGACTCTTGTGTGAACAACAGCGAACCGTAGAGCGCGAGCACGAGCGGGGTCATCAAGATGGCCCACAGCGTCGAGTTGGTCGTCATGATGACGCTCAGCGCGAGGTTGCCTTTCGAGAAATACGTGAAGATGTTCGAGGTTGTTCCGGCGGGCACCGCACCCATCAGCAGGGCGCCGATTGCGACGGGCAACGCGTACTCCGGTTCGAGTTGGAACAAGAACACGACGATCAACAGGTAGGCCAGCAGCGGCATGATGCCGAACTGCGTGACGAACCCGATGATGAGCCCGTAGGGTCGCCGAAGTGCGAGTTTGAAGTCGCGTGGCGTGAGGCCCGCGCCGAGCCCGAACATGATGACGAACACGAGGCCGACGAGCAACGACTGCTCGAAGGGAGTGACGACGTCTTGCTCGTTGACGACCGTCTGCGTGGCGATGATGAGCGGTGTGATCATGACAGCTCCCTTCCCTGGGTCTCGATAGTCGCTGTCCCTGAGGTGAGCGCCATGGCACGCAGCTCGCGTCGGAGGATCTTGCCGATGGGGCTCTTGGGCAACTCGTCGACGAACCGCACCGACTTGGGCACCTTGTATGCGGCGAGGGTCTCTCGGCAGTGCGCGCGCACCTCCTCCTCGGTCGGCGGCGTCTGGGTGGCCACGATGTAAGCCCGCACGGCCTCTCCGGTCTTGTCATCCGGGATGCCGACAACGCCCACCTCGAGCACTCCGTCCATATCAGCAATGCGCTCCTCGACCTCGTTCGGGTAGACGTTGAACCCGCTGACCAGCACGGTGTCTTTCTTGCGGTCGACGATCGTGAAGAAGCCGTCGGCGTCCATCTCACCAATGTCTCCCGTCAGGAAGTACCCATCGACGAATGACGCGGCGGTCTCGTCGGGACGCTGCCAGTAGCCGGACATGACCTGCGGGCCCTTGGCGGCGATCTCACCTGGCGTCCCAGGCGGGACCTCTTTGCCTTCTTCGTCGAGGCAGCGCATGTCGGTCGAGGGCACCGGAATTCCGATCGAGCCCCTGTTCTGGTCGAACGGGTTGAAGCTCAGCACCGGTGACGTTTCGGTGAGGCCGTAGCCCTCGACAATCGGAGTGCCCGTGACCTCTCTCCACCGGGTCGCAACCGACGCGAAAAGGGCCATGCCGCCCGCGGCCGAAGCGCGCAAGTGACGGGGCGGACTGTCGACGAACCACCGTTCGTTCAGCAGCGCATTGAAGAGAGTGTTGACGCCGGTCACCCAGGTGATCTCATAGTTCTCGAAAGCGCGCTTGAGGTTGCTCGGCGGCCGAGGCGACGGCACCAGGACATTGTGAGCGCCGAGTTGGAAGAATCCGAGCAAATTCACGGTGAACGCAAGCACGTGGTACAGAGGCAGCGCCGTGAGCACCACTTCGAGGCCCGGCCGCATGTAACTGCCGCACATCTGGATCATCTGGAAGGTGTTGGCGACGAGGTTGCCGTGCGACAGCATGGCACCTTTGGACACACCCGTCGTGCCACCGGTGTATTGAAGCGCGGCGAGCGAGTCGGAGCCGATGCCGGCGAGGTAGCCCTCAAGAGACGCATCGTTACGGTGCTCGCGACCAGCGGCCAGGGCTTTCGAGAAGGGTGTGTGATCGACGGTGATGGTGGGAAGCGAGCGGTTCCACCACTTCTGCACCATGCGGATCACCCCGGCGATCACGGGCGGGAAGAATTCCGTGATGCGAACCGTAACCACGGTGGCGATCTGCGTCTTCGGCAGCACTTCGCCGAGAGATTCGGTGAACATGTCGCTGACAACGAGCACTGTGGCGCCGGAGTCAGAGAATTGGTGCACGAGCTCGGTCGGTGTGTAGAGGGGGTTGGTGTTGACGAGCACGCAGCCCGCCTTCATGACCCCGAACGCCACGATCGGGTAGCTGAGGCTGTTGGGCATCTGAACGGCGACTCTGGCGCCTTGCTCGACCTTGACGACTTCGCGCAAATAGCTGGCGAAGTCGTCAGAGAGCGTGTCGACCTGGGCGTAGGTGAGGGAGCCGTTCATACCGTTCGGCATGCACTGTGTGAAGGCGATCCTGTTGGCATAACTCGATGCTGCCGCGCGAATCATTTCGGGCAGGTGGGTGATGGTGGTCTCGGCCAGAACAGGCGCGACACCGCCCAAATAGTGGGGGAACCAGGGGCGTTGGGTCATCAGTGTTCTCTCGCCGGTGGGTGGATCGCCGACAGGGCCACCGACGATGGTGAAACGCACTTCATCATATCGAGCGCACCGGATGCTCGCGAGGATCGAGTTACTCGGTGACCCCGCCCGTACGCGACGCGTCACTCGTTCTACGACAACGGGGGCGGTGCCTGTCGGCTCCGCCCCCGTTGATCGTCTTGCTACTAGAGAAGGTTGGGAATCTTCTGCTCTTCGGCGAGGTTCGCGCGGCGGAACCAGATCGTGACGAAGGTCGACACAATCACGATGAACAGCGAGTACAGCGCCGGCACGATCAGGATCAATCCGATGTCAGGGTTGTCGGCAAACGTCAACAACACGATAGCGATCGCGAGCGGTCCGTTCTGAATACCCGTCTCGAGCCCGATCGTGCGTGCATTCGCCGGGTGCATGCGAATTGCGCGCGCCAGGAAGTAGGCGATGAAGATGCCGAACAGGCCCAGCCCGATCGCTACCGTGTAGGTCTGCCACGGTGTCGAGGTCAGCAACGCCCAGTTGCGCGGCACCCACGTGGCCATGAGGAACACGATAAAGAAGAGCCCGAAGAACCCGCCCAAAAGTTCCATGACCGCGCCGATGTTCGCGCTATAGCGGCGCAAAATCATGCCCGCCACGACGGGAATCAACAGCGTCGCGAGTGTTACGACGATGTTCAGGGTCGGAATCTGCAGGTCAGAGCTCTCGGTGAAGAGCAATGAGCCATAGAAGGCGAGCACGAGCGGCGTCATCAAGATGGCCCACAGCGTCGAGTTCGTCGTCATGATGACGCTCAGCGCGAGGTTGCCTTTCGAGAAGTCTGTGAAGATGTTCGACGTCGTGCCCGCGGGCACGCAGCCCATCAGGAGCGCGCCGAGCGCGACGGGAGCAGCGTACTCGCGTGGCAACTGGAACAACACCGTCACGACGAGCACGTAGGCCAGCAGCGGCATGATGCCGAATTGGGTCACGAACCCGATGATGAGTCCGTAGGGTCGCCTGATCGCGAGCTTGAAGTCTCGCGGCGTGAGTCCGGCGCCCAGGCCGAACATGATCACAAACACAAGCCCGACGAGAAGGTTCTGTTCGAACGGCGTGACGACGTCTTGCTCGTTGACGACCGTCTGCGTGGCGATGATGAGCGGTGTGA
>CAYWZI010000181.1:0-3570 GCA_964462815.1 uncultured Microbacteriaceae bacterium
TCTACAACCCCGATGGCAACACCCACATCATCGTCGACATCTCCGGCTGGTTCCCGCCGGAGGCCCCATAGTGCGCAACGCAGTACCCACGGTGGATGACTCACGACCATGGTCTTCTGACAGTAGGTGAGTCCGAATTCACCACAACGATATAGTCCTGCGACAAACAATTCCCATGAACCGCCTCGGCCAAACTAGCGTCGTGGCATGACCTTCGCAGCTCTCCCTAGTGACTTCTACGGCTTCGAAGCCCAGCTCCGTGACCACGAGAAAGAGCAGCTCGTTCGACTGCGCACCTTTCTCGAGTCAGAAGTGAAGCCCGTCGTCAACGACTATTGGGACCGCGCCGAGTTTCCGCGGCAGATTCTGCCCGGCCTCCACGACCAGCAGGTCTTCGGCAATCTGTGGGAGGAAACGAAAGCAGGCGACTACAGCGCCGTCTATGGCGGCTGGACAGCCCTCGAGCTCGCGCGCGTCGACGCGAGCGTTGCGACGTACGTCGGGGTGCAGAACGGACTCGCGATGGGCTCGATCGGCGTGGCCGGCTCGCCCGAGCAACGCTCCGAATGGTTGCCGAAACTCAAGACCGCCGAGGTGATTGGAGCCTTCGGGCTCACTGAACCCCTCTCGGGCAGCGACTCGGCCCAGGGCCTCCGCACGACGGCAACGCGCGACGGCGACGAGTGGGTGCTCAACGGCAGCAAGCGCTGGATCGGCAATGCCACCTGGAGCGACATCACCATCATCTGGGCCAAGAGCACCGACGACGGCCAGGTCAAGGGCTTCATCGTGCCAACCAACACTCCCGGCTATTCAGCGACCAAGATAGAGCGCAAGCAGGCTCTGCGCATCGTGCAGAACGCCGACATCGTTCTCGAGAACGTGCGGGTGCCCGAGTCGCTCCGACTGCAGAACGCCAACTCGTTCCGTGACACCGCGGCTGTGCTGCGACTCACGCGTGCCGAGGTGGCATGGGCGGCGGTCGGCACAGCGATCGGCGCCTACGAAGCGGCGGTCGAGTATGCAACGACCCGCGAGCAGTTCGGCAAGACCATTGCTCACCACCAGCTTGTGCAAGACCTGCTCAGCCGCAGCCTCGGCAACATCACGGCCAGCATCGCGCTGTGCACGCGCGTGTCGCAAATGCTCGACGAGGGCGTGCAGCGTGACGAGCACGCTTCGCTCGCAAAAGCCTTCGCCACGACCGCGATGCGCGAAACCGTGGCCCTGTGCCGCGAAGCGTTCGGCGGCAACGGCATCGTGCTCGACTACGACGTCGCTCGGTTCCACGCCGACGCCGAGGCGCTCTACAGCTACGAGGGAACGCGTGAGATGAACTCGCTCATCGTCGGGCGGGCCATCACGGGGGTGGGCGCGTTCGTGTGAGGACGCTTAGCCTCGCGTGATCGGGGGCATCGAGCCACGGCCCGCGACTAGGCTGAATCGCATGTTCTGGCTTCGCGACCGGCGCGTGGCCCTCGCCGCACTCACGATGTTCACCCTGCTCTCGGGTGACGCCTGGCGCTATTCGATGACCTGGTTCGGCTGGGGCGTCATTGTGCTGGGCATCGTCGTGGGCTGGTCGGTCGTTGCTGTCCGCCGGCGCGTCGAGCTGCGGCGCATCCCCCTCGCTCTCGGAACTCTGCTGGGGCTGATGACCGCATCGATCATCTGGTCGTACTACCCCGGCGCGACTGCCGTCGGCATCGTCGCCACCGGCGCGACAGCCTTCGTTGGCATTGTGATGGCACACACCATTTCACTCGAGCAGTTGCTGCGAGCCCTCAGCGTGGCGGTGCGATTCATCATCGGCCTGTCACTCGCATTCGAGTTCATCGTTGCCGCGTTCTTCCAACGTCCTGTGTTGCCCTTGTGGGTGAACTACGACGAGCCGATTCCGCGGGCGTTCTACTGGTCGCGCGGCTTGTTGTTTGAGGGAGGCCGCATTCAGGGCATCCCCGGCAATGCGAACCTGCTCGCCTTCGCAGCTCTGATCGGCGTCATCGTCTTCGCCATTCAAATCGCAGAGCGTCGGGTGATTCTGGCAGCCGGATGGGCGTGGCTGGGAGCTGCGCTGCTGACGCTCGCTCTCACCCGATCGTCGACCGTGATCGTGGCCGCGCTCGTGACGCTCGTCGCTCTCGTCGTGCTCATCGTCGCCCGACGCCTGACGACGCGTGGTCGGCTCACTCTCTATGGCCTGACTGCGGCAGCGGCGGGTGGCGCGGTCGCGCTTGCCGTCGTCTTCCGCGAGCAGCTTCTCGCGCTGCTTGGCCGCAGCGACGACCTCACGGGCCGACTCGATATTTGGGCCGCGGTGACCGAGCTCATTGAGCAACGACCCGTGCTCGGCTGGGGGTGGGTGAGCTACTGGGCGCCGTGGGTTGAGCCCTTCGACGACCTCGTCATCATTAACGGTGTGCGCTATTTGCAAGCCCACAACGCGTGGCTTGACGTGCTACTGCAGCTCGGCTGGGTGGGGCTTATCGTATTCACGATCCTCATCGTGACGACGAGCGCCCGCGTGCTGTCGTGGTCGGTGGATGCCCCGCTCGGCGACGCCGCAGCACCACCCGCCCTGCGGTTGTTGCCGGCCCTGCTGATGACGGTGCTGCTCGTGCACAGTCTTGCCGAGTCTCGTCTCCTCATCGAAGCGGGATTCGTGCTGCTGGTCTATCTGGCCGTCGCGAGCCGGCTACGCGGCGTCACGATTGCTCCCGTCGGCCGAGAACGCCGTCGTGACCCGATCGGTGGCGAAACGTCGGTCAGCTCGCACCTCGAGGAATCGCTGTGATCGCCGACGTTCGCACCTTCCTCGGTTCGCCGAGATTCACCGCCGCGCTGACGGAGGCGATCGTCGGCGTTGCTCTTGCCGCGTTCGCGGTGCGCGCTCTGCTCGGCTGGCCGGGCAGCATCGCGGTGCTCGCCGGTCTGGTCGTGCTCGCGGCGCTGAGTCTCGCTGCGCAACCCGAGCGCGTCGAATGGCGCGGGGTCTTGCCGATCACCCTTTTGGCACTCTTCATCCTTTTGACCGTGAGCATCTTCTGGAGTCAGTACCCGGCCACGACGGCCGCGAGCATCGCGTACGCGCTCGCCTATGGCTTTCTCGGCGTGTACCTTGCACTCGTTCGTGACCTCATTCAGCTCGTCCGTGCAGTCGGTAACGCCCTGCGGGTGATTCTCACTGCCTCGTTCGTGGTCGAGATTCTGAGCGGCATCATCTTCGACATGCCGTTCGCGTTTCTCGGCATCACGGGTGACCTCGCGTCGGGTGGTCCCGTGCAGGGCCTCGCGGGCACGCGTAATGCCTTCGCCTTTCTCGGTGCCCTCGCCGCGCTGAGTTTCTGGATCGAGTTCCGCACGCGCTCGGTGTCGCGCGGCCTCACGGCGTACTCGCTCACCCTCGCCGCCGCAACGATCATCTTCGCCCGGTCGCCCGTGACCCTTCTCGTGCTCGCCGCAGTGCTCGTGGTGGGGCTCGCGCTCGTGATCATCCGCCGACAGAAACCGATCGCTCGACGCGCGACGCAAAGCGTGCTGCTCATCTCGGCGATCGTCTTCGGCGTCATC
>CAYWZI010000181.1:3580-4359 GCA_964462815.1 uncultured Microbacteriaceae bacterium
TCATCGCGTGGATGTTCCGCGGTCCGCTGGTGGGCTTCGTGGATGCTGCGGCCGATGTCGAAGAGCGCACGAGCGTCTGGTCGGCGGTAGGAGACCTCGTCGCGCAGCAGCCCGTGCTGGGCTGGGGTTGGGTGGGCGCCTGGCCGACCGACGTCTTTCCCTTCTCGAGCGTGCGCTCAAGCAGCGGCGCGCAGCCCGAGTCAGCACTCAACGCCTACGCTGACGTCTGGCTTCAGCTCGGGCTCGCGGGCATCATCGTGCTGTTGTCCGCGCTTGGGCTCGCGTTCGTGCGCGCCTGGCTCGTCGCGGCCGATCGCCGGAGCACGGTGTATGTGTGGCCTGCCCTGACGCTCGTGCTGCTCGCGACGGTGAGCATGACCGAGAGCTACTTGCTCTTTGAAGCGGGCCTCTTGCTCTTCGTCACGTCGGCGTTCGCGGCCGCCCGCAACCGGTCGTGGCGCGGCCGTTTCGACTGATGACAGAGAGCTGCCTCGACTTCGCAACCGGTGCCCGTACGCGACAATTGAGGCGATTGCTATCCGGACCTCTGGTCCAGGGTGTTTGCCGGATCGGGCCACGACAACAACCAGCTAGAATCCTCACATATGATCGATCAAGGCCCAGCCCTAGTGCTCTTCATACTGGTGGGCCTGGCAAGCGTCGCGGCGAGCGGATCGGCCGCTGGTGTGATGGCGCCCTCTATCGTGGCATTCACTCTGCGACTCGCGGCAGCTTTGGTGGTCTTTGGGACGGTCGGGCTCTTTTCGCCGGACGCCGAG
>CAYWZI010000182.1:0-2818 GCA_964462815.1 uncultured Microbacteriaceae bacterium
AAACGAGAGCGAGCATCCCATGGCTGACAAGAACTCTGGCATCATTG
The DNA here is from genome assembly GCA_964462815.1 of uncultured Microbacteriaceae bacterium. Classification (GTDB taxonomy): domain Bacteria; phylum Actinomycetota; class Actinomycetes; order Actinomycetales; family Microbacteriaceae; genus Microcella. The sequence goes on from CAYWZI010000182.1 coordinate 48, forward strand.
AGCCCCCCATCGACGAACTGCTGTCGAAGGTCGACTCCAAGTACCAGCTGGTCATCTTCGCCTCGAAGCGCGCGCGTCAGATCAATGACTACTACGCCGACCTGCACGAGGGAAGCCTGTTTGACAACGTCGGACCGCTCGTTGACTCGACCGTCGACGACAAGCCGCTCTCGGTGGCGCTGCACGAGATCAACGAGGACAAGCTCGTTCTCACGCGCCTCACGGACTAGGTCGCAATCGCATGACCTCCACGGCGCCGGGTGACCCGGGACGCCTCACGGTCGTGCTCGGCATCACGGGTGGCATTGCTGCCTACAAGGCTGTGGGTGTGGCACGCGAGTTTGTCGTCGCCGGTCACGACGTCCACATTGTTGCCACGGAAGGCGCCTTGCGTTTCGTCGGTCGGCCGACGCTCGAGGCCATCAGTCGAAACCCCGTGCACACCGACCTCTACGAGGGCGTCGCAGAAGTTCGGCACGTGGCCCTCGGTCAGCGCGCCGACCTGATTGTCATCGCTCCCGCGACGGCTCACACGATTGCGTCACTCGCAGCGGGTCTTGCGGGAGACCTGCTGGGCACGACAGTGCTCGCCAGCACGGCTCCTCTCGTGATCGCCCCCGCCATGCACACGGAAATGTGGGAGCATCCTGCGACGGTCGCCAACATTGAGACTTTGCGGTCGCGCGGTGTCACGATCGTCGGCCCCGACTCCGGGCGCCTCACGGGTACCGATGTCGGGCCCGGGCGTATGTCTGAGCCTGGGGCCATTGCGGCCGCTGCCCTGGCCGTGGTGGGCCCTCGCGACTTCGTCGGGCGCATCATGGTGATCTCGGCCGGAGGAACCCGTGAGCCGCTCGACCCGGTGCGCTTCATGGGCAATCGCTCGAGTGGGCGCCAAGGTGTTGCGCTGGCAGAGGCCGCTCTCGCTCGCGGCGCTGCTGTGACCCTCGTCGCCGCGAACCTCGAGGTTGCTCCGCCGGTCGGTGCTGCTGTCGTGACGGTGGGCACGGCCCTCGAACTGGAGACGGCCATGCACGAACACTCTCTGAGTGCCGACACCGTCATCATGTGCGCCGCGGTTGCCGACTTCCGCCCGGTCGCGGCCGCTGAGGGAAAGATCAAGAAAGACTCCGTCGGCGACACACTTCGACTCGAACTCGAGCGCACTCCCGATGTTCTCGCGGGCCTCGCCGCAGTACGTCGCGCTGGCCAGCGCATTATCGGCTTTGCCGCCGAGACCGAGCTTGACGACGCGCGCCTTCTCGAGATCGGTGCTGAGAAGGCCCGTCGCAAGGGCGTCGATCTGCTCGTCGTCAACCGCGTGGGCCACACCGAGGGTTTCGGCCGCGCGACGAACAGTGTGGTCATGCTCGACGGCGACGGTAGCGTGGTAGGCCGGGCAGACGGCGACAAACTGTCGGTGGCGCACCGTATTCTCGACCTGCTGGTGTAGCTGCTCAGCCCGCTCAGGCCACACAGCTCGCCGATCGACGACAGGAACCCCATGACCGCGCTTCGACTGTTCACCTCTGAGTCGGTCACCGAGGGGCACCCCGACAAGATCTGCGACCAGATCTCCGACAGCATTCTCGACGCTCTCTTGACGGTCGATGCAAAGAGCCGCGTCGCGGTGGAGACCCTCGTCACGACGGGTCTCGTGCATGTCGCTGGCGAGGTGACGACGAGCGGCTACGTCGATATCCCCGGCATCGTCCGACAGCGTGTCACCGAGATCGGCTACACCTCAAGCGACGTCTGGTTTGACGGTCGCTCGTGCGGGGTGTCGGTGTCGATCGGTGAACAGTCACCCGATATCTCCGTGGGGGTTGACGCCGCGTTCGAGTCTCGTGAGGGCGACAGCACCGACGAGGGCGATGTTCAGGGCGCTGGCGACCAGGGAATCATGTTCGGGTACGCGACGACAGAGACGCCGCAGCTCATGCCGCTGCCGATCTGGCTCGCCCATCGACTCGCCGAGCGTTTGGCCGAGGTACGCAAGCAGGGCGTGCTCGACTACCTCGCGCCCGACGGGAAGACGCAAGTGACCGTTGGCTACGACGGCGCGATCCCGCGCACTGTCGAGACGGTTGTGCTCTCGACGCAGCATCTGCCATCGGTCTCGACCGAGCAGCTGCGCGATGAGGTGCGACGAAGCGTGATCGTGCCCGTGCTCGAGGCCGCGGGTTTCGACCCCGAATCGCCGCGCGTGCTCATTAACCCGACGGGTCGGTTCGAGATCGGCGGGCCGCAGGGTGACGCGGGGCTCACCGGCCGGAAGATCATCGTCGACACGTACGGCGGTGCGGCGCGGCACGGCGGCGGTGCGTTCAGCGGAAAAGATCCCTCCAAGGTTGACCGCTCGGCGGCGTACGCGATGAGGTGGGTGGCAAAGAACGCCGTCGCGGCGGGGCTCGCGGATCGACTCGAAGTGCAGGTCGCCTATGCGATCGGCACGGCTGCACCGGTCGGACTCTATGTCGAGACCTTCGGAACCGCGCACGTCGACGAGGCCCGCATCATCGAGGCGATCCGAACGGTGTTCGACCTGCGGCCGGGTGCGATCATCCGCGATCTTGACCTGTTGCGGCCCATCTACGCGCAGACCAGCACCTATGGTCACTTCGGACGAGAGTTGCCCGACTTCACATGGGAGCGCCTCGACCGGGTCGACGCGCTCCGCGCGGAGGTCGGTCTCTAGCGTGTCCTCGGCATCCATTGCTCGGGTGCTGCTCGATTCGCCCCTGCCGCAGCTTGACCGGCTTTTCGACTAC
>CAYWZI010000182.1:2828-4298 GCA_964462815.1 uncultured Microbacteriaceae bacterium
GAACGGTGGCGTGACCACGCCATGCCCGGAGTGCGCGTCCTCGTGCCGTTGCGTTCGGCCGGCCGCCAAGCGAAGGGCTTCATTGTCGAGGTTGTCGACGAAGTTGGCTACGACGGCGTGCTCAGTGAACTCGACGAAGTGGTGTCACCCGCCGCGGTGCTCGACCCGCAGATCTGGCGGCTCGTGCGCCGCGCCGCTGATCGTGCTGCGGGCGGAGCGAGCGATCTGGTGCGACTCGCGGTACCTCCTCGCCAAGTGCGTGTCGAGAAAGCGTGGCTGGCACGTCGTGCCGAGTCTCCGGCCGAGGCGCAGCGCCGCGCGACAGATCAGCGTGCCGCGCCTCGCATCACGGGCTATGCCGCTGAAGCCCTTGTTGACGTGCTGCGGGCTAACGACGGACTCGTCGATGAGCAGCTCGATGGCTCCGTGTTCGACCGCCGCGTCGCCCTGACCGCGATTCCTATGCCCGTGGAGATCTCTCCCGGGGTCTGGGTGCCCGCGGCGATGCGCACTCTCGCCGAGCTTGCGGCTGCCACCCTCGCTGACGGCCGCAGTGCGATCGTGAGTGTTCCGGACTACCGTGATCTTGACCACCTCACGGCGTGCCTCGCCCTTCTTGTTTCCGACAACGACATCGCTCGCATCGATGCCACCCAACCCGCTGCCGACAGATACCGAGCCTTCCTGCGCACCCTCGACGAGCGGCCCGTGATCGTCGTTGGCAATCGATCGGCACTGCTCGCTCCTGCCCCTGCACTCGGCCTCATCGCCGTGTGGGACGACGGCGACTCGCTGCACGTCGAGCCGCACGCGCCAGGCATCCACGGGCGTGATCTTGCGTTGCTGCGCCAGGAAGAGAGTGGATGCTCGCTCGTGCTCGCCGCCCACGCGCGCAGCACCGACGTGCAACGGCTCGTCGAGGTCGGATGGCTGACAGCCGTCGAACCGACCGGTAAGTGGAGGCGGCGCATCGTCCCCACAGCGCACCAGGCCGGCGGCGACGGTGCGGCAGCTCGCGCACGAATTCCCTCGTCGGCGTGGCGCACGGTCTCGGAGGCGTTACAGCAAGGGCCCGTGCTTGTGCAGGTCGCGCGGCCGGGCTACGCCCCGCGTATTGCGTGCGCCGAATGCGGGGAGACCGCGCGGTGTGGCACGTGCCAAGGTCCGCTCGGCGTCGCGCGGGCAGGAGCAACCGCTTCGTGTCGCTGGTGCGGCGCGATCGCTGCGGGCTGGCGCTGCTCGGCGTGTGAGAGCGACCGGTGGCGCACCGTGGGCCGTGGCTCGACCCGCACGGCCGATGAACTCGGGCGGGCATTTCCGGGAGCCCGAATCGTCGTCTCGGATGGCGCAACGCCACTCCAGTCGGCGCCCGGGGGTCGCACCCTGGTTGTGGCAACGCGCGGGGCTGAACCGATCGTCGCGGGTGGCTATCGGGCCGTTTTGCTCCTCGACGGAGAGAGCATGCTCGCG
>CAYWZI010000183.1:0-4207 GCA_964462815.1 uncultured Microbacteriaceae bacterium
CGACCGCTGTTGCGCTCGCGCTGGTTCGATCCCAGTATCGCCCACCACAGTTTCACTGGCCCCGTTCTGGGGCGGCTGAGACTACCGCCCAGCGCGTAGGCTGATCGCATGGTTCCGGGGGGAGGGACGGTCCCTCAGCGCAGCGCTGAGAGTGACTCGTTTGCCGACCTGCTGCTGCGGTCGGGCCTGGTTTCGCCGGCAAACCTGGAGTTTGCCCGACAGGTCAAGTACCGCACCGGCGCCCACATCGACCAGGTGCTCATCAGCCAAGGCCTGCTGGACTCCGAGTCTCTGCTGTTGGTCGAAGCGCGAACGTGGGGCATTCACCCGATCGATCTCGACGGCGTGACCTTCGATCCTGCACTCGTTCGTCGAGTTCCTGGGCAGACCTACATCGCCGAGAACTGGCTTCCGATTCGACGCAACGACGCCGGAACCGTGTTCGTGGCGACCGCCCGCGGTGTGGCTCCCGACCGCGTGGCGCGCATCCGGGCGGCGCTCGGTGAAGACGACATTCAGTTCGTCGCGACCACCTCGTGGGACATCAAGAACGCCTGCCTTCGTTTGTTTCGCAGCGAGATCGTGGATGAAGCGGCAAACGAGCTGTGGCGGCAGAATCCCTCGATGTCGGCACGCATCACGCTCGATCGCCGGCAGAAGGTCGGCGGGGCGCTTGCCGTTGTCGTCCTGCTCGCGCTCGCGATCATCTGGCCCGTGCCGACCGCGATTGGCGCGCTGGCCGTCATGAGCCTCACGTTTCTCGCCGGAACCACCTTCAAGTTCTTCGTCGCCATGCGCGGAGCCCGTTTCGACGTCGTCGAACGCATCACGCGAGCGCAAGTCGAGGCCCTGACCGACCGCGACTTGCCTCGGTACACCGTGCTCGTGCCGGTCTTCCGCGAAGCGAACATTGTCGGCCAGCTCATTCGCAACCTCGGCGGGCTCGACTACCCGACCGAGAAGCTCGAGGTGCTGATTCTCATCGAAGAAGATGACGATGAGACCAGGGATGCCGTGCTCACCTCGAACCCACCGCCCCACTTTCGAATCCTCACGATTCCCCGTGGTCAACCGCAAACAAAACCACGAGCGTGCAACGTTGGCCTGTTCTTCGCGACCGGCGAGTTTCTCGTCATTTACGACGCCGAAGACACGCCCGATCCTGACCAGCTCAAGAAGGCCGTCGTTGCCTTTCGCCGCGGCGGAGACCAGATGGTCTGCGTGCAAGCGGCCCTCAACTTTTTCAATGATCGCGAGAACGCGCTCACGCGCATGTTCACACTCGAGTACAGCTACTGGTTCGACTACATGCTCGCGGGGCTCGACCTCGGCGACCTCCCGATTCCGCTGGGCGGGACGTCCAATCACTTTCGCACGTCAGCGCTCATTGAACTGGGCGGGTGGGATCCGTACAACGTCACGGAAGACGCTGACCTCGGCATTCGCGCGAGCGCGCTTGGCTATCGCGTGGGCGTCATCAACTCCACGACGATGGAAGAGGCCAACACCTCGATTCCGAACTTCATCCGTCAGCGGTCGCGCTGGATCAAGGGCTACATGCAGACGTCGCTCGTTCACGCTCGTCAGCCGCGCGCCCTCATCCGCCAAATCGGGCTGCGGCGATTTTTGAGTTTCGTGTTGCTCATCGCGGGCACTCCGGCGACGTTCTTGGGCGTGTTGCCGTTCTACATCGTGACGATCTTCACGGTCTTCCTTCCCGCGGACACTCTCGCCGAGCTGTTCCCCGTCTGGCTGCTGTGGATCACCCTGCTGAACTTCGTGATCGGCACTGTCGTCATGATCTATCTGTCGATGATGGGGCCCTATAAGCGCGGCACCTTCCATCTCGTGCTCTGGGCGTTGCTCAATCCCGTCTATTGGCTCCTGCACTCCATTGCCTCGTACAAGGCACTGTGGCAGCTCATCACGAAGCCGCACTACTGGGAAAAGACCAACCACGGTCTGACGACACAGGCCCAGCATGACTAACGACGTGCTCTTGCGCCGCGACCGAAACAATCGCAAGAGGCCGGCGCGCACCCGGCTCGACTCTTTCCCGCGCCGAAAGCCCGCACGGTGGCTCCTGCGCCTGGGCCTTACCGCCCCTCTCGTTGTGCTTGCGGCCCTCGTGACCCTCGTGCCCGCGCTGGACGGCACGCCGAACGCCGACCTCGTCATGAGCCTCGACCGCATCTCATGGGAACGGGGAGACGCGGAATGGCTCGCCCTGCTTTACCCCCACGTGTCGACCATCATCGCGTCCAGTAATCCCTTCGGTCGGCTTGGCCTCAGTGTGCTGGGCGCGATAGCCGCTGGGTTCTTGCTGCAGAAAGTGGCCGAGATCATCGCCCAACGAGCGATCCCGCGATCAACCGGCATCATTCTCGTGATTGCCCTCGCCGCGAATCCGCTTTTCGCGTTCTTCGCGCTGGAGAATCTGCCCGGGTTCCTCGCCCTGACCTTCTTCGGGCTCGCGTTGGCCGATCTGGTGCGCTTTATCAACTGGGGAAACACCGAATCGGGCTTCCGCGCGGGCATTGTGATGATGCTGTCGGCATTCAGCGATCCTTCGGGCATCCTCTACGTGTTTATTGCGGTGTTCGCCTCTCCATTCTTGAGGCACGGTCGTTCGGCACCGGGCCTACGGGCAGCGAACATGCTCGTGATCGCGTTTCCCACCCTCGGTGCATTCGCCACGATCGCCTTTCTGAATGTCTTGTTCTTCGGCACTCCGTGGCCGCAGACCGACGTCGGTGCCATCGTGGGCGGCATGGCGACGGCCGTGGACGACCTTTTCGTGCTCTACACAACCCCAACGGGCTGGTTGATCGTCGCGCCTCTCGCGAGCGCGTGGCTCGTGGCCCTCATCGTGCGTCGACCGCAAGCGATCGCCGTGTCGACCATCGTCTTCTTGCTGCTGAATGTCGCTTTTGTGCTGGGCGCTTTTCACCCCGGTTCTGCAGGGGAGACGTTCGCGCTGTTGACGATTCTCGCGATTGCGCTCATTCCGTCCGCCAAATCACTTGTCACGAACGTGCTCGTCGACCTCGTGGCAGTGCTGCAGATCGCGATCGCGTGGACAGCCGCGTTCAATAAAGCGATCGTGCTCGACTGGATGCAGTCGGTCGCCGACGCGTGGGCCTTTTTCATCGGCTGATCCAGCGCGATTTCGGGCCGGATGCTCGCCGGTAGAGTTGACGACGCCATCAACCCGCCCCATCGCACCCAAGGAGCACGCGTGTCTGACGCCGTCTCGGCCGAGAAGCCCGCCATCCCGGCCGCCCCCGAGCCGGTCGATGTGACGGAGTCGACCGACGGCTTCGGCATCTTCACCGACCGCTCAGTGGTTGCTATGCGCGTCGACGGCGAGTTGCGTGACCTCGCGTTCCGACTGCAACCCGGAGACCGTGCCGAACCCGTGACGATCTCCTCGCCCGACGGCCTGGCGATTCTGCGGCACTCGGCGGCGCACGTTCTCGCGCAAGCGGTGCAGTCGATCAATCCGGACGCGAAGCTCGGCATCGGGCCGCCCATCACCGACGGCTTCTATTACGACTTCGATGTTGCAACCCCCTTCACGACCGACGACCTCGCGGCGCTGAGCAAGGCGATGGACCGCATCATCCGTCAGGGCCAGCGGTTCGTGCGCCGCGTCGTGACCGACGATGAGGCGCGTGCAGAACTCGCGTCAGAGCCCTACAAACTCGAGCTTGTCGGGCTCAAGGGCGCTGCCGCCGACGGCGCTGATGGTGAGGGCGTCGAGGTCGGTGCTGGCGAACTGACGATCTATGAGAACGTCGACGGGAAGACCGGCGAGGTCTACTGGAAAGACCTCTGCCGCGGCCCGCACCTGCCCAACACGCGCATGATCGGCAACGGCTGGTCGCTGACGCGCGTCGCTGCTGCCTACTGGCGTGGCAGTGAGAAGAACCCCCAGCTTCAGCGCATTTACGGCACGGCATGGCCGTCGAAGGATGCCCTCCGCGAGCACCTCAGCCGCCTCGAGGAAGCCGCCAAGCGCGATCACCGCAAGCTCGGCGTCGAGCTCGACCTCTTCAGTTCTCCGGATGAGATCGGATCAGGGCTCGCGGTCTTCCACCCCAAGGGCGGCATCATCCGCGCCGAAATCGAAGACTTCATGCGCGAGCGACTGTTGGCCAACGGCTACGAGCTTGTCTACTCGCCGCACATCACGAAGGGACAACTC
>CAYWZI010000184.1:0-4201 GCA_964462815.1 uncultured Microbacteriaceae bacterium
GCTCGACGAAGGCGTCGAGCCGAACGTAGTTGTCGGCTCCCCAGCGGAACTTCTCACCCGTAATGAGGTCTTTCACGTCGAACGTCGTGCCCCACGCGAGCCCGAGAGCCTCGAGGTCGAGGTGCACGGTTGTCTCGCGCGCCGAGTGCGGGTCGACGTTCGCGACGACGATGATGCCGTCGGTGCGAGCACTGCGCACGAAGCGCCCCGGCAACACTTTCGAGTAGACCAGAATCGCTTCGTCGTCGCTGCGATGCACGGTGAGATTGCGCAGTTGCCGCAGCGCGGGGTGCTGGGCTCGAATGCTATTGAGAGTCGTCAGGTAGGGCGCGATCGTCGTGCCCGCCTTCTCGGCCGCGGCCCAGTCTCGGGCCTTGTATTCGTACTTCTCGTTGTCGATATTCTCTTCGCTGCCGGGCCGCGCCACGTTCTCGATCAGCTCATATCCGCTGTAGACACCCCACGTCGGGCTCGCCGTCGCGGCGATCGCCGCGCGAATCTTGTAGGCCGGCACTCCGCCGAACTGCAGATACTCGGTGAGGATGTCGTGAGTGTTGACGAACAGGTTGGGGCGCATGAAGGCACTGGTCTCATGGCTGAGTTCGGAAAGGTACTTCTCCAGCTCGCGCTTGGAATTGCGCCACGTGAAGTAGGTGTACGACTGCTGGAAGCCCACGGCGGCCAGAACCTGCATCATTGCTGGGCGCGTAAAGGCCTCGGCGAGGAAGATGACATCGGGATGCTGAACCCTGACCTCGTGCAGCAACCACTCCCAGAAATGCACGGGTTTGGTGTGCGGGTTGTCGACGCGGAAGATGCGGACCCCCCGCTCGATCCACAGCAGGACGATGCGGAGGATCTCCCGGCTGAGGCCCTCGTAGTCGTTGTCGAAATTGAGCGGGTAGATGTCCTGATACTTCTTGGGCGGATTCTCCGCGTATTGGATCGAGCCGTCGGGAAGCGTGGTGAACCATTCGGGGTGTTCCGTCACCCACGGGTGGTCGGGTGCGCACTGCAAGGCGAGGTCGAGCGCAAGCTCCAAGCCGTGCTTGGCCGCATCCTGCACGAAAGCGACAAAGTCGTCAACGGTTCCCAGTTCGGGATGAATCGCGTCGTGGCCACCATCGCTCGACCCGATCGCGTAGGGGCTTCCGGGATCATTCGGCCCCGCAGTGAGTGTGTTGTTGGGGCCTTTGCGGTTGAGCGTTCCGATGGGGTGCACCGGCGGGATGTACACCACGTCGAAACCCATCGCCGCCACGGCGGGAAGGCGCTTCGTAGCCGTGGCAAACGTGCCGCTCTGCCACGACCCGTCGCGATTCTTCTTGGCTCCTTCCGAGCGCGGGAAGAACTCGTACCAGCTGCCGACCGCCGCACGCGTGCGCTCGACGCGGATCACCAGCGGGTCACTTTGCGTGTGCAGACTCGTCGGACGGTGCTCGGCGAGGGCGGCCGTCAGGCGAGCGTCGGTAGCGACCGCGAGGCGCGCACTGGGGGTCAGGGTCATTTTCCGAATCGCGGTGCGGGCATCCGTCAGCACGGCAGCGGCGGGGGCGGACCCCGCGTCGGCGATCGCGCGCTCGAGCAGTTGGGCGCCCGCGATGAGCATGAGCTCAACATCGATGCCGGCGGCGATCTTGACGGTCGCGGCGTGCAGCCATGTTGCCCAATCGTCGGCGTAGGCATCGATGTACCAGGTCCAGTCGCCCGGTTGCTCGAGCATCACGTCGGCGTGCCAGCGGTCGGTGCCGGGCGTTCCGGGCGTCATCGGGGTGCGGACCACGGTCGCATCGGGAGCCGTGAGCACAAGATCGGCTCCGAGGAGGTCGTGCCCTTCTCGGAACACGGTTGCGGCGAACGGCACGACTTCGCCGACGAAAGCGGTACTCGGCCAGCGATTCTCGGGCTGAACAGGGCTCAGATGGCGGATCGGGATGCGCCCGATGCGGTGGGGAAAGGGGAAGCGTTGCGTCGTGGCCACCCCCCGACCCTACGCCGGGCCGCCCGGCCGTGGACAGTCACGCCGCGCGCGGGTTCAGTATGTCCGTCAAAAGGGGGACAAAATGTACCCCGGCCGGGGTACGCGAACATTCGTCAAGACCTGGCGACGGGGCCCGCGCGCGCCTAGAGTGAACGCGAGTCACCGAGCCTGGGGGATATCCGAACCCGTGGGCGGGGTGAGCCAAGAACCACCTGAGCCGATCCGAACGGCTCGCCGAAAACAGGACCGCGTCTTGCCCCCCGTGCGAGACCGGTCCTGTTTCGCGTGGCGGGTCGGGTGCGGCGGCTGCAGTGTGTGTTCACCTCGGTTTATGGAACCGGTTGCGGAAGTTGCCCTTGACGCGCCTAAAGTGGGAGGTCGGGGTCCTTCCACCCGCCCCGCTGTCAAGGAGTGATGACCGTGAAGGCGATCCGCCGCTTCACCGTGCGTACCGTTCTGCCCGAATCGTTGACCGCTGTCACAGCGCTCGCAGAAAACCTTCGCTGGTCGTGGCACGAGCCGACCAAGCAGCTCTTTGCCCGCATTGATCCCGAGCGGTGGGACGAACTCGACCACGACCCCATCGCCCTCCTCGGAGCCGTGGAACCCGCGCGGTTAGAGGAGCTCGCCAACGATGCCCAGTTCATCGCCGATGCCGAGGCCTTGCGCGACGACTTGGTCGCCTACCTCGAGCAGCCGCGCTGGTACCAGCAGTTGACCGACGCGCCCGAGCGAATCGCCTACTTCTCTCCGGAGTTCGGCATCGCGTCGGCGATCCCGCAGTACTCGGGTGGCCTCGGAATCCTGGCTGGCGATCACCTGAAGAGTGCCAGCGATCTCGGCGTTCCGCTGATCGGTGTCGGCCTCTTCTACAAGGCAGGGTACTTTCGGCAAGCGATCGACCGCGACGGCTGGCAGAAAGAGACATACCCCGTCATCGACCCCGATGGCCTCCCTATGCACCGCCTTCGTGACCCCGACGGCACCATCGTTCGCATTTCACTGACCCTGCCAAATGGCGAGGCTCTGCACGCCCGCGTGTGGAAGATGGACGTGGGTCGCGTTGTGTTGCTTCTGCTCGACACCGACATCCACGACAACAGCGACGCCATGCGGGGAGTGACCGACCGCCTTTACGGTGGCGGTGGCGAGCACCGTTTACTGCAAGAACTCTTGCTCGGCATTGGCGGCGTGCGGGCGATCAAGCGCTACGTCGACATTTCTCAGACGCCGGCACCCGAGGTGTTTCACACCAACGAAGGCCACGCGGGCTTCCTTGGCCTTGAGCGCATCAGCGATCTCATCTCTGACGGACTATCGTTCCCCGAAGCATTGCAGGTCGTTCGGGCGGGCACCCTCTTCACGACCCACACGCCGGTGCCGGCCGGTATCGACCGGTTCGACGTCGAACTGATCGAGCGCTACTTCTCGACGGCACTTCTGCCGGGCGTCAGTGCTCCCGACGTGCTCGCTTTGGGCACGGAGGACTATGAGGGCGGCGACCCCGCGGTGTTCAACATGGCCGTCATGGGCATGCGACTCGCCCAGCGTGCCAACGGTGTGTCACAACTGCACGGTGACGTCTCGCGCGGCATGTTCGGGGCGCTCTGGGAGGGCTTCGATCAGGATGACGTGCCGATCACCTCGGTCACGAACGGGGTGCACGCTCCCACCTGGACCGACCCGCTCATGGTCGCGCTCGCGAAAGAGAAGCTGGGCACCTACGCCACTGACTCGTGCGACTGGAACTCTGACGCCGTCGCTGACGGTGATCTGTGGGGCGTGCGTCGCGCTATGCGCGAGCAACTCGTGCACGATGCGCGTGCCCGCACGATCGCTGCGTGGGCTGAGCAGAACCCCGGCGTCGCGGCGCCGAGCTGGATGACAGAGCTGCTCGACCCCGATGTGCTGACGATCGGGTTCGCCCGTCGTGTGCCGACCTACAAGCGCTTGACGCTCATGCTGCACGACCAAGACCGTTTGCGTGCGCTTCTCACCGACCCCGACCGCCCCGTGCAGCTTGTGATTGCCGGCAAGTCGCACCCCGCTGACGACAGCGGCAAGGCGCTCATTCAGAAGCTCGTGCAGTTCGCGGCCGACCCCGAAGTGCGTCGCCGCATCGTCTTCTTGCCCAACTACGACATCGGCATGGCGCGCGTGCTCTACCCGGGCACCGACATCTGGTTGAACAACCCGCTGCGTCCGCTCGAGGCGTGCGGA
>CAYWZI010000185.1:0-4177 GCA_964462815.1 uncultured Microbacteriaceae bacterium
GATGGAACACGGCCGTGTCATCGAAGACGGCACACCCGCCGAGCTCATCGCGGGCACGGGCAAGTTCGCGCAGTTACACGCAGCCTGGCGCGACTCGCTCGTCTAGGCGGTTCATGACGGCCCGGTAGTGTTCGCCCCGTGAGCGATGGGCCGACGGATGCTGCGCCCGAGCCCGGCGACGCCTCCGAGCCGGCGCGGCCCCGGGGCTCGGCGCTCGAAGTGGTGCGCGAGTTCACGGTGCTCGGTCTCACGTCGTTTGGTGGACCCGTGGCGCACCTCGGCTACTTTCGCGAGCGGCTCGTGGTGCGACGGCGCTGGATCACTGAGCAGGGCTACGCCGACCTCGTCGCGCTCGCGCAGTTCGTGCCGGGCCCGGCCTCGAGCCAGGTGGGTTTCGCGCTCGGGGTGCATCGAGCGGGCATCCTCGGCGGGCTCGCGGCGTTCGCGGCGTTTACGCTCCCGAGCGCGGTGCTGCTCGTGCTCCTGGCGCTCGGGGCACCCTTGTTCGACGGACCCGTCGCCGAGGGGCTCATCGCGGGGCTCAAGGTCGTCGCCGTGGCGGTCGTGGCGCACGCGGTGTGGGGCATGGCGCGCACGTTGACTCCTGACCTGCGCCGCGCGGCGATCGCGGTTGCAGCTGGTCTCATCGTGCTGCTCATCGGCACGGGTTGGGCGACGCTCGTTGCCATTGCACTCGGGGCTCTCGCGGGTCTGCTGCTGTGCCGCGCGGGGGTGGCGGCACTGACGGGTCGGCTGATCATCCCGATCTCGCGGCGGGCTGGCGGTACGAGTCTCATCGTTTTTGCGGTGCTGTTGGTCGGGCTGCCGATTCTTGCCGCGCTCGTGCCGAGCCAGCCGCTCGCGGTCGCTGACGCGTTCTATCGGGCCGGAGCGCTCGTCTTCGGCGGTGGGCACGTCGTGCTGCCGTTGCTTGAGGCGGCTGTCGTCGAGCCGGGGTGGGTGAGCGAGTCGCAGTTCTTGGCCGGATACGGGGCCGCGCAGGCCGTGCCCGGGCCGCTCTTCACCGTCGCGGCATACCTGGGTGCGTCGATCGCTCCCGGAGTCGACGGGCTGCTCTACGCAGGCATCGCTCTCGTGGCCATCTTCGTGCCCGGGTTGTTGCTCATCGTGGGCGTGCTGCCGTTCTGGGCAGCGCTGCAGGGGCGGCCTGCCGTTCAGGCGCTCGTGCGAGGGGCCAACGCGGCCGTCGTCGGAGTGCTCGCCGCGACGCTCTACGACCCCGTTTTCGTGTCGGCCGTCGTCGACGTGCCGACCCTCGTGCTCGCCATCGTGTGCACCGTGTTGCTCATCGTCGCGAAGCTCCCTGCCTGGGTCATTGTGTTCATCGGGGCAGGAGGTGGGATGGTGATCTCACTCGTCTGATCGACCACGTGTATCCATCACGACGTGTCAATCAGCGAAGGATGTCGATCTTCCAGCTGTTGTCGACGCGGACCAGCTCGTACAGGAAGACTTGTGTCTGCGCGACGCCGTCCGTCTCGGTCCACGTCTCGGTCGCGCTGACTCGTGCCACGTCGTCCTCCCGTGACTCATCGGTGATCTCGACCTGCCAACCCAAGTCGGCCTGCTCGAGAACTGCGGCGGCGAACTCGTCGCAGTCGGCCGTCCCCTGTTGGCTACGGTGGCGCGCAGTTGTCACGGACGTGTACAGGGCGCAGTTGCTGGTGTCCCATGCCTCGTGGAACGCGAGAACAGCGGCGGTCGGCGTGCTCGTTGAGTCTGGCGGAGGTGTCAACGTTGCGCAGCCTGCCATGGCGGCGATGATCGTCACGGTACCCGCGAGTGCGAATCTCCTCGACACTCGGTTCATGAGTCTCTCCGATCGTCTGTGCGGCGATCGGCGGATGGGCGGCCGTCGGCGCTGGCGCGCACTGCAGCTCAGTCTTGACCGGGAGTGTGATGAGCGTCAAGGCCCGATGGGGCGCCACGGGCGGCATGCTGATCGGTGGTGCAGGCGGGATGCTCGCCGCGGCGCTCTGACCACGCGCGAGCATCCCACCCCGCGCGCCCTACTTGCCGCGCAGGCTCGCCGTGTTCTCGGCGATGGCGACGAGGGCGACGTTCACCTCGACGAGCACGCGCGCGAGCACAATGCCGAGGATCGTGCCGAGCGGCACGAGGATGAGCGCGCCGAGAATCGTCAGGATTCCTTGAATGGGCTGGACATTGAACGGGCCGGTCATCATCGAGATGCCCGCGATCACGGTGCTAAAGAACGCGATGATGCCCGTCAGCACAATGCTCACAAGCAGAATCGCGTAAATGAAGCCCGCGATCTTGCGCGTGACGAAGCTCGTGAATCGAAAGTCGAACAGCGAGCGGAAGAATCCGGGAACGGCGTTGGGCGTAACCGGGGTAGACGAATCAGTCACAGTGAACCTCCTGAGCGAACGTGTGTGCGGCGGTCACCGCACCACGGCACAGTAACGAAAGCGCCCTGGTCGGCGCTATCGTTCTGCGTTCGCTCGTCGTTCGCTGTGCGCAGCGCCCGACACTCTCGAGGGGACTACTTGCGCAGGGCGGCGGTGTTCTCGGCGATCGCGACAAGAGCCACATTGACCTCGACGATCATGCGAGCGATCACGATGGCCACAATCGCCGCTACGGGCGTGAGAACGATCGAGCCGAGCACCGTCAGAAGGCCCGCGATCGGTTGCCCGCCCGTCATGAGGCCGACCCCGGTCACCACGACGCTGAAGAACGCCACGAGAGCCGAGAGCAGAATGCTCACGAGCAGAATCGCGTAGATGAACCCCGCAATGCGGCGCGTGATGAAGGTCGTGAAGCGGAAGTCGACGAGGGCCTTGAAGAAGCCCGGCACGGCGCTGACGTCGACCGAGATCGTCTGGTCGGCGGGCGCTGCCGAGGTCGGCGCTGCGGCTGCGACGGGTTCAGCGGTCGGCGCTGCGGCTGCCGGCTTCGCGGCGGTCTTGGCGGGCGCGGCTGCGGTCTTCGAGCTGCGCGTGCGCGGGGCGGGAGTGGACGAGTCGGTCACGAGAACCTCCGTGGTTCGGGATGCGCGGCGCTCGCCGCTCACCCGCACAGTAGCGCCGCACAGGGCTTAGGGCCAGGAAGGCGCCCAGCGTGCCGCATGCAGGTTCAGACGATAGGCGCGGGGGTCGTCCCCGGCCGCGCCCGCGCGCAACGGCGTGCCCTCTGCTCGATAGTGGGCGAGCGCCTCGACCTCGTGCCCTTCGGGCGGGCGGCCGTCGGCCCGGACCACTCGCCACCAGGGCACGCTCGAACCTTCCGTGGCCATCACTCGCCCGACCGCGCGCGCACCGCGCGAGCCGAGCTCGGCGGCGACATCGCCATAGGTCATGACCCGCCCGGGTGGAATGTCGGAGACGACGAGCAAGACGGCGCCGCCGAAGTCGAGCCGCGCCGACATTAGATGGTGAGGGCGCCGATCTTCTCACCGAATTCTGTCTCGCCGGTTTCGACAAAACCGATGCGGCGGAAGAATTCGCCGGGGCCGTCATCACCGGTCTCCCAGATGACGCTCACCGCGTTGAAGCCACGCTGGCGCGCTTCGTCGGCGAGGGCGTGCACGGCGAACTTGCCGACGCCGCGGCCCTGCGCCGTGGCATCCACGTTGATGCGCCAGATGCAACTGCGAAACTCGTCGCGCGGGTTGTCGGCGTCGAAGTTGCCGCGAATGAAGCCGACGACCTGATCGCCGTCGAGCACGACCCGGGCCCAGGTTGTGGTGGGGTTCACGTAAGCGTCAGCGGCCGAGTACGACACCGGCGTGACGAATTGCTCTTGGCCCGGCCTGAGCGTCAAGCCGTTCGCCGCAACGATGGTCTTTGCCGACAGTTCTTCGAGTCTCAAGGTGCTCATGCCCCCCAGGGTAGACGGTGGGCCTGACGTGCGGGGCGCGGATATATCTCGATGTCGAGACACCCGCCCCGCGCGCTAGGCTGGGAATCTGTGCCACAGCCTGTGAGGGAAGGAACCCCAAGTGGAGAAGATCAAGGTCGAAGGAACGGTCGTCGAGCTCGATGGCGACGAGATGACCCGCATCATCTGGCAGTTCATCAAAGACCGGCTGATCCACCCCTATCTCGATGTGACGCTCGAGTACTACGACCTCGGCATCGAGCACCGTGACGCCACCAACGACCAGGTGACGATCGACGCTGCGCACGCCATC
>CAYWZI010000186.1:0-4157 GCA_964462815.1 uncultured Microbacteriaceae bacterium
CCGCCCCACCCCCCCCGCCCCCGCGACGCCAGCGCCGACGAATCTGCGATTCGTCGGTCGTCACGTGGGGTGGAGGGGTCGTGATGCTGAGCCGCATCGCCGAGAGTTTGTTCTGGATCGGTCGCTACGTCGAGCGGTCAGACGGCACCGCGCGCATTCTCGACGTGCACTTGCAGTTGCTGCTCGAAGATCCGTGGATCGACGAAGACACCGCGTGCCGCTCTCTGCTCAGTGTCATGGGCAGCGATGCGCAGCCCGACCACGCGTTGACGCGGGCCGACGTGCTTGCGATTCTCGCGGTCGACCGTTCGCATCCCGCATCGATCGCGTATTCGCTCGGTGCCGCCCGCGAGAACGCTCGGCGTGCGCGCGAAGTCGTGAGCACCGAGCTCTGGGAGGTGCTCAACACCACGCGCGCGCGCATGCCCCGCAAGGTCGCCCCCGAGAAGGTGCACGAGTTCTTTGGGTGGGTGCGGGAGCGGTCGGCGCTCGCCGTCGGCATCGTCGAGTCGTCGACGAGCCGTGACGAGGCCTACTCCTTCTTTACTCTCGGGCGCTCGCTCGAGCGTGCCGACATGACCGCTCGCTTGCTCGCGACGCGGTCGCTCACCGAGGCGAGCGGCCCGTCGTGGACGACGATTCTGCGCAGCGTCGGCGCCTACGAGGCCTACTTGCGCACCTACCGCGGCGTGCCGAGTGCGAAGAACGCGGCCGAGTTCTTGCTGCTTGACCGGCTCTTCCCGCGGTCGATCCTGTTCGCGGTGTCGCGTGCCGAGAAGAGCTTGCGCGACATCGAACCGCGCTCGGACCGCGCGGGCATCGGCGACGACGCTTTGCGTCAGCTCGGGCAAATACGCAGTGAGCTCGAATACCGCCCCATTGGCGACATTCTCGATGACCTGCAGCGGCAGATGGACGCCGTGCAGTCGGCTACGAGCGCCACGAGCGAAGCCGTGCGGCAGCGCTACTTTCCGACCAACGCGGCGCCGAGTTGGGTGGCCGAGAAGCTATGAACCGATTGCGCGTGCGGCACATCACCGGCTTTCACTACGAGGGCGAAGTCACCGCCTCGTACAACGAGGCGCGCATGCTGCCGGCGAGCGGCGACGGGCAACTGGTGCTCTACTCGCACCTCGACATCAGCCCGACCTCGTCGCAGCACCACTACATCGACTACTACGGCACGCGCGTCACGGCCTTCGAACAATTGGCGCATCACCGAGAGCTGAGTCTCACCTCCGACAGTCTGGTCGAGGTGCGATCGCGCCCGTCCACCGCCGGAACCGTCAGTTGGGATGCTCTCGCCGACCTCGTCGAGCGCACAGTGCACAACGTCGAAAGCACGGTGCAGACCCGCCTCACGACCCCGCCCGACGAAGTTGCCGAGCGTGCCCGCGACCTCGCGGGCACGTCGGCCAACCCCGAGTCGGCGGCCCGCGCCATCTGCGACTGGCTGAACGCCGAGGTCGAGTACATGCCCGGCGTGACGGGCGTGCACACCACCGCGGCGGAGGCCTGGCAGCAGAAGCGCGGCGTGTGCCAAGACATCACCCATCTCGCGCTCGGAGCCTTGCGCACCGCGGGCATCCCCGCCCGCTACGTCAGCGGCTACCTGCACCCTGTGCCCGACGCCGAAGTCGGCCAGACCGTCGCGGGCGAGTCGCACGCCTGGGTCGAGTGGTTCGACGGCGCCTGGCACGGCTACGACCCCACCAACGCCATCGAGATTCTCGAGCGCCACGTCATCGTCGGCCGCGGCCGCGACTACCGCGACGTGTCGCCCTTGCGCGGCGTCTACGCGGGCCCCTCGAGCTCGAAGCTTTTCGTGACAGTCGAGATCACGCGCGAGGCGTAGGCCGCTAGGTCTTGCGGGCGCCGGCCTCAACGATGGCGATCTCGGTCGTCGCGGTCTCGAGGTCGCGCATGCGGGCATCGTAGGCGGCGCGCTCGCGGTCGTCGCCGTCGTACCGAACCCGCAGTCGCCACCACGGGTCATCGGCCGGGTGGCGTCGAATGCGCAGATTGCGCGTGGCGCGCATCCAGATCACCGCGACGACTGCGGCGACGAGCCCGGCGAGCGCACCCACGCCCATGGCCCACCGCGGGCCGAGTTCGTTGGTGATGAGGCCGAGTAGCGGGGCACCGATCGGGGTGCCGCCCATAAAGATCGTGAGGTAGAGCGCCATGACGCGACCGCGAATGCTCGATCGCGTGGTGGTCTGCACATAACCGTTGGCGCTCGTGATCATCGTGAGAGCGAAGTAGCCGACGACGATCAGAGCAACAGCGAACAGCTCGAACGTCGGCATGAGCGCCGCGACGACCATCGAGACTCCGAAGCCGAGTGACGCGAGCGCGATGACCCGCAGCCGTGGGCGTTCGCGCCGAGCCGACATCAGCGCCCCCGTCACCGACCCGATCGCAAGAATCGATGAGAGCAACCCGAAGTCGGCAGCGCCCCGGTCAAACTCGACGCGCGCCATCGTCGCCGTGAAGATGGCGAAGTTGAAGCCGAAGGTTCCGACGAGAAAGACCATCGTGAAGACCACGACGAGGTCGGCCCGGTCCGCCACATATTGGATGCCCGCCCGCAGTTGCCCCCGCCCGCGGCCCTGCTTGCGCATGGGGTAGAGCTGATCGCCGCGCAGCAGCCCGAGCGCGACGAGCATCGCGGTATAGGTGACGACGTTGATCAGAATCACCCAGCCCGCACCGACCAGCACCGTAAGCAGGCCAGCGACCGCAGGACCAATCAAGCGCGCGGTGTTGAATGACGCCGAGTTGAGGGCCACGGCGTTGGGCAGTTCGGCGCTGCCGACGAGCTCACCCACAAAGGTCTGACGCGCGGGAGCGTCGATCGCTGTCGCAATGCCGAGGCCGAGGGCGAGCAGGTAAACCATCCACAGTTCGGCGATGCCCAGCACGATGATGAGCCCGAGGGCGAACGCCAGCAGGGCTTGCACGATCTGCGTCATGGCGAGCAGGCGACGGCCGGGAATGCGGTCGGCGATGACGCCAGCAAACGGGCCGATGACGAGGGCCGGGCCGAACTGGAGGGCCATCGTGACGCCGACGGCGGCGGCGTCATTGTCGGTGAGCTCGGTGAGCACGAACCAGTCTTGGGCGGTGCGCTGCATCCAGGTGCCGATATTCGAGATCAGTGCCCCGGCGAACCAGATGCGGTAGTTCACGCCCGCGAGCGAGCGGAACATTGCACTCACGCGTCGGCCAAGCGATCGAGCACGGGTCGGGCGGCCTCGAGCGCCGCACGCTCGGTCGCGGTCAACTCTTCAAGTCGGGCGTGAAACCACTGGCGCCGCAAGCGACGGGTCTCGGCAATGATGTGCTCGCCACTCGGCGTCAGGCTGACGCGCACCTTGCGGGCGTCGTCGTCACTCGGATCGCGGCGCACGAAACCGCTTGCCTCGAGTGCATTGAGCGTGCGGTTCATCGACGGAGCACTCACGCGTTCGGCCGTCGCGAGCTCGCCCGGCGTGGTCGGCCCGTCGTTGCGCAGCCGCCACAACACTCCCAGTTGGGTGTCGCTAATGCTCTCGCCCGCGCGCTCGGCCCTGATGCGGCGGGCGAGGCGCTGGATGATCATCCGCAGTTGTTCGTCGGGGTCAGTCTCATCGGCCTCATCACGGGAAGGTTCGGCGCGCTCGATCACATCGTTAGCCTAGCTCATGAGCGAGGCTAACGAATGACTCGCGCCTATGATCGACCCCGGGAGGGCATCCATGCCGAAGATCACCGCCGAGCGTCAGCACCACACCTTCACCGATGAGCACGGGGTTGTCGTGCACTACTACGTGTGGGCACCGGGCAAGCCGAAGGGCGTCGTGCAACTCGCGCACGGTGTCGGTGAGCACGCATTGCGGTATGAGTTGCTGGCGCAAGATCTCGTGCGCGCGGGCTACGCCGTCTATGCCGATGACCACCGCGGCCATGGCGCGACGGGCGTGGAGTATTGGAAGGGCGACCTCAGCAAGATCGGCAAGCTCGGCGTCGGCGGTTTGCGCGCGACCCAGAAGAACCTGCTCGAGCTGACGGCGATCGCGAAGGCCGAGAACCCCGGTCTCCCGTTCACGATGCTCGGCCATTCGTGGGGCTCGCTCATGGTGCAGAACCTGCTCAACGCGGGCGAGCATCCCTGG
>CAYWZI010000187.1:0-4136 GCA_964462815.1 uncultured Microbacteriaceae bacterium
CAACGCCGCCCTGCACGGGCGCGCCGCGGTGGTGTTCGCACAGCTCATCACCCGCGGTGTCAACCACGGCGTGCACGCCTTCTATGTTCCGTTGCGGGACGAGTCGGGCGACTTCATGCCCGGCATCGGCGGCGAAGACGATGGCCTCAAGGGAGGCCTCAACGGCATCGACAACGGCCGGTTGCACTTCACGAATGTGCGCGTTCCGCGCACCAACCTGCTCAACCGCTACGGCGACGTCGACGAGAACGGTGTCTACACCTCGCCGATCGAGAGCCCCGGCCGTCGCTTCTTCACGATGCTCGGCACCCTGGTGCAGGGCCGCGTCTCGCTCGACGGCGCGGTCACCGTCGCGAGCAAACTCGCCATGACCATCGCGATTCGCTACGGCACCGAGCGCCGCCAGTTTGACGGGGGCACCGACGACGAGGTCGTGCTGCTCGACTACCAGCGCCACCAGCGTCGCCTACTGCCGCGCCTCGCGCAGACCTACGCCATGTCGTTTGCGCACGAGGTGTTTCTCGAGAAGTTCGACGCCGTGTTCTCAGGGCGGGCGGCGACCGATGCCGACCGCGAAGACCTCGAGACCCTCGCCGCTGCGCTGAAGTCGCTCAGCACCTGGGGCGCGCTCGACATCATTCAAGAAGCGCGCGAGGCCTGCGGCGGTCAAGGCTTCCTCGCCGCCAATCGACTGACACAGTTGCGGGCCGACCTCGACATCTACGCGACGTTCGAAGGCGACAACAACGTGCTGCTGCAGCTCGTCGCCAAGCGCCTGCTCACCGACTACAGCCGCACCTTCGCCAAGGCCGACGCCGGGGTGATGGCGCACTACGTCGTCGGGCAAGTCGAGGAAGCCGTCGTCAACCGCTCGGGCCTGCGCCGCCTCGCCCAGTCGGTCGTCGACTTCGGCTCGACCGCGCGCTCGGTGGGCTACGTGCGCGACACCGAGTCACAGCGACAACTGCTGACCGACCGGGTCGAGACGATGGTGGCTGAGCTCGCGGGCAAGTTGCGCTCCGCATCCAAGTTGCCCAGGGCGGAAGCCGCCGCTCTCTTCAACCGTCACCAGAACGCGCTCATCGAAACGGCGATCGCGCACGGTGAGTTGTTGCAGTGGGAGGCCTTCACCGAGGCTCTCGAGACGATCGAGCACGACGACAACCGTCGGGTGCTGACGTGGCTGCGCGACCTCTTCGGGCTCGGCCTGATCGAGAAGAACCTCGCGTGGTACGTCATTCACGGCCGGCTGAGCGACCACCGTGCACAAGCGATCACCGACTACATTGATGACCGCCTGCTGCCGCGGCTTCGCCCCTACGCCCTCGAGCTGACCGACGCGTTCGAGTTGACTGACGAGCACATTCGCGCTGACATCGCGACGGGCGAAGAGAAGGCGCGTCAAGACGAGGCCCGTGAGTACTACGCCGACCAGCGTGCGCGGGGCCTGGCGCCCATCGACGAGAAAGATCTGCTCGCGGCGAAGAAGGCTCGTCGCTAGCCCACGGTGAATCGCCGTACGGCCCGGTTGCGCACTCGACCGGGCCGTTGCGGTCGGCGTAGTGTCGTGCACATGACGGCAGATACCCCCGCGTTTCGACTACATCCCGCCGCGGCCTGGGGGCTCGTCGGGCTCCAGTTCGTCTTTCTGATTCTGCTCGGCTTTTTGCCGTGGGGCGACCTGTGGCAGCGCGGCATCGTCACCATCGTGCTCGGCCTCGTGCTCGTGGCGCTCGGCTTCGGCATCGCGCTCGCCGCAGGAGCAGGCCTCGGGCGCACTCTCACCCCGAGCCCCATTCCGAAGGCCGATGGAGTGCTGGTGACGAACGGCGTCTACGGCCTCGTGCGACACCCCATCTACTCGGGCCTGCTTGTGCTCGGCATCGGGCTGGTCGTCATCGGAGCCTCGTGGCTGCACCTGCTCGCGTGGGTGGCGCTTCTGAGCGTGCTCATGACGAAGTCGCGGTTCGAAGAACGGATGCTCGCCGGGCAGTACGACGACTACGCAGCCTACGCGGCGCGCGTCGGCCGGCTCGTGCCGGGCATCGGGCGCATCCGCTCATGACTCTCACCGAGATCGTCATTCCGCAACCCGACGACCCGCGAGAGGGCGAGCTCACCGGCCTGCTCGGCGTGCCCGACGGCGAGGGCCCGTTTACGCCGCTCGTGGTCGTTCACGAGCTGTTCGGCATCGATGATGCGATGCGCGACCACCTTGAGCGGTTGCGCGGCATGGGCTACCTCGTACTCATGCCCAACCTGTTCAGCCGGGGCGGGGCGCGTCGGTGTCTCGTCGCGACGTTCCGCGCGCTGCGGTCGGGCACGGGGGTGGCTTTTGACGACATCGAGGCCGCGAGGCAACTGTTGCTTGCGCGCGACGACACTCGAGGCCCGGCCGGAGTCATTGGCTTCTGCATGGGCGGAGGTTTCGCGTTGCTGCTGGCGGGGGCGGGGGGCTATGGCGCAGCATCCGTCAATTACGGGATGCTCCCCAGCGACCTCGATGCAACGCTCGACGGCGCCTGCCCCGTGGTCGGCACCTTTGGGGGTCGTGACCTGAGCTTGCGCGGCGCGGCCGCGAAACTGGAATCGGCTCTGGTTGCCCGCGGCATCGAGCACGACGTGGTCGAGTACCCCGAGGCAGGGCACGCGTTTCTCAACGCCGTGCCCAACGGCACGCGGCTCGCGCGCATCGCCATGGGGCCGATGCTGCGGCTCGGTTATCGCCCGGCCGAAGCCGATGATGCATGGCACCGCATCGACACGTTCTTTCGGCGCACGCTCGTCTGAGGCGCGCCGCCCCCTACTTGTTGGTGACGTTCGTGACGGCGTCGGAGTTTTGCGACCGGCCGCTTGAGGCCTTCTTGTCGGCCTTCGCGACGCGCTTTTCTTTCAGCGTCTTCGACGCAGCCGTCTTCGGGGTGTTCTTGCGTGCAGACTTTTCGCCCATGGGTGCTCTCCTTCATCGAGAGCCCTGGCAGCCCTGTAGTGCTGAGCGTACGCCCTCGGTGCGGCTAGACCCCGAGCTTGGCCTTCACGTCGGCGTCGCTCGGCTCTACCATGTGCGAGCCGTCGGGGAAGACGACGACGGGAATGTTGGTGCGGCCGCTGATGGCCTGCGCTTGCGCGGCGGCCTCGGCTGACGATTCGACGTCGACCTTGGTCCAGTCGACACCGAGCTCGTTGAGCAGGGCCTCGGTGCGGCGGCAGTCGCGGCACCAGTCGGCGCCGTACATGGTGATGGTGTTGGCGGAATCAGTCATGCAGTCGACAACGCGAATAGCGCCGGGAATCTTCCCGACCCTCCCTAGAATCTTCCCCATGAGTGAGACTCCCCGCGCGATGTCGACAGACCCCGCAGCACCCAACCGCACGCTTCTCGATGTCGAAAGCGAAGCCGTTGCCGTCGCGATCGCCGTGGCCGCCGTGACCCTGCTCGTGGGCGGGCTGATGTTCGCCGGCATGAACCCGCCGATCTGGGGCGGCATCTCGCTCGGAGTCGCGTCGGCTGGCGCGATTCTGATCTCGGGCGTCATCGTCGCCTACGTCGGCTACTGGCGTAGCCGCAGCATCGCGGGCCAAGAGTGGCGCCTCACCTTGAAGCCCTGGAAGTTCATCGTCGACGCCACCTCAGTGGCCCTCGTCCACGCGGTGCTTGCGGTGCTCGCGTCGATCGCCATGTTCGTGCTGCTGCAGCACAGCTTTCAGGGCGTCACGCTCGACGCTCCGTTCACGACAATTTCGATGTCGGTTGTCACGGCGCTCGCCGCCTACTGGATCTACCTCTCGGTGTCGTCGATCACGACCCCGAAGCTGTCGAGCTTGCTCGTGCTGTTCATGACGTTTGGCACGGTGACGGCCATGGCCACGGCGAGCGACCCGGCCTGGTGGGAGTACCACTTCAGCCAGCTCGGCACCTTCGGTGACCGGTCGAGCGCCTTGTTCAACCTCACGCTGATCGTCGCGGGCTTTCTCGTGACGACCTTCGCGCTCTACCTGCAGCGCGACCTGCAGGTGCTCGTCGATCGCGGCGTGCTCAAGAAGGCCACCGCTCCGCGCACGGTGTCGAACGCGTTCGACAACATGGGCGTGCTGCTGTCGTGCGTCGGGTTGTTTCCGCTGTCGTTCAGCATCCT
>CAYWZI010000188.1:0-4121 GCA_964462815.1 uncultured Microbacteriaceae bacterium
AAGCTCACGTCGCTCGCCGCGCTCGCCACGGGCCTCGGCCTCGCGGCAGCGATCGCGTTCTAGTGCTCTCGCTGGCGCGCTCGAGGGGCGCGCTCTAGGGCTGCAGCGGCAGCACGATCGAGACCTCGAGCCCGGGGTCAGCGTTGCGCGCGTGAACCTCGCCGCCGTGCGCCTCGACGATGGCGTGCGTGATCGCGAGGCCAAGTCCGGCTCCGCCCGCGATGCCGATGCGGGGGCTCGTGCGTGCTTCGGTGCCGCGCCACCCGGCGGTGCCCAAGTGGCCAAGGTCGTCGTCCGCCACGCCCGGCCCGAGATCCCGCACGCGCACGACACCGCGGTCATCGACCCGGTCAACGGTGATAGTGACCTCGGCGCCCGCGGGGGAGTGCTCGATCGCGTTGACGACCACGTTGATGATCGCGCGACTCAACTCGCGCGCGTCGACGTCGACCGTCACTCCGCGGCTCTCGGCGAACCGCAGCACGACGTCGTGCCGCGCGGCGAGCTCACTGAACTCGGCGACGAGGTCGCTCGCGAGGTCGGTGAGCGACATGCGCTCGGGCGCGATCGAGAGGGTTCCGGCGTCGATGCGCGACAGGGCGAAGAGATCATCGATGAGGGCGTGCAAGCGCGTCACGTGAACGCCGAGCAGTTTTGCGTGCCGGTCAGGTTCGGGAGACATGCCGTCTTCGAGCGTTTCGGCGATCGCCCGAATGCTCGCGAGCGGGGCCAGAAGATCGTGCGCGATGCGGGCGACCAGGTCGCGGCGAGCTTGCTCGGCGCGGGCCGAGGCGTCGGTGGCGGCACGCAGGCGCGCGCTTGAGTCCACCAACTCACCCTGCACGGCATGCAGTTCGGAAGTCCTGCGCGGCTCGGGTTGCACCGCTTCGCCAGCGCCGAGTCGGCGGGCGTCGCGGCCGAGGTGGCGAGCATCCCGAGACAGCCCCATGGCCAACAGCACCGCCATGACCAGCGAGACCACACCGCTCGCCGCGGTGACCGCGAGGGCCACGGTGGTGTCGTCTTCGGAGATGTACATCGCGTTGGCCGTCAGGGCGATGCCGGCCGCGACAGCGCCGACCGCCGCGGCGACGATCACCACAACGTGCACGATGAGCGGGGCGCGGCGCGCGAGGCGCAGCACGCCGGCCGCGACCAGCCCGAAGATGAGAGCGGACGCAGCCGAGGTAGCGATGATCTGCACGGTGTCGATCGGCTTCGACGCCGCCAGCACGATGCTGCTGACGACCGCGCCCCCGGCGAGCATCAGCCGGCTCCGGGTCGGTTTTCGAGGGCGGGCGTGCTCAGCCGGTAGCCGACTCCCCACACGGTCTGGATGATCTCCGGGGCTCCGGGGTCAGCCTCGAGCTTCTCGCGCAGGCGTCGAACGTGCACGGTGATGGTCGAGACGTCACCGACCGTCCACCCCCACACGTCGGCGAGCAATTGCTCGCGCGTGATGGTGCGATCAGGGCGGCGCGCGAGGTAGTCGAGCAAGTCAAACTCGCGCGTCGTGAGCGCGAGCGGCTGCCCGTCAAGCTGCCCTTCGCGCCGCGCCGCGTCAACGCGCAGGCGGCCGAGAACGACGTCGGTGCCCGGCTCGGGGCCGTCCGCAGTGCGGCGCATGAGGCTTTCTGCGCGCAACACCAGCTCGCGCGGCGAGAAGGGCTTGGCGAGGTAGTCGTCGGCGCCAGCCTCGAGGCCCTCGATGCGGTGCTCGGGTTCGCCGAGCGCCGTGAGCATGATGATCGGAACGTTCGAGGTCTCACGCAAGCGTCGAGCAACCGTGAGCCCGTCGACGCCCGGAATCATGCGATCGAGAACAACGAGGTCGGGCGGCCGCGCGCTTGCGAGCTCGAGCGCCACGACCGAGTCGGGAGCGACATCGACAACACCGCCGGCCGCCGTCAGGTAGGCCGCCGCGATCTCCAGCAGGGTGGGGTCGTCGTCGACGACGAGCACGCGCCGACCGTCAAGCGGTCGATCGGTCGCACTCGCGCGACGCGACACCTCAGCCACCCTGCAGCACGCCCTCGAGGTCGGCGATCGGGTCGTACCATCCGAGGTCGAGGATGAGCGTTTGCAACGCCTTGTCGGCGCCGATGATCACAACGATGCCGACAATGATGAAGAGCACGCCCATGCTGCGCCGGAACCAGCCCTTCGGGTCGGCGAGCCAGCCGAGTCGTCGCGCGGCGCTGCGGCCAGCGAGCGCCACCAAGAGCAGTGGAATCGCGAGGCCGATCGCATACAAGGTCACATACAGCAGACCTTCGGCGAAGGAGACCGGAAGCACCGTGGCGACGATGAGCGCATAGGTGGGGCTGCAGCTACTGAACACGGGGCCGAGCGCGGCGCCCGTGAGAATGTCGCCCCACACTGACTGGCGCTGCACCGACGAGTCGAGCACCGTGTTGCTGCGGGCCCCGAGCCCGAGCTTGGTCGAGATCTTCTCCCAGATCGACGGCACGAGCAGGTTGATGCCGAGCAGAATGACGATGACACCCGAGATGACCTGCCAGACCTGCGTCGGAATTCCGAGCAGGGCGGTCGTGGCCTTCAGCAGCAGGGTGAAAACGATCACGCTGACGGCGAGGGATGCCGCGATCACGTAGGGTCGCCACCGCGCACGGCGTGAGTCGGCACCGTCGGCGACGATCGAGCCGCCAACGATCACGGGCAAGAGGGGCAGCACGCAGGGTGCCGCCACCGTCAGCACGCCCGCGGCGAGGCTGACGAGAATCAGGCCTTCCACAGCGACGGCTTACGGTGCCGCGGCGAGAAGCGCCGTGAGCGTGGTGTCTTCGTACAGAACACCCTTGGCCAGGGCTTCGCCGTCGTCGTCGACGTAGACGATCGTGGTCTGCAACGTGACGCCGTAGCGCTGGCGCAACTCATTCGAGTTGTCGAAGTCGACCTTGAAGACGGTGAAGTTGTCGGGGATCTCGCTCGCGAGAATGTCTTCCTCCAGCGCGCGGCACTTGGGGCACCACGACGCGTGGAAGAACAGCACCTTCGTACCCGCTGTCTCTTCGATGGCGCCGTCGTAGTAATCGACGTAAGCCCCGGGCTGCACAGCTGGAGCCGCGTCGGTACCTTCTGCGCCGTCGCTCGGCTCGGGAGCCGGAGTTGTCTCGACCGGAGGAGCCGTGACGGGTGGAGCGCTGTCAGCAGCCCCCGGCGTTTCGCCAGCAGCGCATCCTGCCAAGAGCAGGGTCACCGCTGCAGCGGCAACTATTGAACGAACCCCCATTATTCACTGCCTTTCGTACCCGTGATCCGGCCCCTGCCGGTCGATGTTTCGACTGTAGGTGCGCCGAGCGCGCGCCCACAGCGCGTGGGGCTTACAGATTCTTAACGCCGGTCATCCGTCGACTCCGTTTCCGCGTGCCGCCGCATCTTCGGCGTCGGCGTCGGGGTCTTCGGAGGGCCGGGAACGCCGCTCGTGGAGGTCGGCGGCCACCGCGTCACGCAACGACGAGAAGAAGATGTACGACACCGTCATGGCGATGATGCTCGCGACGATCGCGGCCCACCACCAGTCAAGGCCGACGACGAGCAGCACGGCCAACACGCCGCCGAACAGGCCGAGACGCAACAGGCTGTACTTGATCCATGGGCTCACCCGTGCAGTCTACGAGGGCCTTCTCGGTGCCCGCCCAGACCCCCGGCGTAGACTCTCCCCATGACCAGGTTCCTCATCGTGCTCGTCGTGGTCGCCGTTGCGTTCACGATCTACACGCTCGTGGACGTGGTGCTGACCGACCGATCACGCGTGCGCGCCTTCCCGAAGGCCCTGTGGGCTGCCGTCGTCACACTGTTGCCCGTCATCGGTGGCGTGCTCTGGTTGGTTGTCGGCAAGGCGCGGCGCACGCGCAGTTCGATGTCGCGCCCGATCGCCCCCGACGACGACCCCACGTTCCTCAACACGCTCAATCGCGACGAGATCGCTAAGCGCGCCGAGCAAGAAGAACGGTTGCGTCGGCTCGAGCAAGAACTCGCCGACCTCGACGATGACACCCCCGCCGACCCCGATCGGTGAGTCGGTCTCGCCGGCAAGCGACGCAGCGATAGCCCTGCTCGCTGAGTTGGTGCGGTGCGGCGTGGCCGACATTGTTCTC
>CAYWZI010000189.1:0-4043 GCA_964462815.1 uncultured Microbacteriaceae bacterium
CGACCGCGCTTTGGCGACGTAGTCGAACGCGATCGAGTAGACCCACATGGGCCGACCCTGCGTACGCGTGAGTTCGGCAATGGCGACGGCGGTGTCTTGGCTGGTTTCGGGCAGCACGACAATGTCGGCCTGCTCGGCGATGACGAGTTCGGCGATGCGCTCAACGCCGGGGGCGTCGCCGAGAGTGTTCCACGACAGCACGGCGATCTCGGCGGGTGCGCGTGTCGGAAACGACTCGTTGCCGAACCCTCGCGTCGACAGCACAGCGACGTTGATGCCCGCAAAGACGAGGGCGATGAGCGCGAGGCTCGCGAGAAAGCGTCGAGCGCCCGGCCACAGCATCGCGATGAGCGCGAGTGTGAGTGCCCCGATGATCGCGACGGCGGTGCTCGCCGCTCGCACCGAGACGAGTTGAGCCACCACGGGCGCGCCCGCGAGACCGAACAGGTTGGGCCACGCGATGACGAGCATTGCCGCACCGACGCCGACGATGACGACGGCGGCGAGAAAACGGCGGATCATGGTGGCGCTGAGCCTATCGGGCGCGACTCAGAGGCCCCCGCGAACGGGTAAGGACCCGGAGATCTTCACGGCTGGCTCAAATGCCGCAGGCGTACCGTTTGGGCATGTCGAACGCAACACTCCGTCGTCGCACAGTCACCGCCTGGACTCCAGCCCTCGCCGTTTCCGCCCTCGTTATCGCGGGCGTTGTCGTCGCTCCGATGGCCGCGGGTGCTGTCTCGCTGCCGGAGAAGACTCCCGCCGAGGTTCTGGCGATGATCGCGGAGAGCGATGACCTCGCCTACTCGGCGACGATCGAGAAGGTCGCCGACCTCGGTATTCCTGCCCTGCCCGCGGGCATGGGTATGCCGACCAGCGCACCCGCCACCGACGACGCCTCACCCGACACTGAGGCCGCCGCGTCGTCCGACGCCATGCTCGCCTCAGCGCTCGAATTCGTGAGCGGCGAGCACACCGCCCGGGTCATGATCGACCCCGAGATC
The DNA here is from genome assembly GCA_964462815.1 of uncultured Microbacteriaceae bacterium. Taxonomy (GTDB): domain Bacteria; phylum Actinomycetota; class Actinomycetes; order Actinomycetales; family Microbacteriaceae; genus Microcella. The sequence goes on from CAYWZI010000189.1 coordinate 1,005, forward strand.
GGCATGCGCGTGCAGATTCTTGATCGCCTCGACGAGCGCAACATCATCGTCAACGCTGACGAGGCGTGGCTCTACGACTCGTCGACGAATACGGCGACCCGCATTCTCGCTCCGGAGCCGGTCGAACTGACCGACGCGCAAAAGGCAGAGTTCGATGAGCGCCTCGCCGAGCTCGAGGGCCGTCTGCCCGCCGACATCTCGACTCCGGCCGAGGCCGCCCAGTTCGTGCTCGACGAGCTCGAGGGCACCTCGACCATCTCGCTCGCCGAGAACGTGCGCGTCGCTGATCGCGCCGCCTACCAGGTGCGTGTGACGCCCGACGACGACGAGACCCTGATCGGGTCGGTCGCGATCGCGGTCGACGCCGAGACCGGCTTGCCGCTTCGCGTGCTGGTCGAGGCCGTGGGGCAGGATGCTCCCGCCTTCTCGCTCGCCATCACCCAGCTCGACCTCTCAACCCCCGACGCCGCGCTCTTCGCCTTTACGCCGCCCCCGGGTGCGACGGTCGACGAAGCACCGTTGCCGGAGTGGCCCACAGCCGACGAGGCCGCGGCGCTTGAGCCGGCGGACGCCGAGGGCATGCCGTCACCGACGGTGCTGCAAAGTGGCTGGTCGACGATCGTCGAACTGCCGACGGGCGCTGTGCCCGCGGAGTTCGACACCGCGATGCTCGAGCAGTTCGCGGCAGCCGTCGATGGCGGATTCGCGCTCAGCACCGCACTCGCAACGGTCTTCGTGACCGACGACGGTCGCGTGCTCGTCGGCACGGTGCCTCTGGCCGTGCTGCAGGCCGCTGCGGCTCGCTGATCGTCTCGCAACCCCACCCCTCACGCGACTGCTGACTCGACATGGTTGACCTTGCCATTGAAACGCGGGGTCTGACGCGTCGCTTCGGCGCGCAGTCGGCCGTGTCCGAGATCGATCTCGCGGTGCCGCGAGGGTCGGTCTTCGGTTTTCTCGGGCCCAACGGGAGCGGCAAGACCACAACGATTCGCATGTTGCTCGGGCTGATCGAGCCGACCGCGGGCGAATCGCTCGTCTTGGGTGAGTCAATGCCGAGCGCGTGGCGCTCAGTTTTGCCTCGCGTGGGTGCTCTCGTCGAGGGCCCGGCCTTTGCCCCCTACCTGTCGGGTGCGGCGAACCTGATGAGATTCGACGCGGCCGATCGCGACAGCGAGAGGCGCACGCGGCGTGCGCGCGTCGACGCAGCCCTCGACCGCGTCGGGCTCTCGCCGGCCGCCGGCAAACCGGTCAAGGCGTACTCGCTCGGCATGAAGCAGCGGCTTGGGCTCGCCAACGCCCTGCTGCGCCCCCGCGAGTTGCTTGTGCTCGATGAGCCGACCAACGGCCTCGACCCACAGGGCACGCGCGAAGTGCGCAGTTTGATTCGCTCGTTCGCCGCCGATGGCACGACGGTGTTCGTCTCGAGTCACCTTCTTGCCGAGATCGAACAGCTCTGCAGTCACGTCGCCGTCATGAGCGCGGGTTCACTCGTCGCGCAGGGCACACTCGACGAACTGCGCGGCCCCGATGCGACGACCGTCTCGGTGCGCACGCCTGATGCTGATGCCGCCCAAGCCGTGTTGCGTGACCTCGGGCTCGCACCGGAGGCAACCCCGCTCGATCACGGCGATTACCAGGTCACGGCGGCCGTCGATCGCGCGCGCATCGACCCCGACGCGATCGTCGCGGCGCTCGTCGCTGGCGGCGTACGGGTGCGCGGCTTCTCACTTGACGAGCCCTCGCTCGAAGACCGCTTCGTGGCGCTGACGGGGGAGGGTTTCGATGTCGTTGCGTGAGCCGAGCATCCGTCGCCGCCGTGTCGGCCTTGATCTGCTGGCCTCTGAGATCACGGTGCTCTTCCGGCGCCGGCGCTCGATTGCCATGCTCGTGGCGATTGCCCTGATTCCGATCTTGTTGGCCGTGGCGGTGGCGTTGTCAACGCGGTCGATCGAACCCGGCCAAGGCCCGCCCTTTCTCGACAGCGTGACGCAGAACGGCCTCTTCGTCGGCTTTGCCGCGATGATCGTGGGGCTTCCGCTGTTCGTGCCGCTCACGGTCGGAGTGGTGGCGGGCGACACAATCGCGGGCGAAGCTGCCCACGGCACGCTGCGCTACTTGCTCGTGGCACCGGCCGGCCGCGCGCGCCTGCTGCTCGTGAAGTTTGCGGGCACCGTGGCGTGGGCGCTCGCCGCAGCGTTCACCCTCATGCTCTCGGGCGCGATCATTGGCAGCATTCTGTTTCCGGTCGGGCCGGTCACTCTGCTGTCGGGCGACGTCATCGACGTGCCCGAGGCGCTGCTGCGGTCACTGCTCGTCGCCCTCTATGTGAGCGTCTCGCTCATGGGCCTCTCGGCGGTGGGGCTGTTCATCTCGACCCTTACCGACGTGCCCGTCGGGGCCATGGCGGCAACCGTCTTCGTGCCCATCGTCAGCCAGATTCTTGCCGCTCTGCCGCAGCTGGAGTGGTTGCACCCCTACCTGCTCACCTACTACTGGCTCGACTTCGCCGACCTGCTGCGTGCCCCGATCGAGTGGTCGTCGTTCGGCAGCAATACGCTTCTGCAGCTGGCCTATGTTGCCATCTTCGGCAGCCTGGCCTACGGCCGCTTCGCGACGAAGAACATTCTGTCGTAGCTCGCGTCCCGCGGGCGCGTCTCACATCGGGCAAGGCGCTCAGCCCCGCCCGCCTAGCATGGGGGTATGCCCCGTGGCCCCATCGACCTGCACACCCACAGCAGCGTCAGTGACGGCACCGAGACTCCCACGCAACTGATCAGAGCTGCGCTCGCCGCGGGGCTCGACACCGTAGCCATCACTGACCACGACTCGACCGCCGGGTGGGACGAAGCGCTCACCGCCGCCGAGGGCACGGGCCTGCAGGTCATTCGCGGCATTGAGCTCAGCACGCGGCACGAGTGGCGCAGCGTGCACTTGCTGGGCTACCTTTTCGACCCCAACGACGCCGAGCTTGTCGCCGAAACCGGGCGCACGCGCGACGCCCGCCTTGGTCGCGCCGAGCGCATGGTCACGCGCCTC
>CAYWZI010000190.1:0-4006 GCA_964462815.1 uncultured Microbacteriaceae bacterium
CAAGGTCAAAAGTGTGGTCCGACACCGGCAGAGACTCCTTCATCCGTCAAGGATCGTCGTGCGGGGCCCGAACTCTGAGGTGGCGGGTCGGCCCCCTGCGCGGCACGAGTGTTTCGTGCCCGACTGCGAGCCTACTACTTGGCCGCGAAGCCCTCGGCGAGACGGATCAGCATCCTCACCGTGACACCGGATGCGCCTTTGGGGGTGTATCCGAACGGTCCGGCGGCGTTGTTCGCTGGCCCGGCAATATCGAGATGAGCCCATGGAATGCGGGGCGCATCGTCAGCGTCGCTGGCGCGCCCGACGAATTCGCGCAAGAAGACGGCGGCCAGAAGCATGCCGGCCGCCGTGCTGCCGGGCTTCGCGTTGGCAATGTCAGCGACCTCGCTCTTCAAGAGCGGCCGAAGCTCGGCCGGCAACGGCATGGGCCAGATGAGTTCGCCCGTATCGTCAGCGGCCGCACGAAGTTGGTTCACGAGAGCGTCGTCGCCCATGACCCCCGCATAGCGTTCGCCGAGGGCCACGCGAGCGGCACCGGTCAAGGTCGCGACATCGACGATGGCGTCAGGGTGTTCTTCGCTCGCCGCCGCAAGGCCGTCGGCCATGACGAGTCGACCTTCGGCGTCGGTGTTGAGCACTTCGACCGTGGTTCCGCCCCGAATCGTGAGCACGTCGTTGGGGCGCAGTGCTGATCCCGAGGGCATGTTCTCGGCGAGGCACAGCCACGCTGTGATGCGCGCCTCTACGCCGAGCCGCGCGGCGGCGATGATCGTCGCGAGCACGGTCGCGGCACCGGTCATGTCGTACTTCATGCCCACCATGGCGGCCGCGGGCTTGAGCGACAAGCCGCCCGAATCGAACGTGATGCCCTTTCCGACCAGGGCGAGGTGGGGGCTCGATGACTCGGGCCGGTAGCGCAGCGCGACCAAACGCGGCGGCCGTGCCGAGCCCTGACCGACGCCCAGGATTCCGCCAAAGCCGCCCGCTGCCAGCTCGTTGGCGTCCCACACCTGAATGGTGATGGGCAAATCGCCGATGGCCTGGCGTGCGCGCTCAACGAATGACTCGGGGTACAGCGCATTGGGGGGAGTCGTGACGAGGTCGCGAACGAACGTCACGGCTTCGGCAGTGACCGCGGCGACCGTTGCGGAGTTCTCGGCATTCTCGACCTCGCTCACGAGCGTCACGCTGGCGAGCGTGGGGGCTGCTGGCGCAGCGCTACTGCGCGGGGCAAACCGGTAGGCGCCCAGGGCTGCGCCTTCGAGCACCCCTTGCACCTCGGCGGGAGTCGTCGTCGGAATCGCGAGTCCGACGCGCTCGACGCCGCTCAGGCTGCGCAGCGCCGTGCCGGCCGCGGAGCGCAGTGCCTCGGTCGAATAGGGCCCGCGACCGAGACCCACAACGAGAACGCTTGTCGCCGCGACACCCTCGGGGGCGGGGAGGCGCGACGTTTCATCGACGGCACCCGTGAGACCGAGCATCCCGAGCTGTGCGTTCAATGGCGCCCAAACTTCGCCGTCGACTCCAAGGGTGTGCACGCCGTCGAGTCCGGGCGCGATCGCGATCACGAGCGCATCGACCTCGAGCGTCTCAGCGGCAACGGGAGTCGAGGAGAGTGTGGGTACGGGCATGGCCGCCATGCTAGTCCGCGGCGCATGGGTGGTTCGGACGGGCGAGATGCTGGCGTCTTCACCTCGCTTGCGGGGCGTGTTCGCTCTCGGCGCGCGCAGACCGGGCTGGCCTCGCGGATGCTCGACCTACCATGGAGGTATGCGCAACCCTGCCGAGCTCTACTCCGTGGTTCTGGCGGAGTCGGAGGTGCCCACCGGACTCCCGCTCGTGGTCGGGTTGACCGGATTCGTCGACTCGGGTGGCGCCGTGGCGCAGGTCTCGCAGTATCTCCTCGACGAGCTCGAACACCGCGACGTGATCGTCTTCGAGAACGATGAGCTGCTCGATTACCGTGCGCGCCGGCCGATCATGGTCTTTGACGAGACGCGGATTACGGAGTACCGCCGGCCCGCCCTTGCACTCCGACTCGCAGAAGACGAGCTTGGTGTTCCGTTCCTCTTGCTCACGGGGTACGAGCCCGACTTCCAGTGGGAGCGGTTTGTCGCCGCCGTCGTGTCGATCATCGAGCGGTACACCGTCGCGAGCACGACCTGGGTCCATGCGATTCCGATGCCCGTGCCGCACACGCGTGATCTCGGGGTGACGGTGAGCGGCAATCGAAGTGAGCTCATCGAAGCCCTGTCGGTGTGGCGGCCACGCACGCAAGTACCGGGGAACGTTCTGCATTTGCTTGAGTACCGCCTGACGGAGGCCGAGCATCCGACGGCCGGCTTTGTCTTGCTGGTGCCGCACTATCTGGCTGACACCGAGTTTCCGTCGGCCGCGGTGACGGCACTGGAAAGCATTACGGCCGCGACCGGATTGTTGTTTCCGACTGATCGGCTTCGCGAAGAGGGCCGGAGTTTTCTCGGTCGCATTGAAGAGCAGGTCGAGGGCAATTCCGAACTCGCCCGACTGGTCGGCAGCCTCGAAGAGAAGCACGACAGTTATATGGAAGACAACCCCCTCCGATCGCCGTTGACCGATGAAGATGGCGAACTACCGAGCGCCGACGCCATAGCGGCCGAACTTGAAAAGTTTCTCGCGCATCGACAGCCTGCTGAGGACGAGTCGACGTAACCGTCGGTGGTCGGCGCGTACCGCGGATCGTGCAATAATTGATCCTCACGACCCAGTCGGTCGCGTGACCCCGTTCTCGACTCACAACCTTGTCTCTGAGAACCGTTGGCAAAGAACTATGCCGAACTGAGGGTCTCGTGACTTGACATGGGTCGTTGTACTGCCCGCACACCGCGAGATTGAGGGGCCCATGGCTACCCGAGCGACCAGCACCGAATCCGGTACGACCCCGGCGACGACGACGGCCGCCGCGAAGAAGGCAGCGGCGAAGGCCCCGGCGAAGGCTGCCCCGGCGACGGCAGCACCCGCGAAGACCGCAGCGGTGAAGGCCGCGCCTGTGAAGGCCGCGCCGACGAAGGCGACCGCAGCGAAGGCTGCACCCGCCACGAAGACTGCGCCGTCGAAGGCTCCCGCGGCGAAGACGGTGGCCGCGAAGGCCACTGCCGCGAAGACCACAGCGGCGAAGGCACCGGCAGCGAAGGCTCCCGCAGCGAAGACGGCGACCGCGAAGAGCACCACAGCGAAGGCCCCAGCCGCGACGGCACCGGCAACGAAGCGCGCCACGGCAGCGAAGACGGCGGCTCCGGAGACTGCGCCAGACGACCTTGACACCATTGATGAGGCCCTCGAGCCGGATGTCGAGGCGATCGCTGCCGATGACGACACCGCCACGACCGAGATCGCGATAGTTGTCGTCGACGACGCCGACGAGGCTGACGGCGACGCTGATGCCGACGATGATGATGACGACGCCGACGACACTGGCTCTGCCGGCCCGTTGCCCACCGGGGCGATCGTCATCTCAAACACCGAAGACGATGAAGTTCCCGTGTATTCGACGGCAATCACGGGGGCGACGGCTGACCCCGTCAAGGACTACCTGAAGCAAATCGGCAAGGTGCCTCTGCTTAACGCTGCCGAAGAAGTCGAGCTGGCCATGCGCATCGAGGCGGGTCTCTTCGCTGAAGAGAAGCTCTCGACGATGACGGAGAAAGAGAAGCGCACTGCGCTGGGTCGCGACCTCTCGTGGGTCGCACGCGACGGGCAGCGCGCAAAGAATCACTTGCTCGGTGCCAACCTGCGACTCGTCGTGTCTCTCGCCAAGCGCTACACCGGTCGTGGCATGCAGTTCCTCGACCTCATTCAAGAGGGCAACCTCGGCCTGATTCGCGCCGTCGAGAAGTTCGACTACACGAAGGGCTTCAAGTTCTCGACCTACGCCACGTGGTGGATTCGTCAGGCGATTACGCGCGCAATGGCTGACCAGGCCCGCACGATTCGCATTCCCGTGCACATGGTCGAAGTCATCAATAAG
>CAYWZI010000191.1:0-3973 GCA_964462815.1 uncultured Microbacteriaceae bacterium
GGCTCTTCGACGATCTTGAGCAGCGCGTTGAAGCCCTGCGGGGTGACCATGTGAGCTTCGTCGAGAATGAAGATCTTGTAGCGATCGCGCGCCGGCGCGAACACGGCACGCCCGCGCAAGTCGCGGGCGTCGTCAACGCCGTTGTGGCTTGCGGCGTCGATCTCGACGACGTCAAGCGAACCGCCGCCGTCGCGGCCCAGCTCAACACAGCTAGGGCACACGCCACACGGGGTGTCGGTGGGGCCTTCTGCGCAGTTAAGGCAGCGCGCGAGGATGCGTGCCGAGGTCGTCTTGCCGCAGCCACGCGGCCCGCTGAAGAGGTACGCGTGGTTCACCCGGTCGGCGCGAAGGGCTGCGCGAAGGGGATCGGTCACGTGACTCTGCCCGATCAGTTCGGCGAACGTCTCCGGGCGATAGCGACGGTAAAGGGCGGTGACCACGTGCCCAGCGTAGTCGCGACCTCTGATGCTCGGGCCGGGCAATCGGCGCGGATGCTCAGCCGATCAGTTCGGCGGCGGCCTGTGCGATCGCAAGCTCTTCGTTGGTGGGCACGACGAGCACGGCGACGGGGGAGTTGTCAGGTGAGATGATCCGGGGCGCGCGCGATCGAGCAGCGTTGCGCTCAGCGTCGAGGCCGAGCCCGAGGTGCCCGAGACCGTCGAGCGCCAGCGCTCGCAACTCAGCAGAGTTCTCGCCGATTCCGGCCGTGAAGACCACGGCGTCGAGGCCACCGAGCTGAGCGAGATACGCCCCGACGTAGTGCCGAATGCGGTGGGCCCAGACGTCGAGGGCGAGGGCGGCATCCGTATCGCCTGATTCGACGGCCGCCTCGACGTCACGCATGTCCGCCGTTCCCGCCAGCCCGAGCAAGCCGCTGCGGCTGTTGAGCAGCGCGTCGACGTCGGCAGTCGAGAGCCCGGCGCGCAGCAAATGCAGCACCACGCCCGCGTCGATGTCGCCCGACCGCGTGCCCATCACGAGCCCCGCGAGCGGAGTGAGTCCCATCGAGGTGTCGATCGACCGACCGCCGTCGATGGCCGAGGCTGACGACCCGTTTCCGAGGTGCAGCACGATGAGCTTGAGCGACTCGAGAGGACGGTCGAGCACGCGGGCCGCGCGACGCGCGACGAACTGGTGGCTCGTACCATGAAAGCCGTAGCGACGAATGCCGTGCTCGGCGGCAACCACCCGGTCGATCGCGTAGGTCGACGCGGCTGCCGGCATGGTCTGGTGAAAAGCGGTGTCGAAGACGGCAACGTGCGGCTGGTGCGGCATCGCCAGTCGGGCGGCTCGGATTCCCGCCAGGTTCGCGGGGTTGTGCAGCGGAGCAAGGTTGCTGATCGCCTCGATCGCGGCAACCACGTGGTCGTCGATGATGGTCGGCGCCGTGAACGCGCTGCCACCGTGAACGACGCGGTGGCCGACGGCCACGATCGACTCCGCGTCGCCGCCGAGGCGATCGAGCACGATACGCATGCCGGCCACGTGGTCGACAGCGTCACCCCCCGGTTGCCCGATGCGCTCGAGCAGCCCCGAGAGCACGACGTTCTCGCTGGCCACGTCGAGCAGTTGGTACTTGATCGAACTCGAACCTGAGTTGACGATGAAAACGCGCACTAGACGCCAGCCTCAGCGACCGCGGTGCCCCCGATGGTCGAGATCGATGACGTCGCCGGGGGCGGGGTCCTTTGCGCCTGAATGGCCGTGATCGCCACGGTGTTGACGATGTCGCTCACGAGGGCGCCACGGCTGAGGTCATTGACGGGCTTGCGCAGCCCCTGCAGCACGGGCCCGATCGCCACGGCCCCCGCCGAGCGTTGCACGGCCTTGTAGGTGTTGTTTCCGGTGTTGAGGTCGGGAAACACGAAAACGGTGGCGTGCCCCGCGACCGGCGAGCCGGGCATCTTCGAGGCTGCCACGCTCGGTTCGGCGGCGGCGTCGTACTGCATGGGCCCGTCGACGAGAAGGTCAGGAGCCTTTTCGCGCACGAGTCGCGTCGCTTCGCGCACCTTCTCGACGTCATCACCCGCACCCGAGTCGCCGGTCGAATACGACAGCATCGCCACGCGCGGCTCGATCGCAAACTGCGACGCAGTGCGGGCCGAGCTAATGGCGATGTCGGCTAATTGCGGCGCCGTCGGGTCGGGCACAACAGCGCAGTCGCCGTAGACCAGCACGCGGTCGGCGAGGGCCATAAGGAACACACTCGAGACGATGCTCACGCCGGGGTCGGTCTTGATGATCTCGAAGCTCGGTCGAATCGTGTGCGCCGTCGTGTGTGCCGCGCCCGAGACCATTCCATCAGCAAGGTCGAGATGCACCATCATCGTGCCGAAGTAGCTGACATCGGTGACGACATCACGGGCCGTCTCGTAGGTGACGCCCTTGTGGGCTCGCAGCCGGGCATACTCGTCGGCAAAGCGGTGCCGCAGCTCGTCATCGAAGGGGCTCAGGATGCTCGCCGCACCCACCTCCAGCCCCAGCTCCGCGGCCCGCGCGCGCACGGCCTGCTCGTCCCCCAGAATCGTCAGGTCACACACGCCGCGCTGCAGCAGTGTGCTGGCCGCGCGCAGAATGCGGTCGTCGTCGCCCTCGGGCAAGACGATGCGCTTACGGTCGCTACGCGCGCGCTCGAGCAAATCGAACTCGAACATGAGCGGGGTGACCACCTCGGGGCGCGTGACCTCAAGGCGGTTCATGAGCGCTTCGGCGTCGATGTGGCGCTCCCACAGCGCGAGAGCGGTGTCGTACTTTCGCTGGCTGTCGGCCGCGAGCCGACCGCGCGCACCCATGATCGCGAGCACGGTGTCGTAGGTGCCCGACTCGGCCCTGATGATCGGAAGGCTCGGCTCGAGGCCGTCGACGAGGCTCTGCACGGCATCCGGTGTCGCGAATCCGCCGTAGAGAATGATTGCTGCCAGGCTCGGAAAGGTGTCGCTCTCATGCGCCATCAACACAGCGAGGAGCACTTCGCTGCGATCGCCCGGAATCAGCACGACGGCGCCCTCGGTGAGGCGCGGTAGCACGTTCTCCATGGACATGCCGGCGACCACAGCGCCGAGCACTTCACGTTGAAGCAAGGCGGCGTCACCGCGTTCGAACGTGCCGCCACAAGCCTGCATGACGGCCTCGACGGTCGGCGCGATCAGGTAGGGGTCTTCGGGAATCGCCGCGACGAGAGCCTCGGGCGCGACGTGCTGCACCGCGGTGATGATGGCGTCGAGGTCGTCGCCGTTCGCCCGATTGGCGATGACTCCCAGCAACTGCGCATGTTCGTGCTCGAGCTCGGCTACGGCGACTTCTGCCACGCGCGCCATGTCGGCCGCCGATCGGGCACCCGACTCGGCAAGCCCGCGCCCGTCGGTGCCGCCCGAGGTGCGGCCGCCAAGAACGAGCAGCACGGGCGCGCCGAGGTTGGCGGCTATGCGCGCATTGAACGAGAGCTCGGTGGGGCTCGACACGTCGGTGTAGTCGCTACCGACGATCACGACCGCATCGCTCAGGTGGGCCACCGCGTGATATCGCTCGACGATGACGGCGAGCGCGGCCTCGGGGTCGGCGTGCACCTCGTCGTAGCCGACGCCAATCGCGTCGTCGTAAGCGACCTCCACGCCGTCGTGGGCGAGCAGCAGATCGAGCACGTAGTCGCGCTCGTCGCGCGAGCGTGCGACCGGTCGGAAGACCCCCACCCGCTGCCCGCGATGACTCAAGGTGTCGACGAGCCCGAGGGCCACCGTCGACTTGCCCGAGTTGCCCTCGGCGGAGGTGATGTAGATGCTGCGCGACATTGCCCCCAGCCTAGAGTGGCCGGCTTAGAGCGCCCAGGGTCGATGGTCCTGCGGATGCTCGGTGCGAGCATCCGTCGCCGCCAGCAGGCACAAAAAGACCCCTCGCGCACCCTCCAGAGCCCGGTTACCCTTGCTGCATTTCTGCCCTGGGGGAGTTGGCCTGGATGACGCCACGCGAGGAGCCG
>CAYWZI010000192.1:0-3762 GCA_964462815.1 uncultured Microbacteriaceae bacterium
GAGGTGCTGTTCGGCGCGCATCCACTGATACGGCAAGCCGAAGAGGGCGCGCGCGGCGAGCACCGACGGCAACTGCTCGGCGTCGAGCGAGCGAAACACGACGCCGCGGCGCCCTGCTTCGTCGATCGAGTAGGTGCGCACGTTGATCTCAATGAACGTGCCGAGGCCTGGCACGGGCGGCAGCGGCAGAAACGCGTGGTCGCTCAGCACGAAGGGAATCAGCCCCACCCAGGCATCGCCATTCTCGTCAACGTCGGGGCGCGTGCCCGGCGGCGTGAACGGCGCGACGACTTCGGGTGAGACGCGCCAGTGCAGAAAGACGAAGTCGCTCCAGCGTTGGCGAATCACCGCGCGGCCCGGGAGCGGGGGAGCCTGGGGGTCGAGCGCGGGCGGGCGAGGGCCCGGCTCGGGCGCGCCGACATCAGCAGAGAGCATGCTCCCATCATCCTCGCTTAGCCTGATGACACCATGACGTACGATCCGCTGTCGAGCACGCCGCCGCCGCTGCCGAGCGGTGCCGCGCGCGACCCGGGCGATGCGTGGGTTGAGGGCCCGAACGGTCAGCGCTACTGGGGGCGCTTCGGCGCGGCTGGCCTGCTGGCGTGGCACCCCGAGGCGGGCATCCTGCTGCAGCATCGCGCCGTCTGGTCCCATCACGGCGGCACCTGGGGCTTACCTGGCGGAGCCCGTAAGCAGCACGAGTCGGCCCGCGACGCGGCCTTGCGTGAAGCCTACGAAGAGGCCGGGGTTCCGGCTGACGCCGTCGAGCCGCTGTTCGAGAGTGAGTTCGACCTGGGGTTCTGGTCATACACGACCGTCGCCGTCAGGGTCGAGCGCTTGTTCGCCCCGATCGTTGCCGACGCCGAGAGCGTTGCCCTGCGCTGGGTCGCGCTCGCCGAGGTGGATGCCCTCCCGCTGCACCCCGGATTCGCCGCGAGTTGGCCGACCCTGCGATCGAGGCTCGGCTAGGCGGAGTCGTCGTCGGGCTCAGCGGCTTCGAGTCGCTTGAGCGTTTCGAGCGCATCGTCAGCCGCCTCGCGGAACGGGTGCAACACGGTCGAGATCGTCTCGTCGATGAGCGCTTGCCGGTAGAGGTGGGTTGCCTCGTCGGTGTGCACCGTCACCGCGATCGGACACGTCGCACCTGCGTGCCGCAAGGCGGTCGCGAGCACGAGGTTGGTGTCGACGTCGGGCACAGTCGAGATGATGAAGCGCACATCGCGCACGGGCAGGGTTTCGGGAAACTCCGGGCTCCGGGCATCGCCGAACACAACATCAACGTGGTTCGCGAGCGCAGCATCCGCCAGTTTCACCTCGGCGAACGGGTCCCACTCGACCAGCAGCACGTGGCAGCCGTCGCCGACGAGCTCGCGCACGAGTTGGCTGCCGAAGCGACCATGGCCGAACACGATCGCGTCGTAGCGGATGCTCGCGTCGGGTTCGGCTTTGCGCGGGCTGCGCCGCTGCAGCTTGTTGAGCAGCGGCTCGAGGCGCGTGGCGATCGGCTCGGAGTAGGGAATCAGATAGCTCGACGCCGCGATCGTGATGAGGGCGACGAGCGTGACGAGCCCGACGATCTCATCGCCCACCAGCCCGATGTCTTTCGTGAGGGCAATGAGAATGAGGCTGAACTCGCTGATCTGCGCGATCGCGAGTCCTGCCAAGAATCCGACGCGGGCGGGGTAGCCCATGAGGCTCATGATGCCGATCATGATGATGGGCGTTCCGACGAGCACGAAGAGTGAGAGCGCGATGGCGAGCGGAACCTGCCCACCGATCGCAGCGAAGTCGAGTTCGGCGCCGAGCACGATGAAGAAGAACAGCAGCAGGAAGTCGCGCAGCCCGCTGAGCGAGGCGTGCACTTGTTCGCGGTAGCGCGTTGACGCGAGCGCGAAGCCAGCGAGGAAGGCGCCGACCTCAATCGAGAAGCCAAGGATGTCGGTGAGGGCCGCGATGCCGATCGCCCACGCGACGCTCCACACGATGAGCAACTCTTGGCTCGTCGCGACGCGGTCGAGCAGCCAGGGCAGCACCCAGCGCATCGCGATGCCGATGCCGAGAAGCAACCCGCCGCCGCCGAGCAGAATGCGCACGGCTTCAGCACCGAGGTCAACCGAGCCGCCGTCGGTCGCGCCCGAGCCGATGCTCGTCAGCACGATCATGACGATGATGACAACGACGTCTTGCACGATCAGGAGCCCGAGCGCGACCTTGCCGTGCAGTTCATCGAGCTTGCGGTGGTCGCCGAGCAGCTTGACCACGATGATCGTCGACGAGAAGGTGATCGCCACGGCGACAACCGCAGCGGCAACGAGGTCGAGCCCGAACAGCAGGGCGATGCCGAAGCCGACAATCGCGGTGACGACGATCTGGCCGAGTCCGGTCGCGAGAGCGACGGGGCCGACCGACCTCACGAGGTTGACGTCGAGCTTGAGACCGACCAAGAACAGCAGAATCGCAATTCCGATCTCGGCGAACAACTCGAGTGCTTCTGCTTCGTGCACCCAGTCGAACACGCTCGGGCCCGCGATGATGCCGACGATGATGAACGCGATGATGAGCGGCTGGCGTGCGCGGTGGGCGATGAACGCGACCCCGGCCGCTAGCGCGAGAATCAGCGCCGTGATGCCGAAGGTGTCGAGTTCGAACGCCATAAAGTTCACGGTATCAATGTCGGGGGTTCGTGTCGGGTGCCGTTGGTCCCGGAATCCGTCTCGGTCGCCGCGCTACCGCCCGGCATGAGCGCGAGCATGTGCTGCGTGATGAGCGGGGCGAGTGAGTGGTGCGCGAACTCGTCGGGGTGCATCCACTTCACCGCATCGATTTCGGCGTCGGCGACGACCGGATGCTCGATTACCGCCCGGAAGACGTCGGCGATGAGCGTGGTGCCGGCTTCGTTGGCGGCATCGGTCGTGAAGGTGCCGAGGGGTTCGAGCTCGGCGGGGTCGAGCTTTACGCCGAGCTCTTCGTGCAGCTCACGCGCGAGCGTATCGGCGGGAGTTTCGCCGGGCTCGGGCTTGCCGCCGGGTTGCATCCACACGTCGGTGCCGCGCTTGCGCACGACGAGCAGGCGCCCGGCGTCGTCGACAGCAAGAACCGCCGACACACGAATCACGGGCTGCGCGGCCGCGTCGCCAAGGTTGCCCGGTTCTCCGCCGCCGGCCCCGGCCGCGTGCGCGAGGTTCCCGCTCACGCGCGCTGGTCGAGGATCGTCGTGATGGCGATACGGATGCCCCGCTCGAGTTCATCGAGCGTGAAGTGCGGGTCGCCCCCGAGTTGCGGAGTCGCGGGCACGTGGATGAACCCGATCTGCAGCGGCGCAGCACCCGCCGGCCCGCCCGCGGCCGCACCTGCACCCGCCGGCTCGCCCCCGCCCGTCCGTTGTTCGGCAATGCCGAGGCCCGCATACATGAGCGCATTGCACACGTAGCTGCCCGCCGAGAGCGAGACCTCGGCCGGAATGCCCGCGCTCGCGATCGCGTGGGCGATGTGCGTCACGGGCAGGAGGGTGAAGCGGGCGGCGGGTCCGTGGGGCTCGAGGGGAGCATCCGTCGGCTGGTCGCCATCGTTGTCGGCCATGCGCGCATCGGCCAGGTTGATCGCGATGCGTTCGGGGGTGATCGCGCGCCGGTTCTCGGCGAGCCCGAGCATGACGACGATGTCGGGGTCGTGGGCGTCGATGGCGGCGGCCAGCAAGCCAGGAGCCTGCGCGAACGACACCGGCAACACCTCGCCGACGATCCGGCAATCAGGATGCCCGAG
>CAYWZI010000192.1:3772-3950 GCA_964462815.1 uncultured Microbacteriaceae bacterium
CGCGAGCTCGCCGCTCGGGTTGACGGCCGCGCCGCCAAAGGGCTCGAACCCGGTGACGAGCACGGTGGTCGGGCGGTCGTGGTGTTCGTCATCGGCGGCCATGTTCATGAGTTGAGCCTGTCATGTTTGCCGTTCTCTTCGCGCCCATCCCGCTGACCACTCGTGGTGGAGGTGCTCC
>CAYWZI010000193.1:0-3883 GCA_964462815.1 uncultured Microbacteriaceae bacterium
CCACGCGCTCGACAAAGACGAGGTCGTCGGCCGCATTCTGCAGGCTGAAGGCCGCGGCAAGACCATCATCTTCACGCGCACGAAGCGCGCGGCCGCCAAGCTCGTCGACGAGCTCACCGATCGCGGCTACAACGCCGCGGCCGTGCACGGCGACCTCAATCAAGAGCAACGCGAGCGCGCCATGGCCGCGTTCAAGGCGGGCAAGAAAGACATTCTCATTGCGACGGATGTCGCGGCACGCGGCATTGACGTCAACGATGTGACGCACGTCATCAACCACACGGTGCCCGACGACCACGACACCTACTTGCACCGTGCCGGCCGCACCGGCCGCGCGGGCAAGACCGGCATCGCCGTGACCTTCGTCGACTGGGCCGACATGCACAAGTGGGCGCTCATCAACCGTGCGCTCGAGATGAACCAGCCCGAGCCCGTTGAGACCTACTCGTCGTCACCGCACCTCTATAGCGACCTCGACATTCCGGCCGGGTCGAAGGGCCGCCTCAAGGCAACCCCGATTCCCAACGTCGAGAAAGAGGCATCGCACCCGCCGCGTTCGCGCAGTGGGTCGAGCGGGTCGGGTAGTGCAGGGTCGGGCAGTGGCGGTGGGTCGCGCGGCGGCCAGCGCAGCTCCGGGCGGCCAAGCGAGAGCGCATCGACCTCGAGCGATGGGGCAACCCGCGCCGACGGTTCCGGCACGCCTCGACGTCGGCGTCGTCGCCGCACGGGGGGCGGAGCATCCGGCGCCGCGGGTTCAGCCGCAGCCCAGTGAGCCTGCCCGCCTCGACGAAGCTCATCATCGGCCTGCTTCTCGGGTCGACCTTCGTCGTCATTCTCAATGAGACGCTCATGGGCGTCGCGATTCCGACGCTCATTGAGGCGCTCGGCATCACGGCTTCTCTTGCTCAATGGCTGACGACGGCGTTCATGCTGACGCTCGCGGTCGTGATTCCGATCACGGGCTATCTGCTGCAGCGCTTTCAGACGCGGCCGATGTTCTTGCTCGCGATGAGCCTGTTCACGATCGGCACGGTCATCGGCGCGATCGCCCCCGGCTTCGAGGTTCTGCTGTTCGCGCGCGTCGTGCAGGCCGCGGGCACGGGCATCATTTTCCCCCTGCTCTTCACGACCGTGTTTGGTCTCGTGCCGGCCGACCGTCGGGGTCGGGTCGTTGGGCTGATCTCGACGGTCATCGCGGTTGCCCCGGCCTTCGGCCCGAGCGTGTCGGGCCTCATTCTGAGCTTTGCCGACTGGCGTTGGCTGTTCATCACGATGATCCCCTTCGCGGTTGCCGCGCTCGTCATTGGCGCCAAGAAGGTCGTCAACATTGGCGAACCGCGCCCCGGGCGACTGGATGTTCTCTCGGTGCTCCTCTCGATTCCTGGTTTCGGCGGCCTCGTGTACGGCCTCTCGCAACTCGGTGAAGCGGGCCGCGCCCCTGAGAGCGAGCGAGCGGATGCCACCACCGCCGCACTCACCGCCCTCGCCGTCGGGCTCGTCGCGCTCGGGCTCTTCGTGTGGCGCCAGTTTGTGCTGCAACGCACCGACGCCGCGCTACTCGACCTGCGCACGTTCAGCCACCGGCAGTTCTCCGTCTCGATCGCCATCGTCATGGTCGCGTCGATGGCACTCTTCGGCGCCATCATTCTGATTCCGCTCTATGTGCAAGACGTCGTGGGCGCCTCGGCGCTCATCTCGGGGCTCATCATCTTGCCCGGCGCGCTGCTGCAGGGCCTCCTCGCCCCGTGGATCGGGCGCCGCTACGACGCCGTCGGCCCGATCTCACTCGTGGTGCCGGGCGCTGTTCTGCTGTCGACGTCGCTGTGGGGCATGTCGATGCTGAGTGCCACGACCCCGCTCTGGCTCGTCGCCTTCGCCAACATTGGCTTGAGCTTGGGGCTCGCGCTGTTGTTCACTCCCCTGCTTACGAACGGGCTCTCGGCGTTGCCGCCGCAGCTCAACTCGTACGGCAGTGCGATCGTCGGCACAGTGCAACAGGTCGCGGGTGCCGCGGGCATCGCGCTCTTCATCTCGATCGCGGCCGCGTTCGGCGGAGGCGGGTCCGACGAAGCCTCGGTCACCGGTGAGGGCATCCGCGCCGCATTCACGGTCGGTGCCATCATCGCGACCCTGACAATTCCCGCGGTCTTTCTCGTGCGACGTACGCCGAATACCGCTCCCGAACTAGCGTAGACACTGTGTTTCTGCCGCGGCCGCTTGCACTGTCGGCGCTCGCGGCTGTCGCGATCGCCGGTCTCGCGGGATGCGCGGTCGCAGGGCCTCCCATTCCCCGTGCGGAACGATCGATTGCCGTCACCGACCCCAGCGCCCAGCAGCTCACCAAGCGCACGCTGCAGAGCGACGACCTGCTCGCGACCTTCCTGACCGATGACGCACCGGGATGCTCCGCCGCCGTCGGCGTGCGCGGCGAAGTGCTCTGGGCCGCCGCCACGGGGCTTGCCGACGTGGGCTCGCGCACGCCCCTCACGACCGACTCGCGTTTTGATATGGCGTCGGTCTCGAAGCAATTCACGGCGACCGCGATTCTGCTGCTGCAGCGCGATGGATTGCTCGCGCTCACCGACCCCGTCTCTCAACACCTCGACGGCCTGCCGCGCTGGGCCACCGACGTGACCGTCGGCGCGCTCATGAACCACACCGCGCGCGTGCCCGACTTCTGGGTCGAGCTCGAGAAGGCCGACATCGGCTTCTCTGATCCGGCCGATCAGGGCACCGTGCTCGCCGCGATTGCGCGCGAGCGAGAGCTCGAGCCTGGCGAGGGCTACGCCTACTCGAACGCCCACTATGTGCTGCTCGCCGCGATCGTCGAAGCGGTAACCGGGCAGCCGTTCGCCGAGGTTATCCAGCAACGCATCGCTGGCCCGCTCGACCTCGACCTTCCGATCGCGCCCGGCCTCGTCGCCGGGGATGTCGCGACGCCCTACGACACCGACGGCACGGTGCTGCGCGGTGGCTGGACGGCCTATGGGCACTCGGGCATCATCACGACACCCACCGAGCTCGTGCGCTGGGGCGACCAGTACCGGCTCGGCGAGCTCGTGCAAGCAGATGCCGTTGCCGGGGCCGTCACCGTGCTCGATGACGAGGGCCAACCGAGGGATGAGCAGTATGCCGCCGGAATCCGTATCGAGCCCGACGGCAGCCTCTACCACTTGGGTCGCTGGGGCGGCTACATCTCCGACTTCACCATCACCCCCGACCGCGAGGCGGTCATCGCGGTGGCCTGCAACGGTCGCAGCGCCCCGCGCTTCGACCTGGCTGACGGTTTGCGCGAGATTTGGGCGCCGCGAGCGGACAGCGAGAGCCTTGACGGCGAAAACCCTGACGGCGAAAGTGCGGACTAACCCCGCACCGGCGCAACCCCGCTCGTCGCGGCGATGATGCGCTCGAGCGCCTCGGGCGTCGTTGTGTTCTCGGCGAGGCGGTTGGGCTTGCCGTCGCCGTGATAGTCGCTCGAGCCCGTCGTCACGAGGTCGAACTCGGCGGCGAGTTCGAGCAAGCGCTCACGACCCTCGGGGGTGTTCTCGCGGTGGCCGACCTCGAGCCCGACGAGTCCGGCCTCGACGAGCTGGGCGAGCGACTGCTCGTCGACGACGGCCTCGCGGCCGCGTGTTGCGGGATGAGCAAGCTCGGGGGCTCCGCCGGCTGCGGCGATCATCCGCACGCCATCAAGAACAGTGGGGGCCTCGTGCGGCAGGTAGTCGCCGCCCGTGAAGTGCAGAATCGACTCGAAGGCGGCACTGCGGTTCGGCACGATGCCGCGCGCCACGAGGGCGTCGGCGATGTGCGGGCGACCGATGGTGACTCCGCCGCTCTGGGCGAGCACGTCGTCCCACGTGATGTCGAAGTCTTCGGCGAGGCG
>CAYWZI010000194.1:0-3869 GCA_964462815.1 uncultured Microbacteriaceae bacterium
TTGCCCACGCCGGCCGCGACGGGCGCGATCGTGCGCACAACGCCAATAAACCGTGCGATCGTGACGGCGAACCCGCCGTAGCGGGCGAAGAAGTATTCGGTGCGCGCGACCGACTTCTTGCTAAAGAAGCCCGCCGACTTGCGTTCGAAGATCGGTGGCCCCGCCTTGTAGCCGATGTAGTAGCCCAGCTGATCGCCGAGTACGGCGGCGATGAAGATGCACAGAACGACCAGCCAGATCGGCTGAGGAATCACGCCCGTGAAGGTCAAGATGCCCGTGATCAGCAGCAGGGTGTCGCCCGGCAGCAAGAAGCCGATGAGCAGGCCGGTCTCGACAAACACGATGACGCACACGAGCAAGAGGCCCCACTGCCCCGCGCCCGTGATCCACCCCTCAACATCGAAGAGGCCGAGGTCCATCGGCATCATGCGCGGCTCCGTGAGATCGAGGTGAACAAGCGGTGTCTTAGGGTACCGCCCGCAGCCCTGGTGAACTCCTCGCCTACTCTGGAAGAGATGCTCAGCCTTCTCGCGCTCACCCCTGTGATTCTCGTGCTCGTGCTCATGACGGTCGCGGGGTGGTCAGCAGCGCGCGCGGGGCTCGTCACCGCCGTGTTCACGATCGGTCTCGCCGTCATCGCGTTCGGCTTCGGCGGCGGCCCCGAGTTCGGGGTCGTTGAGGGCATCGCGGGTGTGCTCGCCGAGGCAGGCTTCATTGCGCTCACGGTGGTGGGCATCATCGGCCCGGCCCTGGGCATCCACTATCTGCAGCGCAGCACGGGGGCTGCCGCGCGGCTCCGCAAAGCTCTGGCGATGCTGCACCCCGACCCGCGGCTCGGCGCGATTCTCGTGGCCTGGTTCTTCGCGCTCTTCCTCGAAGGCGCCGCGGGCTTCGGCACACCGGTCGCATTGGCCGCCCCGTTTCTCGTGGCCGCGGGTATGCCGGCGCTCGCCGCCGTGTCGGCCGCGCTCGTCGGGCACGCCGCCGGAGTGGCCTTCGGAGCGATCGGTACGCCCGTGCTCGCGCAGAGCACGCTCGTCGACTTCACACCCGCCGAGTTGGCGCAGGCGGCTGTCGTTTACCCGCTCACGCTCGGCATCGTGCTCACGGCGGTCATGATCGTCATCATTGGCAAGGCCTACGGGCACTTTCGCGGGTTGTGGCGCTGGGGCCTCTTTGCGGCGGTGTGCTTCTTCGTGCCGTTCGGACTCATCGCGTGGTTCATCGGCCCCGAACTGCCGACGCTCGGCGGCGCGCTCGTGGGCGTGCTGCTGTTCGGCGTCGTGCTCGTGCGACACCGCCATCGGTACCACCCGGCGGGCGGGCCGGCCGACTCGGCGGGCGATATCGTGACGCACCCGCATCCGGATGCTCGCGACGTCGCCGCGGCAGAGCTCACAGTGTTGCGTGCCGCGGCCCCCTACCTCGTGCTCGTCTTCGTCGTGCTCGCGACGAGGCTTGTTCCGCCCGTGCGCGAGTTGTTGCAGAGCGTCGAGCTTGCCTGGGCGTTGCCCGCCGGCTTCGCCGGCTCGGTGCAGCCGCTTTACCACCCGACCATGTTGCTGACGGTCTCGTTTCTTGTCGGCGCGCTCATTCAGCGGGCCTCGTGGCGCCGCGTTCGGGTCGCGTTCGTGACGGCGACTCTGCAGCTCGGGCCCGTGATCGTGGCCCTCATCGCGATGATCACGATCGCGCGCACCATGTCGTCGTCGGGAATGACGGCCGAGCTCGCGCTCGCCGCCGCGTCGATTGGCCTTGCGTGGCCGCTGCTCACGGTGCTCGTCGGGGCGTTCGGTAGCTTCATCACGGGCTCGGCGACGGCCTCGAACCTGCTCTTCACCGACCTGCAAGCCTCGACAGCGCGGGCGCTCGCGTTGCCTGAATTGCCGCTGCTCGGTGCGCAAACCTTCGGCGCAGCGGTCGGCAACATCATCGCGCCCCACAACATCGTCGCTGCCGTCGCGACCGTGAGCCTCACGGGTCAAGAAGGCCGCGTGCTGCGCTCGACGGTGCCGACGGCGCTTGTCGTCGTCGCGCTGGGCGGCGTGCTGGCGCTGCTACTCGTGCTCTAGCGCGGTGCCTCAGGCGTTCGCCGGCACCAGCTCGTCGATGAGCGAGAGCACGCGCTGCTCGATGTCGTCGCGAATGCCGCGCACGACATCGATGTCTTTGCCCGCCGGGTCGGTGAGCTCCCAGTCGACGTAGCTCTTGCCGGGGAGCACGGGGCACTCGTCGCCGCACCCCATCGTGACGATGACGTCCGAGACGCGCAAGATCTCGTCGGTCCACGGCTTCGGGAACTCGCCAGTGACGTCGATACCTTTCTCGGCCATGACCTCCACTGCGACCGGGTCGATCGTGCCCCCCGGTGCAGAGCCGCCCGACATGCCCAGCACGCGATCGCCCGCGTGGTGCTGCAGAAAGCCGAGGGCCATTTGCGAGCGTCCTGCGTTCTTGACGCACAAGAAGAGCACCATGGGCCGGCGAGTGGTGCCCGCTGGGTTGTGCTCGCGGTCGACTGCTCGCAGACGTTGCCGAGCAAACTTCTCAGCCAACAGCGGCAAGAAGTTCGTCACGGTTGCGGTCTTGGCCATGCTCTCGTACGACGACATCACGAGTCGTTCGATCGTCTCGCCGTCGATGCGGTCACCGAACTCGGCGGTGAGTTTGGCGACGGCCGCGCGCAAAGGCGCTTGGTGGTCGACAGTCACAGCGGTGTGGGTCATGGTCGTACCTTTCTCAGTGAGCGGATGGAGAGAGCGGAAGCTGAGTGGCCAGACGCTCAACGCGACGGCTGAGCTCGGCGAAAGCAGCGTCGAACGCCTCGTCATCACCAAGACGTGCGGGGTCGGGCACCGACCAGTGGAAGTCGCTTCGGTCACGCAACTCTTCGCGCGCTGCGTCACAGACGGTGATGACGAGGTCGTCGGCACCGAGAACGTCGTCGATGGACTGCGGATGCTCGGTGACGAGCGCCACGCCGTGCCGCTGAGCCACGGCACTCGCGCCGGGGTGAACGCGCGCCGCGGGTCGCGTGCCTGCCGAGGCGCCCGGAAGTCCGCCACGCTCAACCCACAGAGCTTCGGCCAGCGGCGATCGTGCCGAGTTCGCCGTGCAGACGAAGACAACTCGTCGGCGGCCAGCTTCCATCGACGGCCCGAGGTGCTGCAGCGACGAGCGCACGAGCGTGATGTAGGTGCGGCGGCGATCGGCCTCTGACCGGATCCGCCCAATGAGGCCGGCCGATTCGAGCACCTTCAAGTGGTGCGAGAGCAGGTTCGACGGCACGCCGCACGCTTCTTGCAGCTCGGTCGGCGTCAGGTCGCCGATGCTCAGCAAGTCGGTCACGTGCAACCGCAGAGGGTCGGCCAATGCTGCGTGGCGTGCCGCGCGAGACTCAAGGTCATTTATATCAATAGACATTGAGTCAATAATGATTGAGCTATTGAGGCGCGTCAAGGGGATTGTCGAGAACTACCGTGCGGAAGGAGAGACTTGAACTCTCACGCCCGAAGGCACAGGAACCTAAATCCTGCGTGTCTGCCAATTTCACCACTCCCGCTGGTGGCTCCAGTCTAGAACCGGCGCCCGGCTAGACGCGGCCCGCCGCCTGCAGCGCCGCCCACACCTCGGCCCGCGCCGGAAACGCGTCGAGGTCGCGGTCGAGCAGCTCGGCTGCGCGCCGCAGGCGCGCGCGAACCGTGTGGCGGTGGATGCCCAACCGCAGCGCCGCCGCCTCGGCCACGGCATCGCACCGCAGCCAGGTGCCGAGGGTGCCGACGAGGTCGTCGCCGGTCGCGGCGTCGTGCTCGAGTAGCGGTTGCACGAGCGCGGCGGGATCGCTGGGGTCGAGTGGATCGGCGACCACG
>CAYWZI010000195.1:0-3850 GCA_964462815.1 uncultured Microbacteriaceae bacterium
ATGTGTTAAGCACGCCGCCAGCGTTCGTCCTGAGCCAGGATCAAACTCTCCGTAAATGTTTGATTGCACGACGGCCCGAAGGCTGCCGGCACATCTAGTGTCACTGCCGGACCGAGGTCTGAGCAGCGACGAGTTTGTCTGACTGAAGTTCGAATATCTACTGACATTCTTGTTTCAATCCAAAGGAATCTCTTCCGACTAGTCGAAACTAGTCGTCGAGGTTGTTTGGCATTGACTTAGTGCACGCTGTTGAGTTCTCAAGGATCGGACGCTCCAGACCTTCGGCTTCTCAGCCGTCGCAACTGGGCAACTTCCCTAACCTATCTGCCAGCGAGCATCGATGCAAATCGGTGATCTCAGCGACCCGACGTTCTGGAGAACCCAGCCGTTCTGGTCTGCCGAGCCCGATCTGTGAGATCGATACTGGAGGGCAGAGTGTCATCCTACTTGGCGATGAGCGCACCAGCAAGTGGCTGCTCTGTCTTGGAGGATGTGTCCCACTTGAGGTTGCTCTTCGCCTTGCGGCTTGCAGCACCTTTGGGGTGACGAGTTAGAACATTACGGTTCGTTCGGGTGCTGGGCAAATTTGGTCGAATCCCGGGCGTGTCGCGTTGCTCACACCGCTGTAATTCGTCCCGTGTCAGCGCAGAACGATGCCAGCGAGGGTCTTCTTTCCCCGACGAAGAAGGGCTATGCGGCCCGCGAGTGCTGCACCCTCGAGGGTCTGGTCCTCGCTCGACACCACGACGTTGTTGAGCGAAACCCCGCCCTGCGTGATCGCGCGCCGGGCCTCCCCCGCGCTCGAGCAGAGGCCCGTGTCGACGAGCGCCTGCACCACGGTGTCGGACTCACGCAGTTCGGCCCGGGGCAGCTCGGCGATGACCGAGGCGAGGGTCTCCGCATCCAGTGCCGTGAGATCTCCCTGGCCGAAGAGAGCCTGAGAGGCAGCAATCGCGGAGTCGACCGCGGTGGATCCGTGCACGAAGCCCGTGACCTCGAGCGCCAAGCGCTTCTGCGCTGCTCGACGGAAAGGCTCATCAGCAACGAGTTGGGCGTAATGCTCGATCTCGGCGCGCGTCAAGAAGGTGAAGACCTTGAGGCGGTCAATGACGTCGGCATCGTCGGTGTTGAGCCAGAACTGGTACATCGCGTAGGGGCTCGTGAGCGCAGGGTCAAGCCACACCGCGTTGCCCTCGCTCTTGCCGAACTTGCGGCCGTCGGCATTCGTGACGAGAGGCGTTCCGATCGCGTGCACGGTCTTGCCCTCGGCCTTGCGCACGAGATCGACGCCACTCGTCAAGTTGCCCCACTGATCGCTGCCGCCGGTCTGTAGCACACAGCCGTAGTCGAGGTGCAGGCGCCGGAAGTCGAGGCCCTGCAGAATTTGGTAGCTGAACTCGGTGTAGCTGATGCCCTCGTCGCTGTTGAGGCGGGCGCTCACGGCGTCTTTCTTGAGCATCGTGCCGACGCGGTAGTGCTTGCCGATGTCACGCAGGAACTCGATCGCGCTCATCGGTGCTGTCCAGTCGAGATTGTTGACGAGCTGAGCGGCGTTCGAGCCCTCGAAGGACAGGAACCGCGCGACCTGCACCTGCAAGTAACCGACCCACTCAGCGACAACGGCCTCGTCATTGAGCGTCCGCTCGGACGTGGGCTTCGGGTCGCCGATGAGGCCGGTCGACCCGCCGACGAGGCCCAGGGGCCGGTGGCCCGCCAACTGCAGGCGCCGCATGAGGAGCAACTGCACGAGATTGCCCAAGTGCAAGCTGGGGGCGGTGGGGTCAAAACCGCAGTAGTAGGTGATCGGCGCGCCCGCGAGCAACTCACGCAGAGCGGCCGCATCGGTCGAGACATGAACGAGGCCACGCCACACGATCTCGTCCCAGATCGTCTCGAACGTCGCGTCGTTCTGCGGGTTCGTGAGCGTCACGGCATCAGGGTTCACAGGGGCGGCGGTCACCGCGCCAGCGTATCAGCGGGCGTTGGGCAGCGAGCCGCCCCGGGCTACGGCCGCGCGGTAGGTCGAGACGGTGGGGTCCCCGACGAGCCAGAAGCGCCAGGGAAACTCCGCGGTGCCGCCGGGGCCGCTCACGCCCACGCGCGGGCCAGCCGCGATGAACTCGGGAGACACGGGCGGGCCGGGCTTGAGGGTGAGGGAGGCGGCGGCGAGCATCCCGCCACTGTCGGTCAGCTCAACGCCGAGTGCGGTCGCGAGGCGCGCTGGTCCGCGGGCGAGATCGCGCGGAGCAATGATGCGGGATGCGCACTCTCCCGTGCGCCGCGGTGCCGCGGCTGCCCGGCGCTTCGCGGCGAGCTCAACGCCCTCGACGACCTCGCCCGCGCGCAGCAGAACGGCTCCGGCCTCGCCGGTCGGGCCGCAGACCAGGTTGAGGCAGCGATGCATTCCGTAGCTGAGGTAGACGTAGATCGTGCCCGCGGGGCCGAACATGGGCTCAGTGCGGGGCGTACGGCCGCGGTAGGCGTGCGAGCCTGGGTCGGCACCCTCGCCACGGTAGGCCTCGACCTCGGTCAAGCGCACGCTCACGCCTCGGCCGTGCAGTATTGCGCCCAGCAACCGCGGCGCGACCGCGACCGGGTCGTCGTCGAGCAGTCTCACGCGAGCGCGGCGAGCCGCTCGGCCAGGTGAGCGCGCTGCGCTGCGACCGCTGAGGGCGCCGTGCCGCCGGCGCCTGAGCGCGAGGCGATCGAACCCTCGACCGTGAGCACGTCGCGCACGTGGGGCAACAGCCGCGGGTCGATCGAGGCGTACTCGTCGTCGCTCGGCTCGTGCAGCTCGAGGCCGTGCCGCTCGCAGTGGGCGACGAGTGCCCCCGAGATCTCGTGCGCTTCGCGGAAAGGCACTCCCTGGCGCACGAGCCAATCGGCAACGTCGGTCGCGAGCGAGAAGCCTTGCGGTGCCAGTGCGGCCATGCGCTCGGTGTCGAACGTGAGAGTGGCGACCATGCCGGTGAAGGCCGGCAGCAGCACCTCGAGCGTCTCGACGGCGTCAAAGACGGGCTCTTTGTCCTCCTGCAGGTCGCGGTTGTAGGCGAGCGGAAGGCCCTTGAGCGTGGTCAGCAGGCCCGTGAGATCGCCGATGAGGCGGCCCGCTTTGCCACGCGCCAACTCGGCGATGTCGGGGTTCTTCTTTTGCGGCATGATCGACGACCCCGTCGAGTAGCCGTCGTGCAGGGTGACGTAGCCGAACTCGCGCGTGTTCCAGAGGATGATCTCTTCGGCCAGTCGGGAGAGATCGACACCAATCTGCGCGGCGATGTAGGCGAACTCGGCGACGAGGTCACGACTTGCTGTTGCGTCGATCGAGTTCTCGGTGGGCCCGCTGAAGCCGAGCTCAGCGGCAACGAGTGCGGGGTCGAGACCGAGGCTCGAGCCCGCGAGGGCTCCCGCGCCGTAGGGCGAGCGGTCAACACGCACGGCCCAGTCGCGCAACCGTTCGAGGTCGCGCACGAGCGGCCACGCGTGGGCGAGAAGGTGGTGAGCCAACAACACGGGTTGCGCGTGCTGCAGGTGGGTGCGGCCGGGCATGACGGCATCGGGATGTGCGTCGGCCTGTGCCGCGAGCGCCTCGATGAGCGAGCGCACCTGATGAGTGTTGCGATCTGGTCGTTGCGACTGCGTCCGGCGCGCAACCGGCCGCCGAGCTCGGCGCCCACCGCCTCGACGAGCGCCGCCTCGAGAGCACCGTGCACATCTTCGTCGTCGGGCCGGGGTTGCAGGCTGCCATCTGCCCAGCGGGCCTCGATCTCATCGAGCCCTTCGAGCATCCGCACCAGCTCGTCGTCGGTGAGATAGCCCGCCGCTGCCAGAGCGCGAGCATGCGCGCGAGAAC
>CAYWZI010000196.1:0-3804 GCA_964462815.1 uncultured Microbacteriaceae bacterium
ACAAGGGCACCGGCAAGGAGCAGTCGATGACCATCACGGGCGGATCGTCGCTCGCGAAAGAAGACATCGAGCGCATGGTGCGCGAGGCCGAAGAGCACGCTGCCGAAGACAAAGAGCGTCGCGAGAAGGCCGAAGTGCGCAACAACTCCGAGCAGCTCGTCTACTCGATCGAGAAGCTCATGACCGAGAACGCCGACAAGCTTCCTGACGACGTCAAGGGCGAAGTGCAGGCCGACGTGGATGCTCTCAAGACGGCGCTCGCCGGTGACGACGACGCCGCGGTGAAGACCGCGTTCGACACGCTCAACGCCTCGCAGACCAAACTTGGTGAGGCGATCTACGCGGCGTCGCAGATGGACCCGACCCCGGTTGACGACCAGGAAGCGCCGTCGAACGATGACGACGTGGTCGACGCCGAGATCGTCGACGACGACGACGAGACCAAGCCTGCCGACAAGGACTCGAAGTAGTCATGAGCGCCAAGAAGCGCGACGACGATCACGACGAGCCGGTTATCCGCGACAAGCGACGCATCGACCCCGAAACGGGCGAGGCCCGAGAAGTCGATGAGCCGCCGCTCGCGGAGGACGTTGATGTCTCGGAGCCGATCGACGGTCTCACGGCAGAGCACGACCTCGACGCCGACATCGACCACATTCTCTCCGAGGCCGGGCAGCGCGAGATCGAGGAGTACCGCGATCGCGCTGCCCGCGCCGAGGCCGAGCTAGCGAACTTCCGCACGCGGGTCGAGCGCGATCGTGCCGCGAACCGTGAAGCGGTCATCGCCGACGTGATTCGTTCACTGCTGCCCGCGATTGACGACCTCGATCGCGCGGCGGCGCACGGCGACCTCGAAGGCAGCCCCCTCGAGCTCGTGGCGCAGAAGTTGCGGGTGGCCTTCGAGCGCTACGGACTGCGTTCGGTCGGAGTCGTCGGAGAACCGTTCGACCCCGCCGTGCACGAAGCGATCGTGCAACTGCCAAACCCCGATGTGACCGAGAACACCGTGGCCGACGTCATCGAGGGCGGCTACGCTCTCGGCGACCGACTCGTGCGGCCGGCCAAGGTGGCCGTCTCGGTACCCCAGGGATAGGTGACGCATGGCGAGCCAAGACTGGTTCGAGAAAGACTTCTACGCCGTGCTCGGCGTGCCGAAAGACGTCTCTGAAGCCGATCTGAAGAAGGCCTATCGCAAGCTCGCGCGGCAGTATCACCCCGACTCGAACCCTGGCGATGCAGCAGCCGAGGCGCGCTTCAAAGAGATCAGCGAAGCGCACTCCGTGCTGAGCGACAAAGCCCAGCGTGCCGAGTACGACCAGGTGCGCGCCATGGGCTCGGGGGCTCGGTTCACGGCCGGAGGCGCCCCCGGCGGCTTTGACGACGTCTTCGGCGGCATGTTCGGCGGCGGCGGCGCGCGCGGCGGGCAACGCCCGCCCGGCGGCTTCGAGGATGTCTTCGGCGGACTCTTCGGCAACGGCCGCTTCGGGCAGACCTCGGGCGGGTATCGCGGGTATGGCGGCCCCACCAAGGGGCGCGATCAGACGGCGACGGTGGGCCTCGAGTTCATGACCGCGATCAAGGGCGACACCGTGACACTCGAGCGCTCGGGCGCGGGCAAACCCTTGCAAGTGAAGATCCCCGCTGGCGTGGCCGATGGGCAGAAGATTCGCTTGCGCGGCAAGGGCGAGCCGAGCCCCGACGGCGGCGAGGCCGGCGACCTCGTGTTGACGGTTCAGGTGCGCAAGCATCCCGTATTCGAGCGCGACGGTCTTCATTTGCGAGTGGATGTTCCCGTCACGTTTGTCGAGGCAGCACTCGGCGCGACCATCGAAGTGCCGACCCTCGGGGGTGAGCCCGTGAAGCTCAAAGTGGCGGCGGGCACGCCGAGCGGGCGCGTGCTGCGCGTCAAAGGTCGCGGAGTCGTGACCCCGAAAGGAACCGGCGATCTGCTCGCGACGGTGCAGGTGGCGGTTCCGGCGCATCTGGGTGCTGACGCGATCAAGCACCTCGAGGCTTTCGCGGCGTCCGTGCCTGCGGAGAACCCCCGCGATGAACTAATCGCCCGAGCCCGCGGTTGACGACGGCGGTAAGGAGTGAACGCGATGGATGAGAACAGCCCGATCTTCGCGATTGCCGTTGCCGCTGAACTCGCAGGGATGCACCCTCAGACTCTGCGCCAGTACGACCGGCTCGGTCTCGTGTCGCCGACGCGCACGGCGGGCCATAGCCGCCGCTACTCCATGCGCGATGTTGTGCAGCTGCGCGAGATCGCACGGCTGAGCGGCGAGGGCCTCAATCTTGAGGGCATCCGCCGCATTCTCGAGCTCGAGAACGAAGTCGTCGCGCTTCGGTCGCGCGTGCGCGAGCTGGAGACGGCGCTCGCCGACCAGCTTCTCGCTCGCCCGGGCAGGCGGGTTTTCGCCGCCGGCGCTGAGGGTGACGTCGTGTCGATCAAGGCCGGAACCCGAGTGCAGAAGGCGAATCAACTCGTGGTCTGGCGCCCGTTGCGCCGCAACTGAGGCGTGATGACCGAGGCCAGCCCCAAGCCCAGGGCCTAGGGTTGCCGGGTGAGCCCCGATCGAAACGACCATGACCGTGGGGGCTCGTCTTTCGACGCCGCGCTGATCGCGCTTCTCGACCGGCTACGTCGTCGGCCCGACATCGAGACGGCCGAACTTCGCGCTTGGGATGCCGCCGATCGCTACCTTCTCGACACGGCCGCACCCGCCATCGTTCACGCGGGCGGAGAGGTCGTCGTCATCGGCGACACACATGGTGCCCTGACGCTCGGGGCGCTCGTGCTGGGCGCGACGCGCGTTCGGGTGCACACTGACTCGCTGGTCGCCGAACACGCACTACTGGCCAATGCGGCCGAGAGCGGGCATACCCAGTTCTCGCTGCACTCGCTTGACGAGGTGATGACGCCCGAGACCCGACTCGTCGTGCTCCGGTTGCCTCGCGCGCTCGACCAGCTCGACGCTCTCGCCCGCGTGGTCGCGCGCGGTGGCCATCGCGAGGCCGTTCTCATCGCAGGCAACATGCTCAAGCACATGACGCCGACGCAGAACGATGTGCTGCGGGAGAGCTTCGAGCAGGTCGACGTGTCACTCGCGCGGTCGAAGGCCCGTCTGCTCACCGCGCGCCGCCCGCGAACGATGACCGCGCGGCCGCCGAGCGAGATACACATCGACGAATTCGACCTCACGATCGTGGCGCAGGCCGGAGTCTTCGCTGGCTCCGCCCTCGACATCGGCACGCGCGCACTGCTCGAGGTCAGCGACCAATGGGGGGCTTACGACCGAGCGATCGATCTCGGCTGTGGCTCGGGAGTGCTCGCGACCCAGCTTGCCCGCCGCGCCCCTGCCGCCCACGTCGTGGCCAGTGATGTCTCTGCCGTTGCTGTCGCGAGCGCCGCCCTCACGGCCCGCGCCAACGGTGTCGAGGTCGAGGCCGTGCGTGACATCGGGCTCTCGACCCAGGCCGACGGCACCGCCGATCTCATCGTGCTCAACCCGCCCTTCCACGTGGGGGCTGCGGTGCACTCGGGTGTCGCTGAACGCCTTTTCGTCGAGGCGGGGCGCGTCCTGCGCCCGGGCGGCCAACTCTGGGCAGTGTGGAACAGCCACCTCGCCTACACGCCCGCCCTCGAGCGAGCGGTCGGCCAAACTCGTCAGGTCAGCCGTACCCCGAAATTCACCGTGACGGTGTCGCGCAAGGCCTGAGCCCGATGTGTCACCGCGTGGCTTCGGCGAGCTTGCCGCGCAACTGCTCCGCCGTGAAGTGGGGAATGTAGCCGGGCTGGTC
>CAYWZI010000197.1:0-3785 GCA_964462815.1 uncultured Microbacteriaceae bacterium
GCGACTTCGCCGACGCCCATGATGGGGTTCTTGTAGACGCCGATGACAGCGTTGTAGGCCTCGGGGCTCACGCGCACGAGCGCCGTGTCGAGAATGTGCACGAGCAGGAAGAAGTAGATCGCGACACCGGTGATGCGGTGTAGCACCCACGACCACATACCTTCGTTGCCCCGGTAGAGAGTGCCGCCCGGAATCGGCGAACGGCGGGGTGCAGGTACTTCGATGGTTGCCGACGAGCTCATCGCTCCGGCTCCCGTTGCCTTCGCTGGCACGAGAAACCCTCCTCAGGGCAGTGACGACGTGCGCGGGTGCGCCCGTGGACTCCGGCTGGATTCCGAATTCTCGACTTGGTGGTCGCCGATACAGGCAGTCTACGTCGACTTCTCTGAGTGCTCAGAACAACCGCGCACTAGGCGAGCCGAGCACGCGGAGCATTGTCTCGGCGTCAGCGGTGCGGCGCGTGCGAGCCTCGTCGATCGTGCGTTCGTAGTGTGCAATGAGTTGGTCGCCGAGCGCCTGCCACGTGCGCCCGAGCACGGAGCGCCGACCGGCTTCGCCGAGCCGCGCGCGCAGGGCGGCATCGCCCAGTAGTTCGATCACTGCTCCGCGAACCGAGCGAGAGTCGTCCGGGTCGGTGAGCAGGCCGGTGCGTCCGTGGTCGATCAGATCGATCGGGCCCCCCGCGCGCGGCGCGACGACGGGCAAGCCTGTTGCTTGAGCCTCTTGAATCGTCTGGCCGAAGGTCTCTTCACAACCGTTGTGAACGAAAAGGTCGAACGCGGCATACGCGACCGCCAGCTCGCGCCCGTGCAACGCGCCGAGATACTCGACGGGCATGCCCGTGAGCGCTGTGCGAACACTCGTGGCCGACGGTCCCTCTCCGACGAGAGCAATGCGAATGCCGGGGATACCCCGCAGTGCCGCAAAACGCTCAACTTGCTTCTCGGGGGCGAGTCTGCCGACGTAACCGACGACGAGTTCGCCGTTCGGCGCGAGCCGATTCTTCAGGGCAACGGTGCTCGCATCGAGCTTGAGGCGCGGGTGGTACCCGTCGAGGTCAACGCCTCGGCCCCACCGATCAAGGCGCTGAACGCCCGCCGCGGCAAGGTCGGCGAGGGCCGAGCTCGATGGGGCGAGGGTCAGGTCGGCCTTGTCGTGCACGAGGTTGACGACTCGCCAGGCAAACGATGTCGCAGCCGCGAGGCGGTTGCGCTTGGCATAACCGGCGACATCAGTCTGAAAGATCGCGACCGATGGAATCCCCAGCCGCCAGGATGCGCCGATCGCGTGAGCCCCGAGCAAGAACGGCGAGGCCGCGTGGACGACGTCGGGCGCGAACTCAGCAAGAGTTCGCGAGACGATCGGGGTCGGCAGCCCGACCGGAAACTCTCGGTAGGAGAGCGCAGGCACGGGCACGACTCGGGCGCCCGCATAGCTGTCGGGCGCGCCGGGGGCTGGCGCGATGACGATCGTTTCGTGACCCCGAGCTTGCAGATGCTCGAGCACTCGAAGCACGCTCGTGGTTACTCCGTTGACGGTTGGAAGGAAGCTTTCACTCACCACGGCAACGCGCATGCGATTCGGCCCTCTCGAGTCGGCGTTATAGAACGGTAGCTGACGGCGGTTGCTTGTACGTGAACAGAGGTCGACCGGTAGGGTGACCGGCATGCAGGCGCTCGAGGGCACGCTCAAAGACTTTCACGCGATCATTCCCGCTGGTGGGGTGGGTTCGCGACTGTGGCCCCTCTCGCGAGCCGAGGCTCCGAAGTTCCTCCACGACCTGACGGGTAGCGGCCACACGCTTCTGGGCGACACCTGGAACCGCGTTCTTCCGCTCGCGGGTGCCGCTGGAATCATGGTCGTCACGGGTCGCGTCCATCGCTCAGCCGTTGAAGCTCAGCTTCCTGATCTGCTTGAGAGCAACATCGTGCTCGAGAGCGAGCCGAAAGACTCGTCAGCAGCGATCGGGCTTGCGGCGGCGATCTTGCACCGCCGCCACCCCGACGTCATCGTCGGCTCGTTCGCGGCCGACCATGTGATCACCGACAGCGAGAGGTTTCGGCACACGGTCGCCGAGGCGGTCGCCGTGGCGCGCGAGGGCTACATCACCACGATCGGCATTGCGCCCACCGAGCCCTCGGTCGGCTTCGGATACATCGCCAGGGGTGAGCCGCTGGTGATCGAGGGGGCGCCCCACGCGCACCTTGTTGATCGATTTGTCGAGAAGCCCGACCTCGCAACGGCGACGGCCTACGTCGAGTCGGGCGACTACCTCTGGAACGCGGGCATGTTCATCGCCCGGGCAGACCGCTTGCTTGGCCAGCTTGAGGAGACCGAGCCTCTCTTGCACGAAGGCCTGCTCGAGATCGCAGCGGCATGGGACACCTCGTCGCGCACGCATGTCGTTGATGCGGTCTGGCCGCTCTTGCCGAAGATCGCGATTGACTACTCGGTCGCCGAGCCCGCGGCGGCGGCGGGCAAGCTCGCCGTCGTTCGGGGGGACTTCGCGTGGGACGACGTCGGAGACTTCTCGTCGCTTGCGAAACTCCTGTCGGGCAACCGGCCGGGGGAGCTCGCGATTTTGGGCGAAGGCGCACGCGTGCTTGCCGACTCCGCAAGCGGCGTCGTGGTGAGCCAGAGCAGTCGCCTGATCTCGCTTATCGGGGTGCACGACATAGTCGTCGTCGATACCCCGGATGCACTGCTCGTGACCACCCGAGAGCACGCGCAGCGCGTGAAGAGCGTTGTCGACGCCATCAAGCAAGCCGGACGTGACGACCTGCTCTAGCGCTTCGTAGGGTGCTCGGAGCAACCAGCGCCGCGCATCCCGTCTGCTCATTCGCGCATGGTTGCGCGCGATTGGTGCTGGAAGGTCAGCATTTCCGCGGGATTACCGCTGAGTCCCGAGTTCGTAACGCTTGTGTCACCCAGGCCCTTCGGCGGTGCTGATAGCGCTCTTCGTTCGCTAACGTGGAGCCAATTCGCTCCAGCGTCGTGCTGGGCAGCAATTTTGGAGGACACAGTGATCAACACCACCCGCAAGCGCGGCCTGGGCGCATTCGCCCTGCTCGGCGCGAGCGCCCTCGTGCTCGCTGGCTGCGCCGCAGCCCCCGAGGCCGAGGCGCCCGAAGAGACCGAGGCCCTCGACTTCCTTCCCTGCATCGTCTCTGACGCCGGTGGCTGGGACGACAAGTCGTTCAACGAGGCTGCGTTCGACGGCATCGAGTCTGCTGCTGCTGAGCTCGGCGTCGAGTTCGTCGCGGTCGAGTCGGCCGACGAGAACGCCTACGAGCCGAACGTTCAGAACCTTGTTGACCAGGGCTGCGACCTGATCATCACGGTGGGCTTCCTCCTCGGTGAGGCGACCACCAACGCGGCCGCCGCGAACCCCGACATCACCTTCGCGATCATCGATGAGTTCATCGACGCTCCGAACGTCAAGCCGATTCAGTTCAACACCGTTGAGGCTGCCTTCCTCGCCGGCTATGTCGCGGCCAGCTACTCGGAGACCGGCGTTGTCGGTACCTTCGGTGGCATCCCGATCCCGCCCGTCACCATCTTCATGGACGGCTTCGTCCAGGGTGTCGACTACTACAACTCGGAGAAGGGCACCTCAGTGCAGGCGCTCGGTTGGGACCTCGCCGGTCAGACCGGTGCATTCACCGGTGGCTTCGCTCCCGGCGTTGAGGCACTCGCCACGGCTCAGGGTCTCATCGACCAGAACGCTGACGTGCTGCTGCCCGTCGGTGGACCGATCTACTTCAGCGCTGCTGAAGCGATTCGCG
>CAYWZI010000198.1:0-3706 GCA_964462815.1 uncultured Microbacteriaceae bacterium
TCGAGCCAGGCACCGCGGCTCGGAATGATGCGGGCGGTGTACACGTCTTTGTCGGTGGTCTTTTCGAGCTGACGCTCGAAGTAGACGCCGGGGCTACGCACGAGCTGCGACACGACGACGCGCTCGGTGCCGTTGATGATGAAGGTGCCGCGCTCGGTCATGAGCGGGAAGTCGCCCATGAAGACCGTCTGCGTCTTGATCTCGCCCGTCATGTGGTTCATGAACTCGGCCTCGACGTAGAGGGGAGCCGCATACGTCTTGCCGCGCTCCTTGCACTCGTCGATCGAGTACTTCTGCTCTTCGAGGTAGGGGTTGGTGAACGACAACTGCATCGTCTCACCGAGGTCTTCGATGGGTGAGATCTCTTCGAAGATCTCGTCGAGCCCGCTCCGCGACGGCACGTCAGAGCGGCCAGCCGCTTGTGCCTCCTCGAGGCGAGCCTTCCAACCGTCACCTCCGACAAGCCAATCGAAGCTCTCGGTCTGCAGGGCGAGCAGATCGGGAACCGTCAGCGTGTCGCTGATCTTGGCGAACGACACGCGCGATGCGGTGCGGCCATTCTTGAGGGACTGGGTCTTAGCGGTGCGCGCAGCAGCCAAGGAACTAACCTCCGTGGGCGGTCGAAGCCCGGGTTCTGTCGATCATCGACAGGTGAGTGCGGTCGAGTGGAAGCGCCAACAACCTCACGGGTTCTTCTCACGAAGAAACCACCCCGCCGCTATACTCGGGGTTCGATCGCCGCCCGCCATATGGCGGCTGATCCGACATGGGAGCGCAAACCTCAATACTAGGGGCGTTATCTGTGCTGTGTCCAGTCGTTTTCTTGACCAATCCGGGTCGCTGCGCTATAACCGCCTCGTTCGCGCGCATGAAGACGGCCCGGGAGTCCTGATGTGACACGCTGTCGGGCATGACGAGCGCCCCGCAGTTGCGCCTCGCCGACGGAATGATGGCCGTAATCGAGCCAGACCGCTGGGCTGACGGCAGCTACACATTGATCGTCGACGGCACCCCGCAGTCGCACGTCGACCTCGATGACCCCTCCCGCCTCTTCTTCGAGTACGTGCAGCGCATCGGTCATGTCATCGATGAGTGGGGAGACCCGGGCCAGCCCATGACGGCGCTGCATCTCGGGGCGGGCGCGCTGACGCTTCCGCGCTACATCCACGCCACCCGCCCGGGGTCGCGCCAGCAAGTGATCGAGCTCAACGAAGCGCTCGTGGGCTTCGTGCGCGAGCACCTCCCGCTGCCCCGTCAGTCGGGCATCAGGGTTCGCTATGGGGATGCCCGCAGCATGCTCGCGCGCCTCCCCGCCGCCCTGCACCGCGCCGTTGACGTCATCGTCGTGGACGTCTTCGCCGGCGCGCGTATTCCGGCCCACGTGACAAGCGCCGAGTTCTATCGCGAACTCGCGGCGTTCCTCGCGCCGGGTGGCATGGTCGCCGTCAACATCGCCGACGGACCTGGCCTGGCCTTCGCGCGTGGACAGGCGGCAACCCTCGGACTCGTTCTGCCCCATGTCGCCGCCCTTGCCGAGACAGGGGTGCTCAAGGGGCGTCGTTTCGGAAACGTCGTGCTCGTGGGTTCTGCCTCGGAGCTTCCGCTGGAGTGGATGCCGCGCCTCATGGCACGCGGGCCGCACCCCGCCACCGTGACGTCGGGCGCCGACCTGGTGCGGTGGATCGCCGGGGCTCCGGTCGTGAGCGACCAGACAGCGGTGCCGTCACCGGCTCCCTCGTCAGGGCTGTTCACGACGCAACGCCGAGGCGACTGAGGGCACAATAGGCACGACGGAATCCGGGGGGAGACATCATGCGAGACACCGTTCGCCACGCCGCAATCGTGGCGCTCGCTGCAACGCTTGTGCTGAGCGGCTGCGTGCCCGTCACAGAACCACTGACACTCCCCACCGGAGTCGCGACCGACGCAACACCGTCGCCCACCGCAACACCGGCAACGCCGTCGGTCTCCGAGCTCGGAGTCGTTGCGCCGACGGGCGACCTCGAGTTGCTCGTGACAGGCCTCCGCACGCCATGGTCGATCGCGCCTCTCCCCACGGGCTCGACTCTCGTGAGCGAACGCGATACGGCACGCGTGCTTGAACTCATGCCGAACGGCGAGGTGCGTGTCATCGGCACGGTAGATGGCGTGGTGCCCGGAGGCGAAGGAGGCCTTCTCGGCATCGCGGCGCGGGACACCGGCACGCCCTACCTCTACGCCTACGTCACGTCGGCGTCGGACAACCGCATTGTGCGCATGCCGCTCTCGGGCGCGCCAGGAACGTATGGACTCGGCGCACCGGAAGTGCTCGTGGCGGGCATCCCGAAAGCGCGCACACACAACGGCGGACGACTCGCTTTCGGCCCAGACGGGATGCTCTACGCCACGACCGGAGACGCCCAGCAAACCGGGCTCTCGCAAGACACTCGTTCGTTGGCGGGCAAGATTCTGCGCCTCACGCCCGACGGTGGTGTTCCTGCCGACAATCCGTTTGCAGACTCGTATGTGTATTCGTTCGGACACCGAAACCCGCAGGGTCTCGCCTTCGACCGCACCGGCCAGCTCTGGGCATCGGAGTTCGGGCAGAACACGTGGGATGAGCTCAACCGCATCGAGCCAGGATCAAACTACGGCTGGCCGATCGTCGAGGGCATCGGCGGGCGTGCCGGGTTCGTCGACCCTGTGCAGCAGTGGGCCACGAGCGAGGCCAGCCCGAGTGGGCTCGGCATTGTCGGCGACACGCTCTTGATGGCGTCGTTGCGCGGACAACGACTGTGGGCGATCGACATCGATGACCCTTCGACGAGCACGGCCTACTTCGTTCGCGAACTCGGGCGAATTCGCGATGCCGTCTCGGCCGGTGACGGCACCTTGCTCATTGTCACGAGCAACACTGACGCGAACGGACGCCCCGGGCCTGACGACGATCGGCTGATCGTCGTGACTCTGGAACCGAGTACCTAACTCGCGCGCGCCGCGCCGCTGCGCTCAGGCATCGTGTCGGTGGTGCCGCCTACGATCGACCGCGTGAGTGAGCTTCGACGAGTGCAGCACTGGGCGGAGGCCCTCATTGCGCTGCACCTCGACGACTCGTGGAGCTTCGCCTTCGACCGAGCCACGCGTCGCGCTGGCCTCTGCGACTTTCGGCGCAAGCGCATCTCGGTCTCGCGTCACCTCGCCGAACGCTTCGATGATGACGCGATTCACCAAACGCTGCTGCACGAGGTCGCTCACGCTCTCGCGGGCCCGGGCACGGGTCATGGCGCGGAGTGGCGACGCATCGCGCGCGAACTCGGCTACGTCGGCGGAACGACCCACGACGGGCCGATCGCCGACGAGCGAGCACGCTGGCGGGGCTCGTGCCCCAGCGGCCATGAGTTCGTGCGGTTCCGACGCCCGAGCCGCGAGGTCTCGTGCGGGCGATGCTCACGCGGCTTCAGCCGCGAAGCCATCATCACGTGGCGCGATCAGGCGTCGATCATGCTGCGCTCGCGCGCCTCGTAAGGCCCGCGTGTCTCGAATGGATTACTCCGAGACGGTGACTTCCTTCCAGAATGCGACGTAGTTGCTGAAGTCCTTGCCGACGCGCTCGATGCCGCTCGCGTACGGGGTCGGGTAGCTCCACGCGCGGTCCTGCAACGCCTGACCATCGACCGTCACCGTGAAGTACTGGCACTCGCCCTTCCACGGGCAGGTATACGGCGTG
>CAYWZI010000199.1:0-3690 GCA_964462815.1 uncultured Microbacteriaceae bacterium
CTTCATTTGCCATACCCCCCAGCCTTACGGCCCTCACTCATGGCGATAGCCTTGGCCTGCTGCTCGCTCTTTACCTTCTGGCCAGAGCTCGACTTGAGCTTGCCCTTTGAGTATTCACGCATAACGGTGGCCACCTTCTTTTTCATCTTGTCGGTATCTGGCATGGTTATAGTCCTGTGGTCCCAAGGGTTGACACGCCCTGCTCAGGGTTCAGCCGGCTCTCAGACAGAAGTGCTCGAGCACCACGGCGGGCACGACGGCGAGCTGCACGGTCCTCTGCGCCACCCGTGTCTGCTGCCCTGGCTGGTGCAGCCTCAGCTGCCGGTGCCGGTGCTTGAGAAGAATCTTGTTTTTTTGCTAAACCAAGGGATTGGAATGTTGATCTAACTACACCACCCATTATGATTGCCCTCCTACTGAGCCAAGAGTTGAGATACCTTCCTCGGGATTGACCCGAGCTCCAGATAAAAGCATTCGAGAGCCACCACGCAGGCGGGCACGCTGACGGGCTGCCGACTGCTCGGACAGCTCACGGCGCTCTTCTTCCTGTTGCGTTTTCAATCGTGCGTTTTCTTTGCGCTGCTCTTCTAGTTGACGCTCGGCTGGGCCGGTGTCTGGTGTACTTCCAAAAATTCCGCTCATTTGCACCTCGCCATGATGTAGTGATCTGCCCCATCGGGGCCATAATTGCGCATGGTTCCCTCTTGCTCGAACCCCAAGCAGAGTGCCCACTTATGCGCCCTCGTATCTGAGGTTCTAACCGCTATCTGTACCCGGTGCAATCGGTAAGATATCTGCAAGATATCGAAAAACACTTTGCCCATCTTTGTGAGGCCAATCGGCTTGGTCCTGGCCCTGTCATCGGCAATGAGCCAGGCCTCTCCCACGCCCTCCCAGATTGGCACAAACCCAAAGCAGGCAACGGGTTGGGAGTTTAGGAAGCCGGTCACCGCAGGCCCCAGGGCAGCCTGGTTGGCAATCGCCCGAGAGATATCTATGAACTTGCTGGCGGCCACAATCTCGGGCTGAGTGACGTTGAGCCGGGTGGTATGCACGGGTGAGAAGGGCATAAAAAATGCCCCCTTCAACGGGCACCGCCGGTTCAGCTGCTCAACGAATTGAAAATACATCCCACTCCGCTGTGGCCACCGTTGGGACCATGAATGTGCCAGATGCCTGCAATCCACTCTTGGTCATGCGCTTGTGCTCGCCACCACCCAGCAGCAGGTAGCCAAAGGCATCACCAATGTGCGAGTGCTCATTCTTGTTGGGTGCATCCCTGAACCGCTCCTGGCCGGCACCGATGGCCACCCGTTTGAAATGGTAGCCACCGGCCAGAGACTTGCGCAGCATCTTGCACTCTGTCGCAACCATCAGGCCAGGCTTGCCGTTGATCAGGCGCTGCATGGGCATGGCCGCAGCCTCCCGGCGCACCTTGAAGTCGTTGCTGTAGGTTGGCTGCGCTCGTAGCCCCAGGGTGCGCAGGTGGTCAAAGGCCGTCACCTCATAGATGGCATCCCTGGCCATACCGGCAGGGTCACCCCAGAGCATCACCTGGGCAGTTGGAAACTTGGCATTGAGCTCTGCCAAGAGCTGCTGGCCGAAACGCTCGAGGCCCATGTCAAAGGTCACAATCTCATGCAGCATTACCCACCGGCCATTGGGATATCGCTGACCAATGACGGCCGCAGGGGTGAGACCAAAGTCCAGCCCCACCTGGATGGGCAGCTGCGGGTCGTAGTCCACCTCGCCGCTCATCATGCTGTCATCGTACTCAGGCCAGACCGGCCTGCCCTCTTGGACGTAGGTATACAGGCCGCCTGCATAGCAGCGAATCCAATCCAGATTCTTTCCGAGCAGCATCTGCTGGTAGTAGCCGGCTGGCAGGTTCCCAATGTTTTCGGCCTTGGGGTTGAGCTTCCACCACTTGCCGGCAGAAAAGACGTGGTCGTTGGCTTCTGGGTTATCGGGTAGATCAGCTGCGTCCACCTCTGCCATGCCGCCTGGCTGCTTAAAAAATTTCCAGGCGTATGCCCCGGTCATCTTTTCCTTCTCGGCCATGCGGAACCACCAATGGTCGTCATCCATGGGGTTGGTATCCATCCAGATACCGTGCCAGCTCGCACCACCGTCACGCTTGGTGGGATATCGCCCCACCCTATGCGTCAGCCCATCAATAACCGCTTTTGGAAGCTCTCTGGCCTCGTTCACCCAGGCACCTGTGAGCTCGAGAGACAGCAGCTTTCGCACGTCCTTGGGCTGGTCTAGGGCCAGGAATATCACCTCACAGTCAATGCCCGCGGCATCGCCGCGGGATGGCAGCCGAATGTGGTGCGTGATGGGTGGAGTCCACAGCATTGGGCCAAAGGTGGCCTCCGGGAACAGGTCGAGCCACGTCTTGATGGTCGTGGTCTTTAGCATTGGGTAGCTATTCCGTACAATTGCGAAACGTGTGTAGCGGATGCCATCTGCAGGGGAGGGCTTTTGCCTGACGGCACGCAACATCACCTCAGCAGCACAGGCGTAGCTCTTGCCCGAGCCCACCGGCCCCATCACTCCACGCACGAATGCGTTGCTTTGCAGAAAGTCATAGACCACCGGGCTGGTCCTAAAGTCTAGGTTCAGCCCGCCGGTCAGCTCCTTGGTCGATCTTTCCTTGGTTCTGCTCATGTCTGCCCCAGCATAATGTCTCTTTCGGTTATCCAGGCCTGCGCATACTCACAATCTTGCCTGTGTTCAAACCATGGACCACCCAGCGTGTAATGGATGGCATTCAGACTCTTGTAAGGCCCCTGTTTACACCCAGCCAGGTAGTTCCAGCCCAGGTCCAGGCCCCCAATCTCCGAGTCATCGAGCCACTTGAACTGGTGCAGGTAGCCTGGCTCTGCCGTATTGACCACGTCTGGGGTCAGTTTTTGCACCGATGGGTGGTAGCAGTTGAACACAATGAACGATGACCAGTTTTTCCTGGGGTAGGCGTGCTGTATCTGGCCGTCCATCTTGGTGGTTTCAGCCGGTTTGTAGTCGTGTTTGACTACAGACACCGCTTTGCTGGGGTCCACCTCCTCGAACACCCTGCGAATGTCGGCCAGGAACAGAAAATCACAGTCCACAAAGATGGCAAACCCGTGCGGGCCGGCCAGGGTGGGAGTCAGAAACCGGGTTAGGCTGAACTCTGTGGAGGCTTGCCGGTCTATTGGCCTGGTGTAGAGGCCAATCTCCCGCAGCTCTGGCTGCATCACAGGCTTGACCATCACCTGCTCCGGGTCAGTCCTAGCCATGATTGAGTGCTTGCACACATTCCAGGCAATGGTCTCCCGAGAATCCCACCCGATAAAGACCTGAATCATTTATTGGCCGCCAGCCAGACACCTGCCTGCGCCACAGCGTAGCCCAGGAACATCAGCGCCAGGTCGAACTTGCCCTGCCGGTAGAGATCAAGGCAGACCACGACATAGATCATCCCGACCAGGGCAATGAGCCATGAGCTCATACCTTGCCCCGGATGCACTGGGAAGCATAGGCAAAGTAGTTGTGGCTGCGTGCGTTGGATTGCATCTTGTCGAGCAGGTCTGCAATCTCAAGGCGCTCAAAGTAGGCGGCCCGCTTGCACAGTTCGATCAGGAACTCCTCAGCGTCAATGCCGTCTGGCATTCCCTGGATGATTTCCATGGCCTCTTGTTTGGTCAT
>CAYWZI010000200.1:0-3687 GCA_964462815.1 uncultured Microbacteriaceae bacterium
ATG
The DNA here is from genome assembly GCA_964462815.1 of uncultured Microbacteriaceae bacterium. Lineage (GTDB taxonomy): Bacteria > Actinomycetota > Actinomycetes > Actinomycetales > Microbacteriaceae > Microcella. Next base: position 4 of record CAYWZI010000200.1, read on the forward strand.
ATGTGCTGCGTGCCCCAGTGGGCGGCGGGAATGATCGGCACGCCGGCCTGCAGGGCCGTGCGCACTGCACCGCTCTTGCCGCGCATGGGCCACAAGTCGGGGTCACGCGTCAAGCTGCCTTCGGGGTAGATGATCACGGCGAGTTCGCGATCGACGAGCTGTTGCGCCGCCTTGAGCGGAGCATCCGACCGCGCGTCGCGCTCAACCGGAATCTGCCCCGACCAGCGCAAGATCGCCCCCAGTACCGGAATCCTAAAGACGCTTGCCTTGGCCAAGAACCGCGGCACACGCCCGAGCTTCCACATGAAGCGCCCCATGATCACGGGATCGATCTCGCTGTAGTGGTTCGGCGCGAGAATGAACGCACCGGTCTTCGGAAGTTTCTCGCCGTCAACGACCGGGTATCGCGCCATGAGCGTCAAGATCGGCAACAGCGTTGCCGCGATCAGATGCCAGAGCACCGTCTTCTCTCGGCGGCGCTTCGGCTTCTTCGCAGTTTCAGACACGGCTCAAGGGTAGTGCGTGAGTCCGTTCACACGAGTTCGAAATCAGCGCCGAGCGCACGGAGCTTGTCGATGAACAACTCGTAGCCGCGACTGATGATGCCGACATTCGAGATCGTTGAGGTGCCGGTCGCCGCGAGGCCCGCAATGAGGTGGCTGAATCCGCCGCGGAGATCGGGCACGCGAACGGATGCGCCGTGCAGAGGAGTCGGCCCCGTGATGACGGCGGCCTGCTCAAGCGGGCGGCGCGGTACGCGACGCGTGATCGAGGCGATTCCTGCCTGGTGCACAACGATGTCGGCACCCATCTCGTTCAGCGCTTCCGTAAAGCCGAACCGGTTCTCATAGACGGTCTCGTGCACGATCGACTCGCCCTCGGCCTGGGTGAGGGCGACGATGAGCGGCTGCTGCCAGTCGGTCATGAAGCCGGGGTGCACGTCGGTTTCGATCATCACGGGCCTGAGGGGTGTGCCCGGGTGCCAGAAGCGAATGCCGTCGTCGAGCACTTCGAACTCTCCGCCCACCTTGCGGTAGACGTTCAAGAAGGTCATGAGCTCTTGCTGCTTCGCCCCGCCGACAATGATGTCGCCCTTCGTGGCGAGGGCCGCAGCGGCCCAGCTCGCGGCCTCGTTGCGGTCGACGATCGCGGTGTGGGTATAGCCGCGCAGCGTCTCAACGCCCTCAATCACGATCACGCGGTTGGGCTCGACCGAGATGATCGCGCCCATCTTCTGCAGAATTGCGATGAGGTCCATGATCTCGGGCTCGATCGCGGCGTTCTTGAGCTCGGTCGTGCCCTCGGCGCGAACCGCCGTCAGCAGCACTTGTTCAGTCGCGCCCACGCTGGGGAAGGGCAGTTCGATGTGCGCGCCAACGAGCTTCTCCGGGGCCGTGAGATGGATGCCTTGATGCGACTTGACGACCGTGGCCCCGAACGCACGGAGCGCGTTCAAGTGGAAGTCGATCGGTCGGTCACCAATGCGGCAGCCGCCGAGGTCGGGAATGAAAGCCTCACCGAGCTGGTGAAGCAGTGGCCCGCAAAACAAGATCGGGATCCGGCTCGACCCAGCGTGCGCGTCAATCTCGGCAAAGTGCGCACCGACCACGTTGCTCGTGTCGAGAGTGAGTTCACCGGGCGCCGTCGCGGTGATCTCGACGCCGTGGGCACGCAACAGGCCGCTGACCACGTGGACGTCACTGATCTCAGGAACCCCGCGCAGCACACTGGGGGTGTCCGCGAGGAGCGCCGCCACCATGGCCTTGGTGACGAGGTTCTTTGCCCCGCGCACCTCAATGCGGCCGTGCAGCGGCTTTCCACCGTGAATCACGATGGTGTCGGAGGAGAGCCCGACGCGCGCGGCGGCCTTTTGGGAGTCTTTCGTGAGCGAATTCATGTGACCTCAGGTGGTGGTGTCGGTCGGCCCTAAGCGGACAGGGAGGGTGGTCGGGCGCCAGTTCTCGCGGCGAGCTTCGAAGTCGGTGATCGCTTGCTCATCGCGCAAAGTGAGGCCGATATCGTCGAGACCCTCGAGCAGTCTCCAGCGCGTGTAGTCGTCAATCTCGAACGGTACGGTGATATTCCCCACCGTGACGGTGCGCTCGAGCAAGTCGACGGTCGCTTCCATGCCCGGGTTCGCCTCGAGCTCAGCCCACAGCTTTTCGACCTCCGCCTCACCGGCGACGCCCACGAGCAAACCCTGCTTGCCGGCATTGCCGCGGAAAATGTCGGCGAACTTTGGGCTGATGACGGCCGCGAAGCCGTAATCGCGCAAAGCCCACACGGCGTGCTCACGACTCGAGCCCGTGCCAAAGTCGGTGCCGGCAATGAGGATGCGGGGGTTCGCGTACTCCGGACGATTGAGAATGAACTCGGGGTCTTGTCGCCAGGCCGAGAACAGCGCGTCGTCGTAGCCCGTTTTCGTCACCCGCTTAAGAAACACCGCGGGGATGATCTGGTCGGTGTCGACGTTGCTGCGGCGGAACGGAACGGCGACACCCGTGATCGTGCTGACCTTTTCCATGATCTATACCGTCGCCCCTTCGATCGTCGAGAACCGTGGGTCGACTTCAATGCCATCCGCGATCAGGTCGCTCACGCTCGAGAGCGTTCCGCGAATTGCGGTTGCCGCCGCGACGAGAGGCGACACCAGGTGGGTGCGCCCGCCCTTTCCCTGGCGACCCTCGAAGTTGCGGTTGCTCGTCGACGCGCACCGCTGGCCCGGCTGCAGTTGGTCAGGGTTCATGCCGAGGCACATCGAGCATCCGGCGAAGCGCCACTCGGCACCGAACGCTTCGACCACCTTGTCGATGCCCTCCGCCTCCGCCTCGAGCCGCACGCGAGCAGACCCGGGCACGACAATGACGTCCACACCCTCGGCCTTCTTCTGCCCCGTGATGATCGAGGCGAACGCACGCAGATCGTCGAGGCGGCTGTTCGTGCACGAGCCCATGAACACGACGTCAACGGGAATCTGCTTCATCGGGGTTCCGGGCTCGAGCGCCATGTATTCGAGGGCGCGCTCGGCTGCCGCACGCTCGTTCGCATCGATGATCGTCGCGGGGTCAGGAACCGTCTGGCTCAGCGAGACTCCCTGGCCAGGGTTAGTGCCCCAGGTCACGAAGGGCTCGAGTTCGTTCGCGTCAAGAAACACCTCGGCGTCGAAGACGGCATCGTCGTCGGTGGCGAGGGTGTTCCAGTAGGCGACCGCGGAATCCCAGTCGGCGCCCTCGGGCGCGTGCGGGCGGCCCTTCAGGTAGGCGTAGGTCGTCTCATCAGGGGCCACCATTCCCGCGCGTGCACCCGCCTCAATCGACATGTTGCAGATTGTCATGCGGCCATCCATCGAGAGCGAACGGATGGCCGAGCCACGGTACTCGAGCACATAGCCCTGGCCGCCGCCCGTGCCGATCTTGGCGATGATGGCGAGAATGATGTCTTTCGCCGTCACGCCCGGCTTGAGCTCACCCTCGACTGTGATGGCCATGGTCTTGAACGGCTGCAAAGGCAAGGTCTGCGTTGCGAGCACATGCTCGACCTCACTCGTGCCAATGCCAAAGGCCATGGCGCCGAAGGCGCCGTGCGTGCTCGTGTGCGAGTCGCCGCACACCACGGTGATGCCGGGCTGGGTCAGCCCGAGCTGCGGGCCGACGACGTGCACGATGCCTTGTTCGATATCGCCGA
>CAYWZI010000201.1:0-2257 GCA_964462815.1 uncultured Microbacteriaceae bacterium
ACTGCAGCCCGAGGCGATGAGGGCGAAAGCGGCGGCGCCGGCGAGTGCGGCGGTCGCTGTGCTGCGTCGTGAAAGTTTCACGGTCACTCCTTTGTGTGCGTTTCTTCGGCGGTTGGGATGAGAGCGCTCTCATGTGGTGGTCGTGAGAGCGCTCTCACATTGTGGGGAACACTACGCAGGTTCGGTCTGGAATGTCAAAGCTTTTTCCAGACTCGTGTGAAATGGCTGGTCAGGAGCGTTTTTTGCGCGCGCATTCTCGGGGCTGGCGCCTCCCGATCGACGCACAGGGCACGCCGGATTCGCGTTAGGCTCGTGCGGTGACCTGCCGGATTCGACTGAGCGCCCTGGCCGCGATCGCGGCGGTTCTCGTGCTCGGCGCATGTGCGTCCCCCCGCGAACCGATCCCGCTTCCGACCGCGACCGATGCCAGTCCGGCCGTCACCTCCGCGCCCACGCCGACGCCCACGCCGACTCCCACGCCGACCTTTGATGCGAGTCGCTACTCGATTGACGACCCGGCCTCGATCTGGGTGGTCGTCAACAAGCTGCGTCCGTTGAATCCTGAGTCGCATGCTCCGAATGACATCGTTCGCGTGCCTGTGCCGTTTGCGAACGAACCCTTTTTGCGCCAGGAGGCAGCCGACGCCGCCGTGGCGCTTTTCGCCGCTGCCGAGGCCGAAGCAGGGTTGCGCCTACAGGCGCAGAGCGCCTACCGCAGTTACACCGTTCAAGTGCGGGTCTACAACGACATCGTCGCCTCGCGAGGGCAGGACTACGCCGACGTGCGTAGCGCGCAACCGGGGCATAGTGAGCATCAAACCGGGCTCGCCATCGATATCAGTTCCGTGCCCGCGGTGTGCGCCCTCGACCCGTGCTTCGGTGACACCGACCACGGTCGCTGGCTTGCGGCCAACGCGCATCGATTCGGGTTCCACCTTCGCTACCAACCCGACATGACGGCGATTACCGGCTATAGCTATGAGCCCTGGCATTTCCGCTACGTCGGGGTCGAGCTCGCAACCGAACTGCACGACACCGGCGTGCGATCACTCGAAGAGTTCTTCGGCCTGCCCCCGGCTCCGACCTACGCTGGCTGACCCCCCATCGATCGTTGTCGCACGCGGACTGTGTGGCTACGGTGGTCACATGGACTACACCAGTTCCGTCGTCGTGCCGGGCGGTCGTGAGCAGATCGCGGCCATGTTCACCGACACGACGACGTGGAAAGCGTGGCAGCCGACATTCCTCACCGCTGAGGTGCTCGACCAGGCGGCATCGGGTGGCCCAGTGCAGTCGAGGCTCGCTTTTCAGCGCGGCCGCGGTGAGATGGTCATGACCGAGACTGTCCTCGACGCCGCCCTTCCCGATCACTGGAATGTGACGTACGAGACGAGCGGCGTGCACAACCTGTGCGAGACGCGCTTCGTTGCGAACGATGACGGCACGACGACCATCGAGCAGCGCAATGTGTTTCGCTTCACGGGCTTCATGCGCGTGGTCGGCGCACTCTTCGGCAAGAGCTTCCCCGCCGAGACGCAGAAGACGCTGGAGGCGTTTCGCGACTACGTCATCAGCCGCTCGGGCGGCTGAGGCCGCCCGGCGCCAGCGCTCGCTCGCCTCAGCGGGCCGCGCGCACGAGGGCGTCGACGATCTGCTCGACGATGGGCCGCGGGGTGGCGAGAATGAGCCGCACGTGGCCCACCCCCGCTTCGCCGCACGCGCGACCGTCGGTCACGGCGAGGCTCGCGCGTTCGCGAATCATCGCGGCGGGCTCGTCTCCGAGACCGAGCCGTGACACGTCGAGCCAGGCGATGTAGGTGCCCTCGGGCATCCGATAGCCGACCTCGGGCAGTCGGTCAGCGAGCAGTTCGCCGAGCAGACGGCGATTGGCGTCGTAGTACTCCACCGTGGCATCGAGCCAGTCGCGGCCCTCTCGATAGGCAGCGGTATTGGCGATGACGCCCAGGGTGCTCGCGCCGTGACTGGCCATCGGGCCGAGCGCTTGCCAGGTCTGCTCATCGGCGTCGTTGGTCGTGATGAGCTGGGCGGCTTTCGTGCCGGGCAGATTCCAGGCCTTCGACGCACTGGTCGTCGTGATGCTGTGAGCGGATGCTGCCGCGTTCACACTCGCGTACGGAACATGCCGCGCCCCCTCAAACACGATCGGCGCATGCACTTCGTCGGCGAACACCCGCGCGCCGTGCCGGTCGACGACCTCGGAGAGTGCCGCGAGCTCCGCGCGCTCGAACACGCGCCC
>CAYWZI010000201.1:2267-3617 GCA_964462815.1 uncultured Microbacteriaceae bacterium
GGGTTGAGCGGGTTGCACAGCACGACGAGCCCAGCGCCTGCGGCTAGTTCGCGCTCGATCGCGTCAAGGTCGAGCACCTCGCGGCCGCCGTCGAGCGACATGGGCACTTCGATGACAGCGCGACCGTGCCGCGCGGGCACGGTCAAGAACGGCATGTAGGCGGGCGTCGGCACGATGACGGCCGACCCGGGCCGCGAGTAGTGCTCGATCGCGGCATCGAGTCCGGCGATGACGTCACCGACGGGGTGCACGCGATTCGGTGAGATCTCCCAATCGAATCGGTCGCGCATCCATTCAGCGGTCGCGCGCCCCATGTCGGTGCCGACGGCGCGGGGCAAGTACCCCATGGTTCCCGCGTTGATCGCGTCATGCAGCGCTTGCGTGACCGCGGGGGCCGTACCGAGGTCGCTCTCGGCGACCCAGGCACCGATCGTGTTGGGAAAGAGGCTCCACTTCATGCTGCCGCGGGCGCGCAACTCATCGACGGTGAGGGCGTTCCACTCCGCGTACAGCGCAGCGTGCTCAGGCGAGAGCGCCATCAACGATCTCCTTCGCCTCGGCCTGCACCTGCCGCACGTGCTCCTCGCCCGCGAACGACTCCGCGTAGATCTTGTAGACGTTCTCGGTGCCGCTCGGCCGCGCAGCGAACCACGCCCGCTCGGTGACGACCTTCACGCCGCCGACCGCAGCACCGTTGCCGGGTGCCTCGCTCAGGCGAGCCGTGATGGGGTCGCCCGCGAGGTGGGTGGCCGTAATGGCCGCGCCGTTGAGCTTGCTGAGCGCCGCCTTCTGGGCGGGTGAGGCGGGAGCATCCACTCGCTCATAGAACGGTGCGCCAAAGCGCTCGGTGAGGTCGCCGTAGAGGGCGGAGGGGGAACGCCCCGTCACCGCGGTGATCTCGGCGGCCAGAAGGGCGAGCAAGATGCCGTCTTTGTCGGTTGTCCAGACGGTTCCGTCGCAGCGCACGAAGCTTGCGCCCGCGCTCTCTTCGCCGCCGAAAGCGACCGAGCCGTCGATGAGCCCCGGCACGAACCACTTGAAGCCGACGGGAACCTCCCACAGCGTGCGCCCGAGCGAAGCGACGACGTGGTCGATCATCGTCGACGACACGAGGGTCTTGCCGATGGCAGCGTCGGGCCGCCAGTCGGGGCGGTGGGTGACGAGGTACTCAATCGCCACGGCGAGGTAGTGGTTGGGGTTCATGAGGCCAGCATCGGGCGTGACAATGCCGTGGCGATCGGCGTCGGCGTCGTTGCCCGTCAGCAGGTCGAAATCGTGGCGCCGCGCGAGCACGCTCGCCATGGCACTGGGGCTCGACGGGTCCATGCGAATCTTCTCGTCCCAGTCGAG
>CAYWZI010000202.1:0-3612 GCA_964462815.1 uncultured Microbacteriaceae bacterium
GTACTGCCGGCGGCGGCGCTCCAGCTCCGCCAGTTGGCGCTGCATTTCCTCGTCGAACCAGCTCTCCGGTGGGTCGATTTGGCGCAGCAACCCCTGATTGACGACCCATTGCGGCTGGGCGCCGTCGACCACCGCGCCGAGGCACGCGCAGACAGCTTGCGCGGCGGCCGAGGGGTGGCAGCGTGAACGCCAACGCGATCACCATTCGAACCGCAACCCTCGCCGAACACGAGCCCGCCGTTCACCTGCTCGCCGACGCTTTCGAGCACGACCCGGCAATCGTCGCGGCCACCGCCCAGGTGTCATCACCCGACAACGCCCGACACGCCATCTTTCGTGCGAGTCTGGCCACAACACTCATGCAGGGCGGCACGCTGCTTGTCGCCGAAGATTCGGAGGCGCTGCTCGGCGCCGCGATCATCCGTGACCCCGCGACGAGTCGCCTCAGCGACTTTGTGGGCCAAGTCCGCGCTGGTCTCAGCTTCCTTCGACTCGGCAGTCTTCTGGGCACGGATGCTCTGCTGTTTCTCAATCGCGCAGATCGGGTCTCGCGACGCCACGCGCCCCGCACCCCGCACCATGTGCTGATCGCGGTTGGCGTGACCTCCGAGGCGCGTGGTCGTGGGGTGGGCCGGGCGCTCGTCGAAGCGACAGTGCAGCGGGCGAGTGAGCATCCCACCTCCTCCGGCGTGAGTCTCGAAACCGAGAATCGCGACAACGCCGACCGCTATGTGCGATGGCAGTTCGAGTTGCTCGCGAGTGTTGAGGTCGAGCCCGTCACCGTGTACGTGATGGCTCGGCCAACGCGCGACCGCGAGAATGGTGCACCATGACCAGTGACGCGCGCGAGGCGATTGTCGAGGCCGCGTTCCGGCTCTTCCTCGAGCGTGGCTATGAGGCAACGAGCCTCGCCCGCATTCTCGAGGCGGTGCCCTATTCGAAGGGAGCGGTCTACCACCACTTCACCGGCAAAGAAGCCCTGCTCGACGCGGTGATCGAACGATTCTTCACGACGCTGATGACCGCGCCATCCGCTCCACTTCCGCCTGACGCCGATGCGCATGCCGTTGCGCACCGAATGGTCACCGAATACGTCGACGCGATCGACGCCGTGGCGCCCTACGCAACACCGCTCGCCTACCACGCGTTCCTCACGTCGGTCGCTCCCCGCGCGAGGGAGGCGATTCGCGCGGCGCACGACAGCGCGCTCGCCGAATTGGCCGACGCGTTGCTCACGCACGCCGGATCGAAAGACGCCGCGTTGCACCTTGCGGCCGACCTCGTCGCGCTCGTCGAGGGCACCGGCATGCTCGCGGCACTGCGCGGTGATCCCCTCGATCGGCAGGCACTACACGCCGCTGTCGACCGCGCGCTGTCATCACCTTCTTAGCGGAACATGGTGTGCTAGACGCATGACCAGTTCTGCGACGCCCAGCCCCGCCGAGACTGCCGCACCCCGCGCGACCCTGACCCCGAAGAAGCTCTACCGCATCGTCGCGATCGCCGAAGCGATTACCTGGACTCTGCTCATCACGGGCCTCATTCTTCGCGCCACGGCAGGGCTCGACATTGCGGTGACGATCGGCGGCAGCATCCACGGCTTCGTCTTCCTCGCCTATGGCGCCACTGCGGTGCTGACGGCAATCAACCAGCGCTGGGGCGTTGGCCTCGGCCTGCTCGCCGTCGTCACGGCGATCATCCCTTACGCGACGATCCCTTTCGACATCTGGGCGCACCGCACGGGCAAGCTCGAGGGCGATTGGCGCCGCGAGGCCACCGACGACCCGCGTGATCAGCGCTGGTTCGATCGACTGGTGCGGTGGATGCTCAACCACCCCTACCTGCTGGCAACGCTCATTCTGCTCGCCGTCGTCGCGCTCTTCACCGTGCTGTTGATCCTCGGGCCTCCGGTTCCGAAGGCCTGAGTCGAGACGCGAGCCGCTACGACGTCGGCGGCTCGCCGACGCGGGCCGGGGCATCCGGATCAGCCGACGGCGCCATCATTTGTTCGGCGCGTTGTTGGGCTTCGGGAGTCCCGCTGAAGAGCTGTTTTCGCGCTGACGTGTCGTCGGGGTCAACCACAGGAAGCCCCTCCGCATCGACCATGAGCACACGCGTGCGCGGCATCGATGCAGGGCTCTCACGCTGCACCCACTCAACGAGTTGCTCGCGCACGTAGTTGCGCAGGTCGAAGAGGGCACCCGCATCGGCCGTGCTCACGAGGATGCGCACGCGAACGAATCCCCCCGTCGCGTTAGAGACCTGCAGCACGGAGACGCGTCGGTCCCAGAGCGGAGTGGCGTCGAGCACCTCGTTGAGTCGTTCACGCATCGCAGCAGGACTCACGCGCCAGTCGAGATCGAGTTCGATCGACCCGAGCAATTCGCTGCCCGTGCGGGTCCAGTTCTCAAAGGGGGTCGTCGTGAAGTGGGTCGACGGCACGACGAGTCGGCGATCATCCCAAATTCGCACGACGACATAGGTGAGCGTGATTTCTTCGATGCGACCCCACTCACCTTCGACAATCACGATGTCGTCGACGCGGATGGCGTCACTGAAGGCGATTTGCACACCCGCGAACACGTTGGCGAGCGTCGACTGCGCGGCGAGGCCCGCGATGATGCCCGCGAGGCCGGCCGAGGCGAGCAGACTCGCGCCGAAGGCCTGCATCTCGGGAAAAGTGAGCAGCGCCGCGCTGACGGCCACGATCCAGATCGTGACGGTCGCGAGCCGCTGCAGGAACGTCAATTGGGTCTGCGCTCGGCGGGCAGCTCGCGTTGCTTCGGCCCCAATGGGGTAGCGCGACTTGGCTCCCTCGAAGGCAAACTGCACCGTGTCGACGATTACCCAGCCCAACAGACCGATGACGGCAATCGTCAGAACGTGCTCGATCGTGTCCGAGAGTGGAGTACTCGGCGCCCCAAGCTCGACGGCGACCTGCACCGCGACCATCACAAAGAGCAACCGCAGGGCGCGGCGAGTGTGCCGTAGAAGAACGGCCGTCCACGGGTGGCGCGGCGTCGTCAGTCGAACAGTGACCTCGATCATGACGAGCAACACCGCCGCGATGGCAACCGCAACGATGGTCACGGCAATGAAGATGAACCAGCTCTGCTCGGGCACCAGCTCAATCTCGAGAATGTCGCCGATGTCGATGATCGGTTCAGTGCTCGACGCGATGCTCATCACGGGCGACCTCTCGAGCTCAACTGTTCAGCGCGAGGCCAAGAAACATCGCGCCGAGAAAGACGAGGAGGCCGATCACGGCATACATCCAGATGAAGCGCGAGTTCATGAGGCTCCCGGGTCGCTAACGGTCGATGCCTCCCAGACTACGGCGTGACGACCGGTCGGCGCTCGCCACGAATACACACGGTAGATTCGACTCAACCGGCCCGCCCTCAGATTCTGGAGCTTCTGCCCTCGTGCCTCCCACCACGCCGCCCTCCGCTCCCGCTCGGCCCGTTCCCGACACCGTCGCGAACGCGGCGGCGACTCCTGAGAAGACACAGCCCTTCGAGGCCCTCGGCCTCAAAGCCGACGAATACGCCGAGATCAAGAACCTGTTGGGCCGTCGCCCCACGAGCGGTGAGCTCGCGATGTACTCGGTCA
>CAYWZI010000203.1:0-3612 GCA_964462815.1 uncultured Microbacteriaceae bacterium
GCCGGGCGTATCGACTATGTCGTCAAGTTCAACGGTGGCAACAACGCGGGCCACACCGTCGTCATCGGTGACGAAAAGTATGCGCTGCACTTGCTGCCGAGCGGCATTCTGACCGAGGGCGTCACCCCCGTCATCGCCAACGGTGTCGTCGTCGACATCGAGGTGCTCTTCGGCGAGCTCGATGCGCTGAGTGCCCGCGGCGTTGACACCTCGAAGCTGCTCATCAGCGCTAACGCCCACGTCATCACGCCCTACCACCGAACGATGGACAAGGTCACCGAGCGCTTTCTCGGCAAGCGTCAGATCGGCACCACGGGCCGTGGCATCGGGCCCGCCTACGCTGACAAGATCAACCGCGTCGGAATCCGCATGCAAGACCTCTTCGACGAGAACATCTTGCGCCAGAAGGTCGAGGGCGCGCTCAACGTCAAGAACCACTTGCTCGTCAAGGTCTATAACCGTCGCGCGATTGGTGCCGACGAGGTCGTCGACGAGTTGCTGAGCTACGCCGACCGCTTGAGGCCCATGGTCGTCGACACGGCACTCGAACTGCACAACGCTCTTGAGCGTGGCGAGACGGTGCTCTTCGAGGGTGGGCAAGCCACCATGCTTGACGTCGACCACGGCACCTACCCCTTCGTCACGTCGTCGAGCTCGACGGCTGGCGGTGCTGCTACGGGCTCGGGTATCGGCCCCAACCGCATCGACCGCATCATCGGCATCGTCAAGGCCTATACGACGCGCGTCGGCTCGGGGCCCTTCCCGACCGAGCTCTTCGATGAGTCGGGTGAGTTCTTGCGCAAGACGGGCTTCGAGTTCGGCACGACGACGGGCCGCCCGCGTCGCTGCGGCTGGTACGACGCCCCGATCGCCCGCTACACCGCGCGCATCAACGGTGTCACCGACTTCGTGATGACCAAGCTCGACGTGCTCACGGGGCTAGAGAGCATCCCCGTCTGCGTCGCCTACGACGTTGACGGCGTGCGCGTCGACGAGGTGCCCGTCTCGCAAAGCGATTTCCACCACGCGGTGCCGATCTACGAGAGCTTCCCGGGCTGGAACGACGACATCACGGGCGCACGCAGCTTCAACGACCTGCCGAAGAACGCGCAAGACTACGTGCTCGCGATCGAGGCGATGAGCGGTGCGCGCATCTCGGCCATCGGCGTCGGCCCCGCGCGTGACGCCATCGTCGTGCGGCACGATCTGCTCGGCTGAATCGTGGTCGCGCTCGAGCTGCCCTCCGCCGTGCTCGAGGGGTACGGGTTGCGGCTCGAGCCCTATGAGCCGGCGCATCTGCCCGGCCTGACGACCGCGCTCGGACGTGAGGCGGTTTTCGCGGGCGGCTGGGGCGGTGGCCCGGCGGGTGCGCGCATCGGCGATGATTTCGCCAACTGGTTGCCGACCTACCTGCCCATCGGGCGCGCGCACGTCTTTGTGATCGTGGATGCTACGCACACAGTCATCGGCACCTCTTCGATCCTCGATCTCAACCCTGCGGCCGAGTCGGCGCACATCGGGTACACCGCGTACGCACCCGAGCACTGGGGATCATCCGTGAACCCGGCGGCGAAGCTCCTGTTGCTCGGCCATCTCTTCGACCACGGTTATGGCCGCGTCAAACTGCAGGCCGACGTGCTCAACGCGCGGTCGCGGGCCGGTATCGAGAAGCTCGGGGCTCAGTTCGAGGGCATCGCGCGGCGTGATGCGCAGCGTGCCGATGGGTCGTGGCGCGATGCGGCGGTGTACTCGATCGTGGTCAACGAGTGGCCCGAGGTGCGGGCAGGTCTGGTGCGGCGACTCGCGGGCACGGCCGCTTAAGCGACTGAGGCAAACCAGACGACGCCGAGCCAGATGCCGAGCACGAGGCCACTAATGGCCACCCCAAAGCTCAGAGCCCAGTCGCCGATCGTCGGCGGATTCACGCCCGGTTCGGGCGGTGGTGCCAACGACAGCAGCGAGGCGCGCGCGGGGCGGGCCTCCGAGAACGCTCTGCCCTGAGCGTCGACGCGGCCGAGCAGCATGCGCTGCGGCGCCGCTGGCAGCGCCACCACGAGGGGGGCAAGCCCCATGACGACAAACAACAGGCCGACGAACAGGCCGGTGAGGTCGCCGCTCGTGAAGAAGCTCCGCAGAAAGATCACCGCGAGGCTGACGAACAGCGCAGGCCACGCGAAGACCACCACGACGACACCGAATCCTTGCGCGAGCAGCGTGCCGACGAAGACGGCCGCGAGTCCGCCGAGGATACTCGCCGGGGTGAAGGCCACGATCGCGTCGGTGCACTCGACCTCGATCACGAAGGGCCCGCCGCGCGCGCAGAATCCCCCCAAGTCGGCGAGTGCGCTCACCGACTGCAGCAAGAGCGTCAGGGCGAGCGCGAGCGAGAACCAGCTGAAGAACGAGCCGAAGACTCGCGTGGCCGGGGCGTCGCGCCACGTGGAGCGCGAGCGGGCATCCGTCGTCATGGCGACACTCTAGGGCGTGCGGGGCCTCTCACGGCGAAGAGCGGTGCCCGCGACGCGTGAGCCCGCGCGCGTTACGCTCAGTGCATGCACGACGCCGCACATGCTGAACTCGTCTCACTGCGCCGCAGCATCGACAACATCGATGCGGCGCTCATTCATCTGCTCGCCGAGCGGTTTACGTGCACGCAGGCGGTCGGGCGGCTCAAGGCGGCGAACCAGATGCCGCCGAGTGACCCCGACCGTGAGAAGGTCCAGATCGCGCGATTGCGGGCACTCGCTGAAGAGGCACACCTCGACCCGGCCTTCGCCGAGAAGTGGTTCAACTTCGTCGTCGCCGAGGTCATTCAGCACCATGAACAGATCGCCACGACGGGCACCATCTCGACCGATCACTAGCGGGTTTCTGCCGTCGCGCCTGCGGGCCGATGGTCATGCCCGTGCGCGGCAGTAGTCTCGCCAGGTGACCCACGACGCTCCTCCTGCCCCGCCCCGCAGCTCTGATGCGTGGATCGCGGTGCAGTTCACCCTCGCCGGGGTGGTCTGGGGTGCGAGCTTCTTGTTCATCGCGCTCGCCCTCGAGGGGCTCTCGCCCGTTCAAGTGGCGACCGGCCGAACGCTCTTCGGTGCCATCACTCTCGGGTTGATCGCGCTCGTCACGCGCGACCGGTTGCCGCGATCGCGACGCGTGTGGGCGCACCTGGCGCTGCTGTCGGTGACCTTCGCGGTGATCCCCTATCAGCTCTTCGCATGGGCGCAGCAGTACGTCGCCTCGGGCGTCGCGAGCATCTTCAACGCCACGACGCCCATCATGACGGCCCTCATCGCCGGCCTCGCCTTTCGCATCGAGAAGCTCACGCGCGAGCAAGTGCTCGGCATCATCGTCGGGATAATCGGCGTCATCGTCATCGTCGGGCCGTGGCAAGGTATCGACCAGGGCACGGGTGGCATCGTGCCCTACCTCGCCCTGCTCGGAGCGACCGCCTGCTACGGCTTCAGCCTCTCGTACATGCGGCGATTCTTGAGCGACAGCGGGTTGAGCGCCATCATGATCTCGTTCGTCATGATCGGACTCGCGGCGGTGTGGATGCTGTTGCTGACGCCCCTCATCGGCGCCGACCCCGTGCAGCTCACGCCGACCGTGGTC
>CAYWZI010000204.1:0-3514 GCA_964462815.1 uncultured Microbacteriaceae bacterium
CCAGTCGGCGTTCTCGAACGGGTAGTGCACCTGCGCGAAGGGCATCGAGCCCGAGTCGAACCACACGTCGAAGACATCCTCGATGCGGCGCATCGTCGACTGCCCGGTCGGGTCGTCGGGGTTCGGTCGCGTGAGCTCGTCGATGAACGGACGGTGCAGGTCAACCTCGCCGTCGACGTTGCGCGGCAAAGTGCCGAAGTCGGTCTCGAGCTCGGCGAGGGAGCCATAGACGTCGACGCGCGGGTGGTTGGGGTCATCGCTCTTCCACACCGGAATCGGGCTGCCCCAATAGCGGTTGCGGCTGATCGACCAGTCGCGCGCACCCTCGAGCCACTTGCCGAACTGTCCGTGCTTGACGTTACCGGGCACCCAGGTGATCTGCTCATTGAGCTCGAGTGCGCGATCGCGCAACTCGGTGACGCGCACGAACCAGCTCGACACGGCCTTGTAGATGAGTGGGTTGCGGCACCGCCAGCAGTGCGGGTAGCTGTGCTCGTAGCTGCGCAGCTGGAAGAGCCTGCCCTGCTCACGCAGCATGCCGACGAGAGTCTTGTTGGCCTCGAAGACCTGCAGCCCGGCAACTTCGGAGACGACGGCCAAGAACTTTCCACCGTCGTCGACCGAGATGACGGTCGGAATTCCGGCAGCGGCGCAGGTGTTTTGGTCGTCTTCGCCGTAGGCGGGCGCCTGGTGCACGATGCCCGTGCCCTCACCGGTGGCGACGTAGTCGGCGACAAGAATCTGGAAGGCGTGCACGCCGTAGTCCTCGACGAAGTAGTCCCACAAGCGGTCGTACTGCACGCCGCCGAGCTCGGCGCCCGTGAGCGTGCGCGTGATGGCGGAACGGGCCTCCTCGAGCGAGGCGAAACCGAGCTCTTTCACGTAGGCGCCGATGGTGTCGGCGGCAAGCAGGAATGACCGCGCGCCAGCATCCACCACCGCGTACTCGATCGCGGGGCCGACAGCGAGCGCCGCGTTCGTCGGAAGCGTCCACGGGGTCGTCGTCCAGGCGAGTGCCTCGACGCCGGTGAGGCCCAACGCCTCGGCCTTCTCGCCGACGAGCGGGAAGGTGACGGTCACCGACTGGTCCTGCCGCATTTGGTAGACGTCGTCGTCCATGCGCAGCTCGTGGTTCGAGAGCGGAGTCTCGTCGCGCCAGCAGTAGGGCAGCACGCGATAGCCCTCGTAAGCGAGGCCCTTCTCATGCAGGGTCTTGAAGGCCCACAGCACGCTCTCCATGAACGTCACGTCGAGCGTCTTGTAGTCGTTCTCGAAGTCGACCCAGCGCGCCTGACGCGTCACATAGCTTTGCCACTCATCGGTGTAGCGCAACACGCTCTCGCGCGCCTTGGCGTTGAACGCCTCAATGCCCATTTCTTCGATCTGGGCTTTCTCGGTGATGCCGAGTTGCTTCATGGCCTCGAGTTCGGCCGGCAGACCGTGGGTGTCCCACCCAAAGCGGCGGTGAACTTGCTTTCCGCGCATGGTCTGGAAGCGCGGAAACACGTCTTTGGCATAGCCCGTCAGCAGGTGCCCGTAGTGCGGCAGTCCGTTGGCGAACGGCGGGCCGTCGTAGAAGACCCACTCGTCACAGCCGTCACGCTGCGTGACCGACCGCTGAAAGGTGTCGTGCGCTGCCCAGTAGGCAAGCACCTCGTGCTCGAGGGCAGGAAAGCTCGGTGAGGCGACGACGCTGCTCTCGTCGCGATGGCGGGGGTAGCCCATGGTGACTCCGGTCGGTGGTTGCTGCGGGTAGGGATTCTGTCATCACTCTCCGCGAGGACGACCTGCCGTGACCGGCCTGCCGCGGTACCACCCCGCTTGCACCGCATCTGTCGTTTCGCGACGGATGCTGCGCCCCTCTCCTGCGGCTGTCACGGGCCTGCCCCGCTCGGGTCTACTACTTCGTTCGCACAGCTTCGTGCGAGCAGAAGGTTCTTCCGAGGGCTCCCCGGTGATAACCGGATCAGCGCCAATACGCCCGATTCTATATGCTGAGCGCCGTCAGTCTGACAGGCCTCGAACGACGAGATCAGGAGCACTCATGAGCGACGACACCCCCACTGAGCGCTTCGATGCGCCCACCGAGCCCCTGCCGAAGGGCAAGGGTGAGGGGGCGGCACCCGAAGAGCGCCAGAAGCGCGGCCTGCTGATCGCGCTACTCGCTGTCGCGGGCGCGATTCTCATCGCGTTGATCGTGCTCATCATCGCGTTGCTTGGCAGCAATGCCGCTGACGACGATCTTCCCGAGCCGGAGATCACCGCGTCGGAGACGCCGACCCCGACTCCCGAAGAGACCGAGAGCCCCGAGCCGTCGGAAGAGCCCAGCGACGAGCCGAGCGAGGAACCCAGCGCGACCGCGGCCCCGCCGCCCGCCCCGCCGCAGAGCCCGAGCTTCGCGACGTTCTCGGGCCCCAACAAGGCCGACTGCCCCGACACGTCGAGCTCCGTGCAGCTCACCTGGAGCTGGAGCAGCAGCAATGCGACAGGTGCGTGGTTCGGCATCGGCACGCAGAACGCGAAGGCCGAACCGTTCGAGTCGGTGCCCACAACGGCGACCTACTCGTTCAACTACCAGTGCTCGGAGGCCAGCCAGATCTACACGGTGACCCTCGAAGACTCGTCGGGCCGCCTCACGCACAAGACCGTCACGGTCACGCGCGAGTAGCGACGTTGGGGTGCCCCCAGGTGAGAGACCCACGGTGTCAGGACCTTCGGCATCTATCTCGAATCGGTCACGCTCCACTAGCGTGACGACTATCGAGAGGGGCACCCATGAGTGCGCACGATTCGAAAAGGTTCCTGGTCGTCGGCGTTGATGGCTCTGACGCGAGCGTTGGAGCACTGAACTGGGCCATTGAGCGAGCGAAGCTGCTCGACGCCGATGTGCATGTTGTCACGGCGTGGGAGCTTCCGTTCACGAGCATCCTGTCGCCCACGCTGACAGATGAGGACTACGCAGAGCACGCACAGCGGACTCTCGACGACACGATGTCGAAGGTGGCGGCCGACACGGCCGGCGTCGGCATTGAGACCCATCTCGTGCAACGGAAGCCCGCTCTGGCCCTCACCGAAGTGTCGCGAGACGCAGACCTTCTCGTGATCGGTGCGCAAGGCCACGGCGAGGTTCCCGGCATGCACCTCGGCACGGTCGCCACCTACTGCGTTCACCACGCGGTGTGTCCCGTGCTGGTTCACCGCACAGACAAGAGCTGAGCTACTCGGCGCGTAAGATCGTGGTGCCCACATTCAGGCACCTTTGCGATGACACGGTGCCGCCTATAGCGAAGCGAGATGCGCGATGAGCCACGCCAGCCTGCCCGACAAGCCCGCCCTCGAAGGTCTCGAGAGCAAGTGGGGCCCACTGTGGGAAGCCCATGGCACCTACCGCTTCGACCGTCAGGCGGCGGTGGATGCGGGGCCCGACTCGGTCTACGCGATCGACACTCCCCCGCCGACCGCTTCAGGCTCGCTGCACATCGGGCACGTCTTCAGCTACACGCACATGGACCTC
>CAYWZI010000205.1:0-3475 GCA_964462815.1 uncultured Microbacteriaceae bacterium
GAGGAAGTCGAAGACATTCCAGGGGTTGCGGAAGAACATCCACGGTTTCGTGCCGTACGAAACAATGCGCAGCACCACTTCGACCGTGTAGAAGATCAGGGCAACGCGGTCGATGACGGTCGCGACGGCTGCCACCCCGGGGGCCACATTGTCGTACGTAAGAATCGCCAATGCGGCCGCATTGGCGATGATGACCGCGATGACAAAGAACTCGAAGCCATTGCCGTACATGAGGCGCGCGAGCCACTGGATTCGATAGGACGGCAGCTCGACAGTGTTCGTCGTGAACACCCCAGGCGACACGGTAGTGGGGGCATCGCCAGCGGGCGGGGTTGCGGTCATTGCATGTCACTTTCGGTCAGGGTGTGCTCACGCTAGCAACACCCTGACCGTTGACGGAATGCCCGCCGTGATTGTCGCTAGGCCACGGCCGATTCGACGGTGTCGATCGGCTTCACCGCGCGAATGCGGAACCACACGGCGACGGTCAGAAGCCCCGCTCCGAGGGCCGCGATCAGGATGCCCGGAATCAGCCAGTCGGTGAATGGACCACCCGCGAGAAGATCCGCATCGAGCGAGAACCGTTCGGCACCGGGCTCCACCGCGAGCAGAACCCCGGCGGCGAGCAAGGCCGCCCCGAGGAAGCCGAGCAGCACGAGGAGCAGGCTCTGCCACCAGCGGATTCGCAACTCGACTCCGGCGTCTGCGCGTCGCTCTTTCGCACCTTCGACGAGGTAGTAGAGCGCCGGCAAGACGACGAGCGTCAGAAGCGTTGACGAGATGAGACCACCGATAACGATGATCGCGAGCGGCTGCGAGATGAACCCGCCGCTACCCGTGATGCCGAGACCCAGTGGCAAGAGCGCGAAGATCGTGGCCGCCGCCGTCATCAAGATCGGGCGCAGACGACGCGACGAGCCTTCGACGAGAGCGGTGTAGGCGCTCATGCCTCGCTCGCGATACTGATTGACCAAGTCGATGAGCATGATGGCGTTGGTCACGACGATGCCGATGAGCATGAGCACACCGATGAGCGACGGCACCCCAATGGGAATATCGGCGATGAGCTGCAGAGCAATCGCGCCGGTCGCCGCGAACGGAATCGAGACCAGCAAGAGCAAGGGCTGCCGCAGGCTCTTGAACGTCGCGACCATGATGACGTAGACGATCAGGATGGCCGCCAGCAGTGCGAGGAAGAGCTGGCTGAACGCGTCAGCCTGCTGCGACGTCACTCCGCCGAGGCTCGCCTGAACGCCGCCCGGAAGTGACGCTTCGTCGACGGCCGCTTGCACCGCAGCCGAGGTGGCCCCGACGTCGGTGATGCCCGGCGTCACCGTAATGGTCGCGCTGCGCACGCCGCGCACGGTGGTAATGCTCGCCGGGCCGTCAACCTGCTCGATGGTGGCGAGCTCTTCGAGCGGCTGCGGCCCGATGGCGGTCGGGATGCTGAACTCACGCAATTCGTCGACCGTGACGGGAGCATCCACGTCGCGCAGGAAGATCGACAGCGTGCGTTCGTCGATTTCGACGCTGCCGACCGACGCCGGGAACATGGCAGCGGTGACGATGCCGCCCACGGCGATCTCGCTCAGGCCGAGTTCGGCCGCACGCTCGCGGTCAACCTGGATGGCGATGTAGGGCTGCGTGTCGGAAAGATTGCTCGTGGCTTCGGCGACCTGATCAAGCTCGCGAACGTCATCGAGAATCTGCTGCGAGGCCGTTTCGAGATCGGCACGGCTCGATGCCGTGATGTCGATCTCAATGTCGCCGCCGCCGAAGCCCCCCTGGGCTACCTGGACCGAAACCTCGCCAACGCCCGTGAGACCCTCAAGCGCGTCGCGCACACTCTGCTGCAATTCGTCTTGGTCGAACGAATCATCCGTGGTGAGCGAGAAGGTAATGTCGCTTCCTCCAAAGATGGCGGCGAGAGTGCCCGTGCCTGCTCCGATCGATGCCTGTACGGTCACGATGCCGTCGATGTCGAGCAGTTCTTCCTCGACGATGGTCGCCGCGACATCAAGCTCTTCGAGGCTCGTGCCATTGGGCAGCGTTTGCGAAACGGTCAGCGTGTTCTGGCCGGAATTGCCGATGAAGTTGGTCTTGAGACCCCCGGCGAGGAAGCCCGTGCCGGCCAGGATGAGAACGGCCAGCAAGAGGGTGGCAATCGGCCGCGTGAGGGTCCACCGAATGATCGGAAGATAGCTGCGCTGCAGCAGGGTCGGGCGAGCGGACTCTTCTTCGATCGTGAGCGGTCCGGTGGGCGAACCCTCGGCGTCGACTGCGTGCTTTGCCGCCTTCGGCGGCCGCAAGAACCAGTACGAGAGCACCGGCACGATCGTGAGTGAGACGAAGAGCGACGCGGCGAGCGCGATCGCGGTCGTCAGCGCGAAGGGCCGGAAGAGCTCTCCGGTGATGTCGCCAACGAGCGCTACAGGCAGGAAGACCGCGATGGTCGTGGCCGTGGCCGCCGTGATAGCGCCGGCAACCTCCTTCACGCCAACAAGAATCGCCTGGGTCTTCTCTTCACCCAGAGCGAGGTGGCGCTTGATGTTCTCCACCACGACGATCGAGTCGTCAACGACTCGGCCGATAGCAATCGTGATCGCACCCAGGGTCAGGATGTTCAACGAGTACCCCGCCACCTGCATACCGATGAAGGTGAGCAACACCGAGGTAGGGATTGAAATGGCGGTCACGAGCGTCGACCGCACCGAAAGCAGGAAGATGAGGATGACGATGACGGCGAAGGCGAGGCCCAGCAGTCCCTCGGTCGCCAGGGCCTCGATCGACTTCTCGATGAACGGAGCTTGGTCGAACACCACGATGAACTCGGTGCCCGAACCGATCGTCTCCGCGATTGCGGGCAGGGCCTCCTGAACCGCACGTGACACCTCGACAGTGTTGCCGGCCGGGGTCTTCGTGATCGCGAGCGTCAGTGCGGGTTCGCCGTTGACACGTGAGTATCCACTGACCGGGTCGTTCTCGACCTCCACGGTCGCAACGTCGGCGATGCTCGTGCCCTCAACCTCGGCGGTCAGCAAAGGCAGCGCAGCGAGTTCATCGGCGGACGTAATCCGCACGCCCGAGATGACCGGAAGCTCAAATCCGTCCTCGGTGATGATGCCTGCGGGCAGCAGCACGCCATACGCATCGAGCGCATCGGTAATGTCGGCGGTCGTCAGACCGCGCGCAAACATCTCTTCTTTGTCGGGAGTAATCGTGACGCGCTCGCCCACGGCACCCTGAATCGAGACCTCGCGCACACCCTCGAGGTCGGTGAGCTCGGGGACAGCCTGCGACTCAAGGGCCGACTCGAGCTCGCCCGCGCTGAGGTTGCTCGTGACGGCAACCTGCAAGATCGGAAAGTCGTCGATTGTGCCGGTCAGCACGCGAGGTTCGACATCGTTCGGCAGATCGAGGCGGTTGATCGCGAGCTGTACGCGCTGCTCGGTGCGCACGATGTCGGTGCCGAACG
>CAYWZI010000206.1:0-3473 GCA_964462815.1 uncultured Microbacteriaceae bacterium
GTTTTTGCGCATCGCGCCCGAGCTGTTTCTCAAGCGCGCGGTCGTCGGCGGCATCGAGCGGGTCTACGAGATCAACCGCAACTTCCGCAACGAGGGCGCTGACTCGACGCACAGCCCCGAGTTCGCGATGCTCGAGGCCTACCAGGCCTACGGCGACTACCACCAAATGGCCGACCTGACGCAAGAGATGATCCAGAACGCGGCCGTCGCCGTCTCGGGTTCGCACGTCGTGACGTGGGCCGACGGCACCGAGTACGACCTCGGTGGTGAGTGGGATCGCCTGAGCATGTACGACTCGCTCAGCGCGGCCGCGGGTGTTGAGATCATGCCGCAGACGTCGATGGCTGAGCTGAAGAAGCTCGCGGATGCGGTTGACATCGAGATCGAGCATCCGTTGCCCGGCAAATACGTCGAAGAGTTGTGGGAGCACTTCGTCAAGGGCGACCTCGTGCGCCCGACCTTTGTCATGGACTTTCCCGTCGACACGAGCCCGCTCGTCCGCGAGCACCGGAGCATTCCGGGCGTCGTCGAAAAGTGGGATCTCTATGTGCGTGGCTTCGAACTCGCGACGGCCTATTCAGAGTTGGTCGACCCGGTCGTGCAGCGCGAACGGTTCGTGGCGCAGGCGGCGCTCGCCGCGGGCGGCGACCTCGAGGCGATGCAGCTCGACGAAGCGTTCTTGACCGCGCTCGAGCATGGCATGCCGCCGTCGGGCGGCATGGGCATGGGCATCGACCGACTGCTCATGGCGCTCACGGGCCTGGGCATTCGCGAGACCATTCTCTTCCCGCTGGTGAAGTAGGGTCGCGTCATGGTGTTCGACCGCGACGACAACCTCAAGCTGCCCGGTGACGACGAGAAGAAGTCGGGCCCGAGCATGAACCGCCTCGCGCTCTGGCTGGTTGTCGGCGGCATCGGGGCGTACTTGCTTCTCTCCGGCGTGTTCGGCATTCTCGCCAAAGGCTGAACGTCCGTCGTGTTCTATCCCCCTAAGGGGGGCGTGCGAGGGGCGCGAGGGCGCGCCTACCCTGGGTGAACCTGACACACGATGCTGGCCGCCCCCATTGGCCAACAGCGACCGCCCGATCCGAACGGCAACCGCATGCTGCCTCACCGACTGCGCGCACTGGTCGCGCTTGCACCGGCGGTCGCTTTGACCGGCCTCCTGGTCGCGAGCCCGGGCTTCGCGGCGCAGTCGATTCACATCACGACCCCCATCTCGGGCACGACGGTTGCCGGCGTCTTCGAGGTGGCCGGCGTCACCGGCGGCCTAAGCGACGACATCTCCGTCGCCCTTGCTTCTCAGACATTCGGTGATTGTGCTTCGGTCGCCCTCGAGCAGGCAGCAGAGGTCGACGACTCGGGGGCCTTTGCAACGAGCATTCAGAGCGCTGCCGTCGCCGATGGCGTCTACTGCGTCATCGTGACTGCCGACGGCGGGCGTCTGTCGACAGCGGTCGGCGATGTCACCGTGAACAACTCCGCCAGCGTCGACGACTCTCTCGCCGGCCCACAATTGCCGACTCAGCCGCTCGATGACAGTTCGGCCACGGCGACGGATGCCCGCCTCGGCTCCGTCGCGAACCTCCCGGCGCTCGCCCCCGTCGTGCTGGGGGCCGCGACGATGCTCGCGGTGATCGTGCTGGTGCTCGCGATGCTCCAGCGCCGCCGGACGAACTAGCCGCGACTCTCGACCTACGCCAAGCCGCGTCACCGTATTGTTGATGCCATGCCGGAAGACTTCTGGGGCAACGCGATTTTCTCGGTGACCCCGACGATCATCGTTGGGCTCATCTTCTGGTTTCTCATGCGCGTGATCATTCGCGCCGACCGCTCAGAGCGTGACGTGTTCGCGCAGGTAGAAGACGAAGAGCGTGCGCGGCTAGAGAAGCTCGAGGCCGAGCACCGAGAGTAACTCCCGTTCGGCCCCGGCGCTAGTCGCGGGGGCGCAACCGAACGTCGGGCATGACGGGTGCCGGAAGCGCGTTGCCTGCCCACCCGTCGACGATGCCAAAGCGACCAGCGGCATCGGCGCCGCCGATGACCTCGGCCTGCCACTGTTCACGAAACGCCACGATCTCGTCGTGGGTTCGCCCAATGAAGTTCCACCACATGACGATGGGTTCGCCGAGGGGCTCGCCGCCGAGCAGAAGTGCGCGCAGGGGCGCCTCGCCGGCCGCGATCCGCACCGACGAGCGACCCGGCGCCGCATAACCGAGGTGGTTGCGGGGTATCTCGATGCCGTCGAGGTGCGCGGTGCCCGAATCCACCAGCAGACCGTGCTCGAAGCCTTTATCGATGGGTAGCTCGATGGTGCCGCCGGCCGGGAGGTCGAGCTGCGCACCGACGAGCGCGGTGAAGGTGCGCACGGGGCTTGCCGAACCGGCGAGCTCGCCGACGAACACGCGCAGCGTCGCGGTGCCGACCGAGAACGGTTCGGGCTCGGCGTGTTCGAAGAACGGAAGAGTGTGCCGGTCGCCGTCAGGCAGGGCGACCCAGAGTTGAGCACCATGCAGCCGCTGAGTCGTCGGCGTCGATACCTCGGAGTGTTGGATGCCCGACCCGGCTGTCATCAAGTTGACCTCGCCGGGGCGCACCATCGCGTGAGCGCCGCTCGAGTCGCGGTGCTCGACTTCGCCCTCGAACAACCAGCTGACGGTTTGCAGCCCCGTGTGCGGATGCGGCGGCACCATCATGCCGCCCGTCTCGGCCACGTCGTCGGGCCCGTAGTGATCGACGAAGCACCAGGCACCGATGAGACTGCGCTCGCGCTGGGGCAACGTGCGGCGCACGGTCATCGCGCGGGGGCCGCCGAGCGGCACGTCACGTGGTTCGAGCACCTGGATGCTCGCATCGGGTTGGTCGCCGCACACGAGCTCGGCGGGCTCGGCCTCCAGGTTGCTCACGCACCCACCCTACGTCGCACACCTCGTCAGAAAGCCTCACGCCTAGGGCGAACAGGGGCAGTTAACCCCGGGTGCGCTGGTTACCCTGATTACAGCGGCTCCGCATCCTGCGTCGGCGTCGTGTGAGGAGAGTGTGAGATGTTCGAACGGTTCACCGACCGTGCCCGTCGTGTGGTGGTCTTGGCGCAAGAAGAGGCCAAGATGCTCAACCACAACTACATCGGCACGGAGCACATTCTTCTCGGCCTCATTCACGAGGGCGAGGGTGTCGCGGCCAAGGCGCTCGAGTCGCTGAGCATCTCGCTCGACGCCGTGCGCGAGCAGGTGCAAGACATCATCGGTCAAGGTCAGCAGCAGCCGACCGGCCACATTCCCTTTACGCCGCGCGCCAAGAAGGTGCTCGAGCTCTCGCTTCGCGAAGCCTTGCAGCTCGGCCACAACTACATCGGCACCGAGCACATCTTGCTCGGCCTCATCCGCGAGGGCGAGGGCGTCGCCGCTCAGGTGCTCGTGAAGCTCGGTGCCGACCTCAACCGCGTGCGCCAGCAGGTCATCCAGTTGCTGAGC
>CAYWZI010000207.1:0-3473 GCA_964462815.1 uncultured Microbacteriaceae bacterium
CGCGGCTGGTACAAGCCGATCATCACCTTCGTCGGTGGTTCGCTCGTCGTCTTCGCGATCGGCCTGCCCTGGCTCGCCGTGTCGCTCGGACAGCTCGGGCTGCCCAACGACCTTCAGTCGGTGCTCATTGCGGGCTTCTACCCGTTCATCATCGGTGGGCTCATCAAGGCGGCCATCGCGGCTGCGCTGCTGCCGGCCTTGTGGGCTGCGGCGGAGAAGTCACAGGCCACGAAGTAGCTCTCAGCGACGACGAGGGGCCCCTACCTTATGGCGGGGGCCTTCTTCGTTCCTTGGGTTCTCCGCGGGCTCCGAGCCGCCTGTCGGCGGCGCGCTCGGTATTGACGGTCCACTGGACCGTCAGATACTGAATCCCAACGCTCGCATCATGTCGCGGCCGTCGTCGGTGATGCGCTCCGGGCCCCACGGGGGCATCCAGACCCAGTTGATGCGGAACTGCTCGACGATGCCGTCGAGCGAGTTCGCGATCGACTCTTCGATCACGTCCGTGAGGGGGCATCCTGCCGAGGTCAGCGTCATCGAGATGATGAGCGCGTTGCTCTCCTCATCCCACGCGAGGTCGTAGACAAGTCCGAGATCGACAATGTTGACACCAAGCTCGGGGTCGACGACGTCTTTCAGCCCCTCTTCGACCTTGTCGAAGAGTTGCGGTTCGAGTGCGGTGGGCATGCGCTCAGCCTAGGGTCGAGCCGGTCAGGTAGCGATCGTAACCCTCGTTTTCCAAGCGCTCTGCCAGTTCAGGGCCGCCCTCTTCGGCGACGGCGCCGTCGACGAAAACGTGCACGAAGTCGGGCGTGATGTAGCGCAGAATCCGGGTGTAGTGCGTGATCAGCAGAACTCCGAGACCGGTGTTCTCTTTGACCCGGTTGACGCCTTCCGAGACGACCTTGAGGGCGTCGACGTCGAGGCCCGAATCGGTCTCGTCAAGAACCGCGATCTTCGGCTTCAGCAGCTCAAGCTGAACGATTTCGTGGCGCTTCTTCTCGCCTCCCGAGAAGCCTTCGTTGACGTTGCGCTCGGCGAAGGACGTGTCCATGCGCATCGCTTCCATCGAGCCGCGCAGGTCTTTGATCCACGCGCGCAGCGCGGGCGCTTCGCCGTCGAGAGAGGTCTTGGCGGTGCGCAGGAAGTTCGAGACCGTGACTCCCGGAATCTCAACCGGGTACTGCATCGCCAGGAAGAGCCCGGCGCGAGCACGTTCGTCAATGCTCATGGCGAGCACGTCTTCACCGTCGAGGGTGATCGAACCGCTGTCGACGGTGTAGCGAGGATGCCCGGCGATCGTGTACGCGAGCGTCGACTTGCCCGAGCCGTTCGGGCCCATGATCGCGTGGGTCTCGCCAGAGTTGATGGTCAGGTTCACGCCGCGCAGGATCTCTTTCGAGCCCTGATCGGTCTCGATACTGACGTGCAGGTCGCGAATCTCAAGAGTTGACATGACTGGCTATTCCTTAAGGGGTGATGGTCGTCTCGACGTCTACCAACACGTCGCCGTTCTGAACGGTGACCGCGTAGACGGGTACCGGCTCGTAGGCCGGAAAGTTGCGGGGTTTGCCGGTGCTTAACTCGAACTTCGAGCCGTGTGCCCAGCACTCGATGGCATCGTCTTCGACGAAACCCTCGCTGAGCGAGATCTCGCCGTGAGTGCAGGTGTCGCCGAGAGCATGCACGCCGCCTGCGGAGTCCATGACGACGGCGACGGGTCGGCCGTCGACGACGACCTTGCGGGCCGTTGCGACGCTGAGTTCATCCAGCGCGCACACGCGGATTGCGGTCATCTCACACCACCTCGACTGCTTCGAGCTCACGCTCGATCGCTTCGATGAGTCGCGCTTCGAGTTCGGCGTTGCCGATCTTCTGTACGACCTCGATCAAGAACCCTTGCACGACGAGGCGTCGTGCTTCTTGCTCGTCGATGCCTCGCGAGCGCAAGTAGAAGAGCTGCTCGTCGTCGAATCGACCCGTCGCGCTCGCGTGGCCGGCTCCGGCGATGTCACCGGTTTCGATCTCGAGGTTCGGGATGGAGTCGGCGCGTGTTCCGTCGCTCAGCACGAGGTTCCGGTTTTGCTCATACGAGTCAGTGCCGGTCGCGCCACGCCCGATGAGCACGTCTCCGACCCACACCGTGCGCGCGCCCTCGCCGTTGAGCGCACCCTTGTAGGTCACACGGCTGATCGTGTGCGGGGCGATGTGGTGCACGTACACGCGCTGCTCAAGGTGCTGGCCGGCATCGGCGAAGTAGAGCCCCAACAATTGCCCATCGGCTCCGGCTCCCGCGAGATGCACCGACGGGTTCACTCGCACCACAGCACCGCCGAGTGAGACCACGACGTGCTTGAGGCGAGCATCCCGATCAACACGGGCGAATTGGCTCGACAGGTGAACTGACTCGTCATCCCATTCCTGCAGGCTGACAACCGTCAGGTCGCTGCCGTCTTCGGCGATAACTTCGACGTTCTCGCTCAACCGCGTACTGCCGCGGTTGTCGATGATGACGGTTCCGCGAGCGTTGGGCTTCGCGGTGATCACGGTGTGTGCCGCGCGCCCGGTGCGATCGGTCCCTGTGCGGGCAATCGTGACAACGACCGGCTCTTCCGATGACAGAGTCACGGCAAGCGCTTTCTCGAAGCTCGACCACGCGTTCGCCGCTGCGCGCTCTTCGGCAAGGCCGGCAGAACCGATACGCGGGTCGGTGCGCTCGATCCATTCCGAGGTGACGCCCGGTGCTTCGCTCACACCCGTGGGCAGGGCCGCACCCTCAAGGTCACTGTCGATGAGGTCGCGAACAAGGGCGACGGGCGTCAAACGCCATTCGAGCTCGCGGCCGGTGACCTCGGCGAAGTCGGAGTGTGACGCCGACGCGAAGCGCTCCGACCGGGTCTGCACGGGTACGGGCGACCCAGGCCCGTGAGAATGCGGTCGCGCGCCAGCGTGACCGGCCTCGTCAACAGACGGGGTCGTGGGGGCGGAACTCATCTAGCCGACACTGCCTTCCATGCTCATTTCGATGAGCTTGTTGAGCTCAAGTGCGTACTCCATCGGCAGTTCGCGCGCGATCGGCTCGATGAACCCGCGAACGATCATGGCCATGGCCTCGTCTTCGGGCAAGCCACGCGACTGCAAGTAGAAAAGCTGCTCTTCACTCACACGCGACACGGTAGCCTCGTGGCCGAGCTGAACGTCGTCGACGCGAATGTCAATGGCCGGATAGGTGTCGGAGCGCGAAATCGTGTCGACCAGGAGCGCGTCGCACCGAACCGTGTTGGCGGAGTGGTGGGCCGTCGCGTCAACGCGAACCTCGCCGCGGTAGCCGGCGCGGCCACCGCCACGCGCGATCGACTTCGAGACGATCGACGACGTCGTGTACGGCGCCATGTGGATCATCTTGGCGCCAGCGTCTTGGTGCTGACCGGGGCCGGCAAAGGCAACCGACAACGTCTCACCCTTGGCGTGCT
>CAYWZI010000208.1:0-3418 GCA_964462815.1 uncultured Microbacteriaceae bacterium
AAGTAGGCCTGCAGCGGAATCTCCACGTGCACACCCGGCGGCACGTAGACGAACGAGCCGCCCGACCACACGGCCGTGTTGAGCGCCGCGAACTTGTTGTCACCGGCAGGAATCACGGTGCCGAAGTACTCGGTGAAGAATTCGGGATGCTCGCGCAGCGCCGTGTCGGTGTCCATGAAGATGACGCCCTGGGCTTCGAGGTCTTCACGAATCTGGTGGTACACGACCTCCGACTCGTACTGCGCGGCAACGCCGGCGACAAGCCGCTGACGCTCGGCCTCGGGGATTCCGAGCTTCTCGTAGGTGTTCTTGATCTCTTCCGGAAGCTCTTCCCAGGTCGTGGCCTGCTTCTCGGTCGAGCGCACGAAGTACTTGATGTTGTCGAAGTCGATGCCCGACAAGTCGGCTCCCCAGAGCGGCATGGGCTTCTGGCCGAAAAGCTTCAAGCCCTTCAGTCGCAGGTCGAGCATCCACTGCGGTTCGTCTTTCAGCGCAGAGATATTGCGCACAACGCTGTCATCGATGCCACGGCGCGCGGTTGATCCGGCGGCGTCGGAGTCAGACCACCCGAATTCGTACTGGCCGAGGCCTTCGAGTTCTGGTCGGTCGATGAGCACGTCAGACACTGGTGTTCCTCTTCTCTTTGCCGAACCCAACCCGAGTTACGGTGGGGAAATTCCTGCCTCCGAAAGGCGACGTGCGCCGCGGCCCTGATGCTCGGCTCCGTGCGGCGGATGCTCATCCAGCGCATCTACACTGGCGCACGACGGGTCGCGCGCGGCGGTTTCGACCGCCCGATGAACTCACGATCGACACTGATGGAGAACTCTCTGATTCTACAGGGAGGATGCTGAAACAGGAGGAAGTTGGCTGTGAACCGCCTGTACCGATGGTTGCCCACTTCGACGACCGACCGCCGGGTGCGTGTCATCGCCTGGGCGTCGCTCGTGAGTCAGACGCTGATCGTGGGCACGGGCGGCGCTGTGCGCCTTACCGGCTCGGGCCTCGGATGCCCAACCTGGCCCAAGTGCACAGAAGACTCCTTCGTCTCCACCCCCGAGATGGGGATTCACGGCATCATCGAGTTCGGCAACCGGCTTCTCACGTTCGTGCTCGTCATCATCGCGATTCTCGCGTTTGTGGCGGTGCTGCGAATGCGACGCGAGCGACCCGAGCTTCTGCGCCTGACGATTGCCCTCGGCCTCGGGATTCCGGTGCAGGCCGTCATCGGGGGCATCACGGTGCTGACGCAGCTCAACCCCTGGATCGTTGGCCTGCACTTCGTCGTCTCTGCGGTGCTCGTGGCACTTGCTGTCGTGTTTGTGTATCGCGTCTATCGTGGCCGCACAACGGGCGTGCTGCTCGTGCCTCGGCCGGTTCAGGTGCTCGCGATTGCGACCGCGGTGGGCGCCTGGATCACCGTGCTCATCGGCATCGTCGTGACCGGTTCAGGGCCGCACGCGGGCGATGGCGGGGCAGCCCGGAACGGGCTCGACTCGGAGTTGTGGCAGCACCTGCACTCATGGCCGGCCTACATCACGACGGGGCTCAGTGTGATCCTGCTGGTCATCGCGCTCCGACTCGGCCTCCGCCCGCTACGGCGTGCCGCGATCGCTCTCGTCGCAGTCGAGGCCGTGCAGATCACCGTCGGGCTCGCGCAGGCCCGTCTGGGGCTTCCTGAACTGCTCGTGGGCATCCACATGGTGCTCGCGTGCGTGTTCATCGGCGTCATGACGCTCGTGTTGCTAACACTGCGCGGCTCGGAGACAGCCAAGTCAGAAAACGCCTCACCGCACGAGCTCGCGAGCAGCGCTCGCTAGCCGTCTAGAACGGCAGAAGCGGGTCGATGCCGACGGCCACGAACAGTAGCGTCAGATAGCTGATGCTGGCGTGGAAGACGCGCATGGGGGCAGCTTCCTCGCCCCGTACGGCACGACTGTGAAGTCGGTGGCTCTCGACGATAAACCACCCTCCGGCGAGCACCGCTACGGCCGAATAGAGCACGCCCATGGGAGCGATCGGGATCAAAAGAAGCGACGCAATGACGGTCGCCCAGGCGTAGAGCACAACCTGAACACCAACCGTCGTCCGGTCGCGCATCACCGACAGCATTGGAACCTCGGCGGCGGCGTAGTCATCGCGGTACTTCATCGAGAGCGGCCAGTAATGCGGCGGCGTCCACAGAAAGACGACGAGAAACAAGATGAGCGGGGGCCAGTCGAGGGAGCCGGTGACCGCACTCCACCCGATGAGCACCGGGAAGCACCCGGCGATCCCGCCCCAGATGATGTTCTGCTCGGTGCGCCGCTTAAGCACCAAGGTGTAAATGACGACGTAGAACACGATTGCGGCGAGAGAGAGCGACGCGGCAATCAGGTTCGTCGTGATGGCAAGCCACACGATGGAGACCACACCGAGCGTGTAGGCAAAGATCAGGGCTGCACGGTCGGAGATTTCACCAGTGGCGAGCGGACGCTTGTTCGTGCGCTTCATGAGTCGATCGATGTCACGATCGATGTACATGTTGAAGGCACCGGCCGACCCAGCAGACAGCGCCCCACCGATGAGCGTTGCGAGCACGAGCCAGAGGTTGGGGATGCCACCCGCGGCGAGGATCATCACGGGCGCCGTTGTCACCAGCAACAACTCGATTACTCGAGGCTTCGTGAGCGCCACATAGGCGGCGATAGTTCGGCGGATTCCTCGCGGTCGCGTCATGACGGCGTGATCGAGAGCGGTATCCATGGCTCCTTCTTCGTGGCGAAACGGCTGAGCGCAGTCTACGGGAGCGTGTGTGAGAGACCGCCGTGCACCCAGAGCGGCATACGACGATCCCTATACTGGCGGAGGTCGACGATGCCCTGTTCTGGAGTCGTCCGTGCAGGGTGGACACGTCCGCATTCGAATCGAGAGAGGGCTCTTCGACGCTATGGCTGACATCACCTGGGAACAGATCGACGAACGTGCGGTCGACACCGCGAGGCTCTTGGCCGCGGACGCCGTCGAGAGGGTCGGAAACGGCCACCCCGGCACGGCGATGTCGTTGGCGCCCGTCGCGTACCTCTTGCACCAGAAGGTCATGCACCACGACCCCTCCGACCCGCACTGGCTGGGTCGTGACCGCTTCATTCTCTCCGCCGGGCACAGTTCGCTGACGCAGTACGTACAGCTGTACTTGGGCGGATACGGGCTCGAGCTCGATGACCTGAAGGCTCTTCGCACCTGGGGGTCGAAGACTCCCGGTCACCCCGAGTACGGGCACACCGACGGTGTCGAGATCACCACGGGCCCACTCGGTCAGGGCCTCGCCTCCGCCGTCGGCTTCGCCTACGCGGCGCGTTTCGAGCGCGGTTTGCTCGACCCCGAGACCCCTGCTGGCGAGAGCGTGTTCGATCACCACATTTACGTCATCGCGGGC
>CAYWZI010000209.1:0-3356 GCA_964462815.1 uncultured Microbacteriaceae bacterium
GTCGCCATTAGTGTCGCGTCGACCTCGCCGTCGATGTGCAGTTCGAAACGCTTGCCGATGCGCACATCGCGAATGCTCTCGTGGCCGAGGCGGTGCAGCGCCCCCGCAACAGCCTTGCCTGCCGGGTCAAGCAGTTCAGCCTTCGGCATGACCTCGACGACGATGGTGGGCACAGTGGACTCCCCGGGGTGGCTCGGCGGGTGGATGCGCCCAGTCTACTGAGCGCTCAACAGGTAGTCGGCTCGCTCGAGAGTGGGCGCGATCGTGATCGCGTTGCGCTCGTCGGGGCCGAGGGCCCACGCACGGGCGTCGTTTTCAGACTTGCCGAAGGCGACGTGCCGGGCGATGAGCCGCTCGTGGCGCGTTGCCTCGTCGAGCACGACCCCGACCGTCACGTCGAGCAGCGGGGCGACCCGGTGCCACCCGTGGGCGTCGAGCAAGAGGTAGTTGCCTTCGGCGATGATGCACCGCAGCTCGGGCGCGAACGTGAGTTCATCGGGCACAGGCTCTTCGATCGCGCGGTCGAAGCCGGGGGCGCGCACGGTGCCGGTTGTGGTGCTCAGCGACGTGAGTAGGGCGACGAACGCGTCGACATCGAAGGTGTCGGGCGCACCCATGCGCTCGCGGCGACCGAGAGACACGAGCCGGGCCTGCGGAAAGTGGAATCCGTCCATCGGCAGCACGCGTGAGCCGGGGAGTAGAGCGGCGAGCTTCTCAGCCGCGGTCGACTTGCCGGCGCCGGGCGCTCCGGCCAACCCTACGAGCAGGGGGGTGGATGCGGAGCGCGCGGTGAGCATCCCCTCAAGAATCGCGGCGAGGGCGGGCAGGTCGATCGTCGTGCGGGGCTCGCGTGCCCCTGATGCTCCGCTCACGCCCGCAGTTGCGCCGCGATGCCGTGTGCGACGGCGTCGTCGACGATGAACTCGGCCCACTCGACGCACCCCTGCGCACTCGGATGAAAGTCGTCCGTCGCGAAGTGGTCGGAAGCGTAAGGCGGAAGCGGCGGCGTCATGTGCGCGCGCGGGAAGCGCTCGAGCGCTCGCCGAGCACTGACCTCGAGCGACTGTGAGTGCAAGTAGAGCGTGCCGCGCAGCGGCTCGGGCAGCAGCTCGAAGCGGTGGAATGCGGGCAGCGCGCTCATGAGCACAAGCGCGTGAGGGTGGGCGGCGAACACCGCGCGCACAATGCGCTTGATGTCGCGGCGAAACGCTCGGTGCGAACGAACCTGCATCGAGTCGTTTGCGCCGAGGCTGATCACGACTACGTCAGTCGGGGCGCGGAGGGCCTCGTGAAGAAAGTCGCGAATGATGTCTTTCGCGGTCGCCCCATTGCGCCCGCGCGCGCGCCACCGCACGGGGCGTCCGGTGTGCCGCGTGAGCTCGGCAGCGACGCAGCCCGCGAGACCTTGCGCGGCGTCGTCGACTCCGACCCCGACGGCCATCGAGTCGCCGATAACGAGCAGGTGCAGCGGGTCGGTTCCGCCGCCGCCCTCCCACGGAAGGGGCGGCTCGGGCAGCAGGGGAACCACCCGGCGAAGCGCGACGGTCTGCGGCACGAGAATCGGCGCGAGAGCCAGAATGATCGCTCGGCTCAGGCGGCGACCGCGCAGGGGGCGGGGAGTCGAGGTCATGCGCGCGAGTCTAGGCCCGCGGCGCGATTGAGCGACGCGCCCGTCGGCCGGAGTCAGTGGTCGTTGAGCAGGCGGTCGAAGCCAACGCTCCAGGCATCCTCTACGGCAAAGTCGGCCCAGTCTTTGTAGCCGATCGCGCTCGGGTGAAAGTCGTCGCTCGCGAAGAAGCCCTCGGTGTACGGCGGAGGCGGAGGCGACATGTGTGCGCGCGGGTGCGCGTCGACGAGTGTGCGAGCCGTGGCTTCGAGCGATTGCGAGTGCCGGTAGAGGCTCCGCCGGAGCGGGTCGGGCAGCAACTGGAATCGGAAGAACGCGGGCAACGACGACATGAGCAGGGCGGCCTCGGGATGCGCGGCAAACGTGCGCTCAACAATGTGGCGAATGTCGCGGCGAAAAGCCCGCGCCGACCGCAAAGCGAGCGCGTCGTTCGCCCCGACCGTGAGAAAGACGAGGTCGGTTGGTCCGGCGAGCGCGGGCGTGAGGTAGAGCCGCACGAGGTCGTTGGCCGTCGCGCCATTGCGCCCGGCAGCGCGCCAGTGCACCTCTCGCCCGGTGCGCGCGGCGAGCGCTTCCGCGAGCCGACCGCCCAACCCGAGGTCGGCGTGGTCGACACCAACGCCCGCGGCCGTCGAGTCACCGATCACGAGCAGGTTCAGGCGACGGGATGCTCCGCCCTCGCCCTCCGACCCGCCACCGTCGACGGCGCCATGCCAGGGCAGTGGCGCATCGGGAAGTCGCGGTGTGCTCTTGCGCAGGCGGCGTCCCTGCGTGAGCAGCACGGGCCCCTGCGCGGCCGCGATCGCGCGGCTTAGCCGCAAGCGGCGCGGGGGTCGGAACTCAGTCACGTGCGGGAGTCTAGGAGCGTGCGCTGGACAGCGGAGGGTAGAAAGGCCTCGTCGCCCCGTTCAATGGCTAGTCTCGGCGCATGGACATCCCTGCGCGCATCGATCGCGCGCATGGTCTGGAAAAGCTTGGCCGTCACCGGGCAGCCCTTGGCTCGTTGCGCCAACTCGTGCGCGATGCCCCCGACTCTTTGACGGCGAGGCTCGCGCTCGCCGGGCTGTACCGTCGGCTTGGCCATCCAGAGCAAGCCGGTCGCTGGAGTGCACTCACCCCGGAGTGGGCCACTGCTCACGAGCGACGAGCGTTCGCCGTGTTTCTTCAGCAGTGGTCAGTGGATCCGTATCGGGTGTTGCTCCTGCCGCGCCACAAAGACCTCCCTCCTCTGCCCCGGCCGCCGCGTCGACCCGGTGTCATTCGACGCTTCGCGATATACATGGGCAACCAGCACGCCGACATGGTCGGGCCGGGCTGGCATCGCCAAGCGGCCCTCGCTCTCTGGGTGATCGGATGGGCCGTCGCGGTTCTGGCGGTGGTTCCTCCGCTCGTGCTCTTTGCCGGGGCCTGGGCAGTTGCCGGAAGTGACCCGTCCGAGGCGGCAATGGCGTTCGACGTGGGGCTCGCGCTCATGAGCCTGGGATTGCTCCTGGTGGTTGTCCTCCAAGTGCCGTCGGAGTTGCTGGCGCGAAACTGGCAACGCGTCGGAGTGCTCACAATGGTGGGCGTCGCGATGTGTTTCGTTTTCGCGAGCCGCGATCTGGCGGCTCTCTTCTCCGGCGCCTAGGCCGCTACGCGCCCGCGGGCGTCAACCGCAGCAGCGTTCCCCACGGGTCGTCGAGCTCGAGGCTCCGGCCATCGTTGCGCACTGCGACTCCGTGGTGCTGCA
>CAYWZI010000210.1:0-3345 GCA_964462815.1 uncultured Microbacteriaceae bacterium
GCCCATCGATGGAGAGATAACCCGGCCCGCTGCGGGTCTCCGCAATACGTGCGGGTAGCGAGCTACCGCCTCCTCCGCCGGTGGCATACCCGATGCTCACCAGCCGGTTGGGAGACCCGCTCCCGGCGCTACCGATAACGCCCGTCACGGCGTAGTTCACAAGGTGAGACTGAATGGCGGAAGCGTTGGAACTCGGGCTCATCGCCCATTCCAGCGCCGCTACACCGGCGACGTGGGGCGCAGCCATCGAAGTGCCTTGCATCAGCATCGAGCTAGACGCGCTATTCCACTGCAGCGAGCGGATGCTCGTGCCCGGCGCAAAGAGATCGACGCAGGTTCCGAAGTTTGAGAACGAGGCGCGCACATCGTTTGTTTGGGTCGCCCCCACGGTGAGGGCATTTGCCGCGCGAGACGGGCTGTAGGAGCACGCATCCGCGTTGCTGTTGCCGGCAGCGACCACCATGACAAAGCCCAGGTTCGCCATGGTGTTGATATTCTGAGAGAGCACGTCTTGGCTTGCCGGAATGGTGCTGTCTGAACCGAGACTCATGTTGACAATGCCGGGTGTGCCTGCCGGGTGGTTCGCGACGATCCAGTCGAGGCCCGCAATCACTGTCGAGACGGCCGTACTTCCTGAACACGAGAAAACGCGAACGGGAATGACGAATGCTTGTTTGGCCACTCCGTAGGTAGCACTCGCCGCGGTGCCAGCCACATGGGTTCCGTGCCCGTTGCAGTCGTTGGTACCTTGACCATCGGAAATCGCCGTCACCCCCGGCAAGAGTCGTGAGCCGAACTGCGCGGCATTGGGAGCGATGCCGGTGTCGACGACGTAAATGCGGGTTCCGCTGCCCGCCGAGTCAGGGTAGGTGTACAACGTGTCGACGGGTGTCGTCGCTTGGTCGAGTCGCGAGAGGTTCCACGGTGCATCTGACTGGGTGGCCCCGACAGAGACCTCGAAGTCTTCGTAGACAGCGACGACCTCGGGCGAACCCACGAGTTCGGCAACCTCGCTGGGGGTGAGATCTGCGGCGAAGCCGTTGAGCACGTCACTGTAGGTCTCCGTTGGTTCGCCCCCGTCGAGCACTTCTTCGCTCACGTCGTCAGCGCTCGCCGACGGCGCCAACTCAACGATGAACGCGGCCTGGGCCTCTTCGACAGCCAGTGCGGGAGAAACGGTGAGGGTCGACAGCGACAACGCGATGATTGCGCCCAACCCCACAACACGACGTGTAAACATCAATCCCCCAAACAAGTGCTGAGGCCACGGTACTTCGCTCACGGAACTAACGCGAGTGCGAGTGTTCGGCGAGCGAATATCAGCGCTATGGTCACCACCCAGACCGCCTGGCATGACAGCATGCTGACCATGCTGTTGCGCATCGAGAACGACCCCCGCCCCTATGCCTGGGGTTCGCACACGGCGATCGCCGAACTGCTCGGCACGACGCCGTCGGGCGGCCCCGAAGCCGAGTTGTGGCTCGGCGATCACCCCGGGTCGCCCGCGCGAATCGTGACGGAGGGCGAGGGCGAAGCATCCGATCTCTCCACGATGTTGCTCGAGCGCGGTGAGAAGCTGCCGTTCTTGCTCAAGGTGCTCGCGGCGGGCGAGCCGCTCTCGCTGCAAGCGCACCCCACGATCGCCCAGGCGCGCGAGGGCTTTGCGCGTGAGAACGCTGCGGGTATTGCGCTCGACGCCCCCAACCGCAACTACAAAGACGAGCTGCACAAGCCCGAACTGATCTTCGCGCTCAGCGACCCCTTCATCGCGCTCGCGGGTTTTCGACCCGTCGCCGAGGCGCGGGCGGCGCTTGCCGCGGCGGGGCAGCCCGACCTTGAGGGGTTCATCGAGCGACTCGTCGACGACGCCGCACTGCGGGACCTCGTTCGCTGGCTCATCGCGGGCGGCCCCGAGGTGACCGCGGTCGTGGACGCTCTCGCCGCCGCCGCCCGCACCATCGAGCACGACACCCGCGACACCCCGAGTTGGGCGACCGTACGCCGTCTGGCCGAGTACTACCCCGGCGACCCCGGCATCGCGATGTCGACGCTCATGCACACGGTCGTGCTGCGCCCGGGCGAGGCGCTCTATCTGCCGACCGGCAATATCCACTCGTACCAGCAGGGCCTCGCGATCGAGGTCATGGCCGCAAGCGACAACGTGTTGCGCGGCGGGTTGACGCCTAAGCACGTGGATGCGGCCGAACTCATGCGCGTGCTCGACGCCCGCCCGGTGGCTGAGCCGCGCATCGCCCCCGTCGAGGTGCTGCCCGGCGTGCACCGCTTCACGCCCGACGTCGTTGACTTTGCGCTCACGGTGGTCGAGGCGGGTGCGGCCGTCGACGGCATCACCCTTGAGACCGGTGGGCCGGCAATCGTGCTGTGCCTCGACGGGCGAGCGACCCTGCAGGGGTCGCTCGTGCTCGAGCGTGGGCAAGCCGCGTTCTGCGATGACCTCGAGCTGAGCATCCACGGCGACGGTCGCGTGGTCATCGCCACGGGAGACCACCCGGATACGGTTGACCCATGACCTGGCTTGTTACCGGCGGCGCCGGCTATATCGGAGCGCACGTGGTGCGCGCCCTCACGGCAGCGGGCATGAGCCCGGTTGTGCTTGACGATCTGTCGAGCGGGCACGCTGCCTTTGTTCCGGAGGGGGTGCCGTTCGTGCGCGCATCCATTCTCGATGCGGCCGCGGTCGATGCGGCACTGAGTGACCACGCCGTCACGGGTGTCATTCACGTCGCGGGCTTCAAGTACGCCGGCGTGAGCGTGCAACGCCCCCTCCACACCTATGAGCAGAACGTGACGGGCATGGTCACCCTGCTGGATTCGATGCAGCGTCACGGGGTCGAGCAGTGCGTGTTTTCGTCGTCGGCAGCGGTCTATGGTGCGGTCGATGTCGACCTCGTCACCGAAGAGACTCCGAAGAGTCCGACGAGCCCCTACGGCGAGTCGAAGCTCATCGGTGAGTGGCTCTTGCGCGATCAGTCCGTCGCGGCGGGCCTGCGCCACACGAGCCTCCGTTATTTCAACGTCGTCGGCTCGGGCGACGTGACGGTGCGCGACACGAGCCCGCACAACCTGTTTCCGCTCGTGTTCGACGCACTCGCCGAGGGACGCCAGCCGCGCATCAACGGCACCGATTACCCGACGCCGGACGGCACGTGCGTGCGCGACTATATTCACGTCTCTGACATCGCTCTCGCGCACGTCGCCGCTGCGCGTCGACTCGAGGCGCGGGACACGATCGAACCCGCGTACAACCTGGGTTCGGGCGACGGCGTCTCGGTGCGGCAGATCATGGATGCCGTTGCCGAGGTGACGGGCCTGAGCGTCGACCCC
>CAYWZI010000211.1:0-3341 GCA_964462815.1 uncultured Microbacteriaceae bacterium
GACAAGTAGACCTTCTGCCCCGTACGCTCGAGAAACTCCTCCCAGCGCAGCGGCCGGTTGTCGAGCGCGCTCGGCAGCCGGAATCCGTGCTCGACCAAGGTTCGCTTGCGTGACGCGTCGCCCTCGTACATCGCCCCGATTTGAGGCACCGTGACATGGCTTTCGTCGATGACCACGAGGAAGTCGTCCGGGAAGTAGTCAAGAAGGCAGTTGGGTGGCTCTCCAGGCTGGCGCCCGTCAATGTGCCGGGAATAGTTTTCGATGCCGTTGCAGAACCCGATCTGCTCCATCATCTCGAGGTCGAACGTCGTCCGCATACGCAGTCGTTGAGCCTCGAGAAGCTTGCCCTGACGCTCGAGGTCAGCAAGCCGGAGGGCCAGCTCTTCGCGAATCGGGACGATCGCGCGCTGCATGGTGTCGGGTGAGGCCGCGTAGTGGGTTGCCGGAAACACCGAGACGGCGTCCAGCGATCGCACGACATCTCCCGTCAAGGGGTGCAACGCATAGAGCGCCTCGATTTCGTCGCCGAACATCTCGATGCGGATCGCGAGCTCTTCGTACATCGGGATGATCTCGATCGTGTCTCCGCGCACCCGGAACTTTCCCCGCGAAAAATCGACATCGTTGCGCTGGTACTGCATGCCTACGAAACGGCGAATGAGCACATCGCGCGAGATGGTCTCCCCCACCTGGAGGGCGACCATCGCCTCGAGGTACTCTTCGGCCGCACCGAGTCCGTAGATGCACGACACGGTCGACACCACGATCACATCGCGGCGACTCAGCAGCGAGTTCGTCGTCGAGTGCCGTAGACGCTCGACTTCGGCGTTCACCGAGCTGTCTTTCTCAATGAACGTATCGGTCTGCGGAACGTACGCCTCGGGCTGGTAGTAGTCGTAATACGAGACGAAGTACTCGACCGCGTTGTTGGGCATGAGCTCCCGAAACTCAGTGGCCAACTGCGCCGCAAGCGTCTTGTTGTGTGCCAAAACGAGAGTCGGTCGCTGCACCTGCTCGATGAGCCAGGCTGTCGTTGCCGACTTGCCAGTTCCGGTCGCGCCGAGCAGCACGATGTCGGTCTCGCCGGCCGTAATGCGCGCCGCGAGCTCGGCGATCGCCTGAGGCTGGTCGCCGCTCGGGCGATAGTCACTCACGACCTCGAACGGCCGTACCGATCGAGTGGGTTCCATGTCCTCAGCCTACGAGAGGGGGTCTGACACTGCGGTGTGCGCAGAGCGTCGCTGAACGAGCATCGTCCAGAGAGCATCCACTTGTTCGACGGTGCTCTGCATTGATCCACCGGTGTCGATCACGACGTCGGCGACGGCGTTCCGTTCAGCATCGCTCGCCTGTGCCTGCACGCGACGGATCGCTGACTCGCGATCAAGGCCGCGGAGAGCGACAAGGCGTTCGACGCGAACGTCGGCGGGCGCATGCACCACGACGATGAGCGCAAACTCATCAGCTGATCGCGCTTCGACCAAGAGCGGCACGTCGTACACCACGATCGCGTCAGGACTTACTCTCGCGATCTCTGCGAGCTGCTCTTGGTACTGCCGGGCGACTTCGGGATGCACGATCGCGTTGAGGTCAGCCCGCTCTGCCTCGTCAGCGAAGACGATGGCTCCGAGCGCCGCGCGATCGAGTGTGCCGTCTGCGGCGATGACGGCGTCACCGAAGCGTTCTCTCACGGCCGCAAGGCCCGCCGAGCCAGGCGCGACAGCAGCTCGCGCAAGGGCATCCGCATCGATAATGATCGCGCCGCGCTCCTCGAGAAGCCGCGCGACTGTCGACTTGCCGGCGCCGATTCCACCCGTGAGTCCAATCACATCCACGGCCCGACCCTAACGCGAGACCCTGCCGCCAAGCGGGTAGCATGGTGGCCAGTCGCTCCCAGGAGGTTTCCGTGCTCGAACTGCTCACCGGAACGGGACTCGCGGTGGCCGCGGGGCTCAATGCCTACGTGCCCCTGCTCGTTCTGGGGCTCGCGGGGCGATTCCTCGACTTCGTCGAACTGCCATCAGCGTGGGCGTGGTTGCAGAACGAATGGGTTCTCGTCATTCTTGGCGTTCTCTTGGTGTTCGAGATCATCGCCGACAAGATTCCTGCCGTCGATTCGATCAATGATTGGATTCAGTCGATCATCCGTCCGGCGGCCGGCGGCATCGTGTTCGGCACTGGTAGTGCCACGCAGACGGCCGCCGTCACCGATCCCGCGGCATTCTTCGAGTCAAGCCAGTGGGTGCCGATCGTCGCCGGAATCGTGATCGCCCTCGGGGTGCACGCCACAAAGATGTTCGTACGACCCGCGGCGAACGCCCTCACCGCCGGCGCGGCTGCGCCCGTGCTGTCGACCGGAGAAGACATCGGCGCCCTCGCGTTCAGCCTCTTCGCGATTCTGATCCCGATTCTCGTGATCATTGCGCTCATCGCGCTGGTGATTCTTGTGTTCTCCATCTTCCGCAGGATGCGGCGCCAACGACAGTCCGTCGCTCCGGCGTAGAACGCTCCGGGGGCAGCGGTGGTTTCTGAGGTGGAGTCCGTCGCGTGCCCCGCGGGGAAAAGACGAACGGGCCACCTCGAGAGGCGGCCCGTTCGGAGAGTGCAAAGGTGAACTAGCTGTTGCTCGAGAGCTTCTCGCGCAGTGCCGCAAGCGACTCGTCGTCAGCGAGAGTGCCAGCCGAAGCCGTTTCGCTCGTGAAGCCCGACGCGGCGGGCAGCTCGGTGTCTTCGTCTGCGAGAGCCGCGATGACCTGCTTCTTGTGGAGTTCCCAGCGAGCCTGAGCGGCAGCGTAGTCCTGCTCCCACTTGGCACGCTGGTCGTCGAAGCCGTCTTTCCACTCCTGCGTCTCCGAGTCGAAGCCCTCGGGGTACTTGTAGTTGCCGGCCTCGTCGTACTCGGTCGGCATGCCGTACACCGCGGGGTCGAACTCTGCGCTCTCGGGGTCGACACCCTCGTTAGCCTGCTTGAGGCTCAGCGAAATGCGGCGACGCTCGAGGTCAATGTCGATGACCTTGACGAAGACCTCGTCGTTGACCGACACAACCTGTTCGGCCAACTCGACGTGCTTCGCCGACAGCTCGGAGATGTGCACGAGACCCTCGATGCCGTCTGCGACGCGAACGAACGCGCCGAACGGAACAAGCTTCGTGACCTTGCCCGGAGCAACCTGACCGATCGCGTGGGTGCGGGCAAAGACCTGCCACGGGTCTTCCTGAGTCGCCTTGAGCGAGAGCGACACGCGCTCACGCTCGAGGTCAACCTCAAGGATCTCGACCGTGACTTCCTGGCCAACCTCAACAACCTCGCTCGCGTGCTCGATGTGCTTCCAGCTGAGCTC
>CAYWZI010000212.1:0-3280 GCA_964462815.1 uncultured Microbacteriaceae bacterium
GTCGTCGAGGGGTGCAAAAGGATGCAGCGCGCTGAACTCGGGCCAGCTGACAGCCGCCATCTCGGTGGCCGCGTTGAGTTTCATCGTGCACGAGCCCAGAGGGATCATCCCGCGATCAAGCGCGTAGTCGCGGTCGGCGAGGCGCTTCAGGTAGCGCATCATGGCCGTCTCGCTGCGGTGCACGTGAAAGACCGGGTGGGTCATGAACTCGGATGCCCGCCGCAAGCTCGCCGGAACCCGCCCGGCGCCCTGCTCGAGCCACCCCTGTGACCCGTGCTCGGCCGACCCGAATGCCGCGGCCACATCGTGCAGGTCGGCGAGAGTCGTGGTCTCATCAACCGAGACACGGACTTCGTCGTCGCTCTGCTGCCAGAGCAGCACATCTCGCTGCCGCGCGGCCTCGACAATGGCACCCGCACGGCCGGGCACGCGAACCGTGAGCGTGTCGAAGACGCCCTCGTGGTCGAGCCGCACGCCGGCAGCGTCGAGCAGGGTCGCCAGCAACGCCGTCTTCTGAGCAATGGCGCCAGCGATGCGTCGCAAGCCGTCGGGACCGTGATAGACCCCGTACATGCTCGCCATA
The DNA here is from genome assembly GCA_964462815.1 of uncultured Microbacteriaceae bacterium. Lineage (GTDB taxonomy): Bacteria > Actinomycetota > Actinomycetes > Actinomycetales > Microbacteriaceae > Microcella. The sequence goes on from CAYWZI010000212.1 coordinate 584, forward strand.
ACGGCCAGCAGCACTTGAGCCGTGCAAATGTTGGACGTCGCCTTATCGCGTCGAATGTGCTGTTCGCGCGTCTGCAGCGTGAGGCGATAGGCGGGGCGGCCGTCGGCGTCTCGTGAGACTCCGACGAGGCGGCCGGGCATTTGACGCTCGAGTCCTTCGCGCACCGAGAGATAGCCGGCGTGCGGACCGCCGAAGCCCATCGGCACTCCGAAGCGCTGCGTCGTGCCAACAGCGACGTCGGCGCCAAGCTCACCGGGTGACGTGAGCAGGGTGAGCGCCAGCAGGTCAGCCGCGACGATCGCAAGACCGCCGGTCTCGCGCACGGCGGCAATCACGAGCGAGGGGTCCCACACGCGACCCGATGCAGCGGGGTACTGAATGAAAACGCCAAACGCGGGCGGCAGATCGGCCGGGTCGATGTCGGCGAGGGGCAACACGGCCAGCTCGATGCCGAGCGCCTCAGCGCGCCCGACGAGCACGGCGTGCGTCTGCGCAAACGCGTCGGAATCAACGATGAAGCGGTTCTCGGCCACGCCTGACGCGCGCCGCGCGAGCAGCATGCCTTCGACGACGGCAGTCGCTTCATCGAGCATCGAGGCGTTCGCGGTGTGTAGGCCTGTGAGGTCGGCGACCATGGTCTGGAAGTTGAGCAGCGCCTCGAGCCGCCCCTGCGAGATCTCGGGCTGGTAAGGCGTGTAAGCCGTGTACCAGCCCGGGTTCTCGAGCACGTTGCGCTGAATCACTGACGGCGTGATCGTGCCGTAGTAGCCCTGCCCGATCATGCTGCGGCGCACACGGTTCTCGCCCGCGAGCGCGCGCAGCTCGGCGAGCGTCTCGGCTTCCGTCGCGGGCGCCGGCAGCGTGCGCAGCGCCTCGGTCTGGCGAATCGCTGCCGGAACCGCGGCATCCATCAGCGCGGCGAGCGAATCGAAGCCGAGCGCGTTGAGCATGAGCTGTTGCGCGTCGTGGTCGGTGCCGATGTGACGTTCGGCGAAGGGGATGCTCACGGACGGTCTCTTCTCGATGAATCGGTGAATCGGTGTGTCGGTTCAAGGTCGTGCGGTGCCCGGTGCGGCGCGACTGTTGTCATTCGCGACGTGCGGTGCGACAGTTGTCAGCCGCCGATGAGGGCGCGGTACTCCGCAGCGCTCAGCAGGGACGGCGTGCTGCTGACGCGGACCTTGACGAGCCAGCCGGCACCGTAGGGGTCAGCGTTGATCGTCTCGGGGGCGGCGGCAACGGCGTCGTTCGACTCGACGACCTCACCATCGAGGGGAGCGTAGAGCTCGCCGACTGACTTCGTTGACTCAACCTCGCCGACGATCGCGCCGGTGGTCATCGCGGCCCCGGCCTTCGGTAGGTCGACGTAGACAACGTCGCCCAGCGCGTCGGCGGCGTATTGCGTGATGCCGACGGTGGCGACGTCACCCTCGACGCGAACCCACTCGTGCTCGGCGGTGTACTGCAGTTCTTCGGGAACGCTCATGGTGTGTCCTTATCTCTTGTAGAAGGGGAGGGGAACAACAGTGGCGGCGACGCGCGCGCCGCGCACATCGACCTCGAGGGCGGTGCCGGGCTCACGAACGGCGGGGTCGACGAACGCCATCGCCACGGGGTACCCGAGCGTGGGCGAGAGAGCCCCGCTCGTGATGACTCCGACCTCGGTGTCACCGAGCATCACCGGGTAGTCGGCGCGGGGAGCGCGGCGCCCTTCGGTGGTCAGCCCGACGAGAACCCGCGCATCCGCTGCGGGGCCCGCCTCGATGGCCGCTTTGCCGACGAAGCGCGACTTGTCGGTGACGACAACGCGGCCAAGTCCGGCCTGGACCGGCTGGATGCTGCGCCCCAGCTCATGCCCATAGAGGGGCATGCCCGCCTCGAGTCGCAGAGTGTCTCGCGCGGCGAGGCCACACGGCACGAGGCCGAGGGGCTCGCCAGCCGCGAGCAGCGCCCGCCACAGGGCGACGGCGTGTTCGGCCTCAACGTAGAGCTCGAATCCGTCTTCCCCGGTGTAGCCGGTGCGGGCGACGAGCACCGACGTGCCCTCGAACGCCATGCCCATGGCGGCGTAGTAGCCGAGTGTGTCGAGCGTGCGGCCCCGCGACAGGTCGTCGCGCAGTTCAAGTTCGCCGACCGCTTCGAGCACGCTGCGCGAGAGCGGGCCCTGCACGGCGATCAGAGCGAGGTGCTCGGTGAGGTCGGAGAGCTGAACCTCGAAGTCGGTCTGTCGCGCGACGAGCGCGTCAACGACCGCGTGCCGGTTGCTCGCATTCGCAACCACGAGGTATTCAGCCTCAGCACTCGCGTAGACGATGAGGTCATCGACGATGCCGCCGCTCTCGTCGAGCAGCAGAGAGTACTTGGCCTTGAGCAGCGGCAGGCTCGAGAGGCGACCAGCTAATGCGTAGTCGAGAAACGCCCCGGCGTCGGCCCCGGTGACCGATATCTCCGCCATGTGCGAAATGTCGAAGATGCCTGCGGCGGTGCGTACGGCATGGTGCTCGGTGAGGTCGCTGCCGTAGCGCACGGGCATCTGCCAGCCGCCGAAGTCGGTGAACGCTGCACCGAGCGCGACGTGCTCAGCGTGCAGCGGCGACTGCTGCAGCGGGGCGAGGTGTCTAGTCTCGGGGTGTTCAGACTCGGGGAGGGCGGTCACAGAGTTCTCCTGACGCGAAAGGCCGGCAAACTCCCCCTCTG
>CAYWZI010000213.1:0-3268 GCA_964462815.1 uncultured Microbacteriaceae bacterium
AGCGGTCGCCGCTCGCCGTGAAGCCTGCCGCGCCGAACGCGGCCACGAGTGCAGCGCGTGAGGCGTCATCGAGTCGCGCGATCGAGGTTGTGGAGCCGCTTTCGGTGGCCGGCAAGATCCACGTGCAACTCACGCGTTCGTCGATCGCGGCGAGAATCGCTTCGATCGCCGGTTCACCCGTGCCCCAGCCGCCCATGCCGGGCGCGCTCACATCACCCAGGGATGAGCGGCCTTCGCCGGTGAGCGTGGCGACGACGGCCGGCGAATAGATCGAGTCGCAGTCGGGCAGGACGATCGGCTCGACAGCGGGTGGGCTTGCCTCACCGCTTTCGCTCGGCGATGCCGCCTCACTCGGGTCGACCTCGGGTGCTGGCGCGGGAGTGCACCCTGAAAGCACGAGCAGGGCGGTGACGGCAGAGACCAGCATCCAACGGCGCATGTCCGCAGAGTAGCGCTCAGGGTCTCCTGAGCGCACTAGCGGTAACCACCTTTTTCGAGCCCGGCTTCGACTTCGAAGCGGTTGCGGTGAGCATCCCGCCCCGCCGCGAGATAGAGCGGAATGAAGGCGAGGCCATACTTCTTCCACTGCGCGCGGTGCACCGCTTCGTGCTCGAGCACGCTGTCAGCGGTGTTGTCCCGCGTCAGGTAGGCCGCACCAATCGTCGTGCCGCCGCGACCGAAAGCCCAGCGGGGGAGTCCCGCACACACGATGACTCCGCCACGCTTCGACACCCGAAACCCGCCGAGAATGGCACCCCAGGTGACGCCCGCCGCGGTCGCGAACCAGTATCCGGGCCGAGCGACGACGGGGTGGAGCCCGACGGCGCGCACGGGCTTGACGCGAGCGAGCCGATTGACCGCGGCGGCTGTCTTTGAGGGTCGGGGGGTCGTCATGGTCGTCCGTAGCCCTCGAGCAGTCGAAGCCAGATTTCGCTCAACGTGGGGTACGACGGCACGGCGTGCCACAGTCGTGCGATCGGCACCTCGCCGACGATCGCGATCGTGGCGGCGTGCAGCAGTTCGCCGACGTCGTCGCCGACGAGCGTGAACCCGACGATGACCCCGCGACTCTCGTCGACGACCATGCGGGCCGTGCCGCGGTAGTTCTCGCCATGCACCGTCGCGCCCGCAAGCCACCCGAGTTCGTAGTCAACAACGCGAGTGCGAAGGCCCTTCTTCTCGGCCTGCGCAGCGGTGAGGCCCACGCTCGCGACCTCGGGACTCGTGAACGTCACCTGCGGCACCGCGTCGTGGTCGGCCGTCGCCACGTGGGCACCCCACACAGCGTCGTCGACGGATGCTCCCCGCGCGCGTGCCGCGATCACGTCGCCCGCCGCTCGTGCTTGGTACTTGCCCTGGTGCGTGAGCAGTGCCCGGTGGTTGACGTCACCGACGCCGTAGAGCCAATCGTGGCCGGGCACTCGAAGAGTGTCGTCGACCTCGAGCCACGCACCGGGCTCGAGCCCGATGGTCTCGAGCCCGAGGTCGCTCGTCGCCGCAGCACGGCCCGTCGCCACGACGAGCTCATCGACCTCGAGCTCGCGGCCGCCCGAAAGTGTCAGGGTCACCGTGCCATCGCTGGCGCGATCCACGCGCTCAGGGCTCGTGCTGAGCAGCACGTCGGCCCCATCGGCACGCAGCCGTTCGGCAACGGCGGCGCCCGCGAAGTCCTCGACGCCCGCGAGTAGGCCGCTGCGGGCCAGCAGCGTCACGCGACTGCCCAAGCTCGTGAATGCCGTGGCCATTTCGCACCCGACCACACCGCCGCCGATAATGCCCAATCGGGCGGGAATCTTCTCGATGCTCGTGATCTCACGCGAGGTCCACGGTCGCGACTCGGCGAGGCCCTCGATGGGCGGCATCACTGCCGTGCTGCCCGTGCAGATCGCCACGGCGTGCGTTGCTGTGACGAGTCGCGTCGATCCGTCGGCTGCGGTGATGACCACACGCCGTTCACCGTCAAGGCGCGCGTGCCCGCGCGCAAGCGCGATGCCCGCCTTCTGTAACCATCGCACTTGCCCAGCATCGTTCCAGTCGCTCGCGACCTGATCTCTGCTCGCGAGCACGGCCGAGGCATCGATCGCGCCCGTCACCGCGGCGCGCGCACCGGGTACGGCGTGCGCTGCGCGCAGCACCGTGCCGGCGCGCAGCAGCGCCTTCGACGGCATGCACGCCCAGTAGGAGCACTCGCCGCCCACAAGCTCGTTCTCAACGATGAGCACGCTCAGGCCGCCCTGAACAGCGCGGTCGGCGACGTTCTCGCCGACCGCGCCTGCTCCGATGACGACGAGGTCGTACTCGTCTGCTGCGGGGAAGTCGGTGGCGGCCGTGGCGGTGATGGTGGGCATAGAGCTACCGTCCCACGAACTCCGGCTCGGTACGGGTGAGAAAGGCCTGCATGCCGATCGCGGCGTCTTCGCTCCGCATCAGACGCACGAGTTCACCCGGAAGCTGGGCTTCGGCGGCGGCCACACCGTCGCGCACCGCGAGTCGAGCGTTCGCGAGAGTTGCCTGCACGGCAAGGGGAGCCTGCGCCGCGATCCGACCCGCCAGCTCGCGAGCACGAGCCAGCTGTTCACCCGGCTCGACGACCTCTTGCACGAGACCCAAGCGGTGCGCCTCGGCGGCGTCGAAGCGGTCGCCGGTGAGCATCCAACGCATCGCGTTGCCCCAACCAGCCGCAGCGGCGAATCGCGTCGTCGCGCCCCCGAATGGCAGAATCGCGCGCGCGACCTCGAGTTGCGCGAAGACCGTGTCGTGTGCGGCGACGACGATGTCGCTCGCGAGCATGAGCTCGACGCCCAGGGTCAAGCATGTGCCTTGCACGGCCAACACGACAGGTTTGCGGACGCGCGTGCCGTCCATGCCCCAGGGGTGAATGCCTCCCTCAGGCACCATCGCGAGCCCGTTCGGCCCGATGCGCGGCACGATGTCCCCCAGATCGAGGCCACCGGTGAAGTGGTCACCGTGGGCGAAGACGACGCCGACGCGCACCTCAGGGTCACGGTCGAGCTCGCCATAGGCGAGGGCGAGTTGTTCGAGCATGGCGACGTCGGCTGCGTTGCGCTTATCGGGCCGGTTGAGGCCGATGAGCAGCACGTGGCCGTCGCGCTCGACAGTGATGCGAACGGGGGTCTCGGTATCGGTCATGCCCGTCAGCGTAGTCACGCGGGCCGGGGGAGCGCAGGGGGTTTGTGGCTCAGCGACTGAGGGCGGCGAGGATGCGCAGAATCGCTGAGAGGTCATCACCAGAGGTGCCCTCGTCGTC
>CAYWZI010000214.1:0-3255 GCA_964462815.1 uncultured Microbacteriaceae bacterium
GAGAACCGGTAGTGGGTTCGTGGGCACATCGATCGTGTAGAGCCCGAGAACGATGTGGTACATCGAGAAGATCCCGGCCATCGAGACGATGAGCGAGCGGGGAACACCGATTCTCACGCGGGGGCCTCCCCGGTATCGAGTTCATCGGGGGTGAAGACCGGCCACGATAGCGTGACAACGGTCCCTTTTCCGGGCGACGACACGACGTCGGCATGACCTCCAGCACTCGCCGTACGTTCGATGATCGAGCGGCGCACCCCGAGCCTCGCCTCAGGAACCTGCGACATGTCGAAGCCGCGCCCCGCGTCACCCACTTCAATCTCGACCGCCCCGCCGTGAACGCCCGACACCTTGAGCCAGCGCCGAACCTCAGGGCCGCCCGCGTGCTGAACGCTGTTGACCATCGCCTGCACGGCCGCCGAGTAGAGCGCTTCAGCCTGCGCCGACGGGATCACTCGGGTGTCAAGCGATCTGACCCGCACGGTGAATAGCGCCTGCATTTCGCGCGCCGACGAGACAATGCGATCAGCGAGCTGCCGCAGCCGCACGGTCGAGCCATCATCGGGTGAGACGAGCGCGGCTTCGCGAAGGTGCTGCATCGCGCTCGATGCCATTTGCGCGGCGAGCGCCTGCTGCTCGGGGGTCTCCGCGCGTGCCGCTGTCAGCAGCGTGGTGAGCACGCTGTCATGCACGATCGAGTCGACGTGCACCCGCTCAACCTCGGTAGCGTGCTGACGCACCGCTCGGGCGTATCGATCGAGTGCCATGCCCTGGGCTTCATCGACCGACGTGGCGGCGACCCGAGTCATCGTGACGATCACGAGCACGCCACCCCCAAGGATGATCGCGTAGACGGCATCGAACACCCCCAGTTCCCACGGCGCACCTCCGCCTGCGGGGGTTACACGGATCACGCCATAGATGATGGGGACGATGATCAAATAGGCGAGGGCCCGGCGAACCGGGAACCCGATCGCCGCTGTCGCCGTCGCCACCGTCGTGAGCTGATAGAGCCAGTGGTTGCCGGTTTGCGTCACGGCTGGGTCCGCGAGGAAGAACGGCCAGGTGAGCAGTGCGGCGACGTACACGAACGACACGAGCAAGTGGGAGCCGATCACCCACCGCTTGATCGACGAGCAGAGAAGTGCCGTGAGCAACGAACCATACATGGCCCCCACGGCGACCGCTGACCAGATGGGCTGCCCGAGGCTGTATTGGTCGAGCAGCAGCGGGACGGCCTGCAACCCAAACACGATGCCGAACCAGGCGACGGACCGCGAAACGACCGTGTCGACGCGCTTGCGGCTCAGTGGTGTGCGGTCAGACTTGCTCGCCAGCGCCGCGACCTGCTCAGGGGGAGTCATCACCATCAGGGTCGAGGCCGGGAAGAATTCCGTCTTCAACGGCACGACGAAGCAAGTCGACCTTCGTCGGCGCGGGTCGCCCAACCTCGACATACTTCGCGCGAATACGGTCGAGGTACTCGCGCGCTGTGGAGTAGCCGATGCCCAGCTGCTGCGCTGCGAGCTTCAGCGGCAGGCCGCTGGCGTAGAGGTGAAGAATCTCGCGTTCGCGCCGACCCAGCTGCGCCTTGGCGAAGTCACGGTCAGCGTCGATTGCGCTCGCCCACTCGAGGTTGTTGAGAACTTCGCCGCGAGCGACCGTTTCTGCCGCGGCGATGACCGTACTCGTCGCCGACGACTTCGGGATAACGCCCGCGGCGCCCGCCGCGAGCGCTTCGCGAACACTCGCAACACGGTCGGCGATCGAATGGACCAACACGGCGCTCCCGGTGGCCTGCACTGCCTTGACGTTCTCGGTAACGCTCGAACCGTCGCCGAGCGAGAGATCGAGCACGACCACATCGACCTCACGATTGTCGAGACCCTCGACCAGTTCGGGCACACTGGCGGCAGTCTCGACGACGTCGAATCCGGCGTTGGAGAACGCCGCCTGCAAACCGAGCCGGACAGACTCGTGGTCGTCGACGATCGCGACGCGCACTTGCTTGCTGGTCGAAGCCACCACGACAGTCGAACCATGCCCTTCGCCGAAGAGGGTGCCGTGTTCCGATCGTGTTCGGGTGCACCAGGGCTTCCATGCTATCGGCGGCACTGAGCGCGCAGGGCAAAAAGTCCGCCCGCACGACCCCCCTCGTCGGGGGACATCCGTCACGAGGTCAGTCGCGCACGAGGGTCGCGACGGCCTCAACGTGGTGCGTGTGCGGAAAGAGATCGAAAGCACGGATGCGCGCCAGCCGGTAACCCGACTGTGCCGCGAGAGCGACATCGCGCGCAAGGGCAACGGGGTCGCACGCGACATAGACCAATTGCGCGGGAGCAAGGCTGCCCAAGATCGCCATGACCTCGGTGCCAGCGCCCGATCGCGGGGGGTCGAGCACGACGGTTGCCGCACGCAGTCGTTCGCGGTCACCCGCCGATGCACTTGATTGAAGTGCGCGCAGCCACCGATCGACGCGGCCGCTCTCGGCTGAGGCACCGAGCCCTTCAGCGAGGTTCTCGGAGGCGTGGTCCGTTGCTCGCTCGTCGGATTCGACACTCGTGATGCGCGTCGCCCCGCCGAAGCGATCGGCGACAGCGGCAGCCAAGAGCCCCACGCCGCCGTACAGATCGAGATTGTCTGCTCGAGCATCGAAGCGAGTCTCGTCGATCGCCTCCTGCACCGCGAGGGTCAGGGCCGCGGCAGCCGCGCGGTGAACCTGCCAGAACCCGGTGTCATCGAGCTGGAAGCGCCGATCGCCGACTTGCTCGGCGATCACGGTGGGTTTCTGCTCGCCGATCACCAGCCGCGGTTCACCCACGCTCGGGGCGAGCACGTCGACCGCGCCAAGGCCGTGAAACCTCTCGGCGAACGGAGTGATGGCCTGCACTGCGGTGGTCGCGAGGGGAGCATCCGACACCGGAATTACCGTGTGCGATCGCGCCGCCATCGGCCCGATGCGCCCCTGGTCGTCGACGTGCAGGCGAATGCGCGTGCGCCATCCGAGGCCGTTCGCCGCGTCATCGCCGGGCAGCGCCTCGACCATGACATCGCTCTCGATACCCGCCATGCGCTGCAGTGACTCGGCGAGCACCTGGCGCTTGAGTTCGCGCTGGTGCGCCAAGACGATGTGCCCGAACTCGGCACCCCCGACACGGGAGCGGGGGTCGCGGTCGAGACTCGCCGCGCCCCAGACGTGCGCCTGCCGGGGCTCGCTCGGGGTGAGCACCTCGACCGTGTCAGCACGCCAGAAGC
>CAYWZI010000215.1:0-3232 GCA_964462815.1 uncultured Microbacteriaceae bacterium
GCGGGCGGCACCACTGCGTTCATCACGCTGCGGACGGCCAGAGCGATCGTCGCGTTGCGGGCGAGCACCGCGGTCATCGCGCTGCGCACGAGGAGCAGACCCGCGGTCATCCCGCTGGGGGCGACCCGACCGGTCATCGCGCTGAGCTCGAGGAGCCGAGCCGCGGTCGTCGCGCTGGGGGCGCTGGGTGCGGTCATCCCGCTGCTGACGCGGCGCCGCGGCGCGATCGTCGCGCGACGCCGACTCGGGGCGAGAACGCTCGGGGGCGTGCCCCCGGTCGACGCGTTCGTCGCGGCTCCAGCGTGCCTTCTTGGCCGTGGTCGCGTCGGCATCGTCGGGGCGGTAGCCGCGGGGCTTCGGGCTGCGCGAGCCGGGCGTCGACGCGCGCGATGAGCCGCTCGCCGAGCGAGAGCTCGACGTCCGAGAGGTCGATGCGCCCGAGCCCGACGAGCGAGTTGACGATGAGCGAGAGTTCTGGGGCGCGCGCGAAGCGTCGCCCGTGTTGTTCTGAGGCATGGTTCTTTCTGCTTGGTACGAGAGAAGCGTCGTCGGCGCACGCGCGCCGCGAACCCAGGCAGTCGTCGACTGGGGGCCGTCACATCTGAGGTGATCTCTTACCGCCGAGTGGCGGAGAGTACCGGCCCGAAAACGCACACAATGCTCACGCGGAAGGCCCGCGCCGTCTTCAGCCGACCCCTCATGCTACCCGAGACCCCGCACAACGCCGGTATTCTGGGCCGATCGTGACCTCTATCGCCATCGAGAACCCGCGCCAGCCCGAGATTGAAGCCATGCTGCGCGCGAGCGACGCCTACGCCCTGAGCCTCTACCCGGCTGACAGTTGCTACATGCTCGACCTCGACGAGCTTGCCGCCGGCGACGTGACCGTGGTCGTCGCCCGCGATGAGCACGGCACGGCACTCGGCATGGCGGCGCTTGTCGATCGAGGCGACGGTTCGGGTGAGCTCAAGCGACTGTTCGTTAACGAGAGTGGGCGGGGGCGCGGCATCGCGACCCTGGTCATGGATGCTCTCGAGCACGCCGCGCGCGAGCGCAACATCCACACCCTCCAGCTCGAGACCGGGCCGAAGCAACTCGCGGCCATCGCGCTCTATGAGGCGCGGGGATACCGCCACATCCCCAACTTCGGCCCCTACGTCGGAGACGATTTCAGCGTGTGCATGGAGAAAGACCTGGCCTAAGCTTTCGGCTTCGGTGCCGTCGTACGAGCGGGTTTCGCGGCCGAGGGCTTGGTCGTACTTGCCGCTGCAGTGCTCGACGTCGCAGTGCTCGCCTTCGTTGTGCGGGGCTTCGCGGTGCTCGACTTGACCGGAGCCGCGGTCGCGGCAGCGGGTGGTTCTGGCGGGGCCTCGACTGCGGGAGTCGGCTCGGTCATGAACACTTCGGCGAGAACGATCAAGCCGAGGGCGAGCGTCGCGCTGCCGAAGACCGACAGCATCGACAGCGGTGGGTTCAGCACGGCCGGCAGCGCGGCAAGTACGAAGAGCGCGATACGCAGGGGCCGACGATAGCGGTACATCAGCTCGCCGAACCCGCCCAACCCGAAACCGCTGTTCGCGCGCGCAGAGCGTGCCGAGGAGAAGCCTGCCTGCACGCGTTCTCTCCACCGTGTGGCGAGCGCGGATCGCCCGAGCCACCAACCCACGATGGTGACCAGCAGACCGATCATCACAAGGGCAAGCACCGTCGTGATGGCATAGCCGAGGACGGCGTCGAAGACTACTCCGGCGAGCGCCGACGACTCTGGCCCGACATACGCAACAAGCGCTATGCGGCCCAGAGCGAATCCGAGCGCCAAGAGCCCAGCGACGACCGCTGTCATGACGCCGAGGGTTCGCAGCGTGGCAGCGCGCGGGGCGAGCAGGAGAGCCGCGGCCAGGAAAGCGGCGGTGATCCACGGCAGCCACACGCCGACCGCGATGCCCACTTGGTAGACGACGCGCGCGAGCGCGAGGTTGGGCAACTCGGCGAGCGCGATAGACCGATCGACATCGGGAATCGCTGCAGCGAACGGAACCCCCTGCTCGACAAGCGCGGCACGCACGTCGGCGACAATCGGGCCGAGCGGCAGGCTGAGTGTGCCGTCGCGATCGAGTTCAAGCAGAGAGTCGGTCGACCCTGCCAGAAGGCGGATAGTCTGCGCGTGCAGCACCTCGACCGAGCGCTGCCATGCCGCACTGAACGCATCAGAGCGAACGACCTCGGTCACCACGTCCGCAACGAGCGACCGCACACCTGCCGCGATGGGTGCGCTCACGAGCTCGAGCGCGTCCTGCGCGCGCGGCCCCAGTTCAAGCGCTTCGCCGAGTCCGGCGAGAAGCTCGCTGGTGACGGCGTCGATGTCAACCTGCTCGTCAACGAGCGCAGTCACTTCGAGAATGATGCGGTCTTGCACAGCCGGGTCGTCCGCAAGCGGAGCCAGCGCGGTCACGAATCGGTCGGTCTCGACGAGCTGCACAGTCGCCCAGTGCGCCATCACGGCGGAGGGCAGCAAGAGCAACCCGATGGTTCCGAGAATTCCGGCGGTGACACCTCGCACACTCACGACGATGCTCCTGACACACTCAGACGGGCGATTTCTTCACGGAGCCGCCGGATGTGGTCGGGGGATGCTTTCCCCGTCCGCTCGGCGGCATCGAGTTCACTGCTCAGCTCATCGACCTCTTCGCGAGTCGCCATGTCGTGGTGCGCCGTTGTCGCCCTGCCTCCCGCAGTCGGCAGACCCTCAGCCGCTCGGTCAGCAGTGACCTCCTCACGCGCTTGGTCCATAGCCGTGAGCACGATGCCGATGAGGATGTTCAACACCGTGAACACGATGAAGAACATGTAGCTCAAGAAGTACAGCAGAGCCCACGGTGTGATCGCGAGACCACCGGTGAACGAGTCGGGGAAGTTCTCGAGCGTCAGCAGGATCGTCAGCGAGACCATCGCGGCTCCGATGTTGCCCCAGCCCTCGGGGTTGGCTTCGCCGAACAGGTACACCCCCGCCATGGCGTAGATGAACATGAGGAAGATGATGAGCACCGCCAGGCTCGCGAGCGGTGCGACCGACTTGATCATCGAGAGCATGAGAATGCGCGCTTCGGGCAAGAAGCGGAAGATGCGCAAGATGCGCAGCAAACGCACAAGCCGGAAGATGACGGTTCCGCCATCGAGGAATGGGATCAAGACGACGATGAGGAAGTCGAAGACATTCCAGGGGGTGCGGAAG